>NZ_JBMDKJ010000017.1:0-128602 GCF_057809655.1 Niveispirillum sp. FG148
AGCCGGAGAGCGCGATGACAACGCCGCTCCTACACCACGCACGGGGACGTGATCGGTTGCTGGCCTTTTTGATGTCTGCGGCGCGGAAGCGGCAACCAACGTGGAAGCACAGTGGAAGCGCGCTACGCGCTGACGGTCAACCCTACGCCAAGTGCTGTGAGCACGGCAGCAATTTCTACATCAGAAGAATCTGCTTCCTGCATTGTCGTCACTAAACCTCGGGGATTGGCCTGCCACAGCCCTTCAAAGACGGAAGGGTGGGCCGCGTAATAGCGGCGAAGGATCTTCGCCGCTTGCTGATAGGAAGCGACTGCTGTCAACAAATCCTCACTACTTCCGTCAGATTTTTGAATGTCACCGAGGACTGGCAGAGATCGCGCCAGATCGTGGAGGACGGCGTCCGGGTTTCTGTCCGCGAGCTTGGTGTAAAGATCGACGGCCTTCTGGGTTGCCTGCAAGGCCTTCTGGTGCTGCCCGAGGGCGGAGAGATTGCCCCCCAAGTTATTGAGGTCATGACTCACGAACTTTTGCCGCCGACAATCCCGGCGCGGTTCAGTTCAGTCCGTCTCTCCCCGCCCGACCAATACGGCCATGATCCGGTCCACATCTCCGTGCCGCAGCCAGGGGGAATTGCCGACCAGCAGGCTGGTGGCGGCAAACCGGCGCGCGCGGGGGCTGGGGCTGTAGGGAACGATGCCGGCCAGATAGGGATAGTCGGCCAAGGTGTGGGTGAACAGGCACGAAACACCCAGGCCCGCCCCCCACAGGGCCGACAGCACCCGATCACGTTCCGTCCTGTCGGGGAGCTGAAGCAGCAATGACGGCCACACACCCTGCGCGCCCGGCGCATCGTCCAGAACGGTGACGCCCTTGATCCCGGCCAATTGATCGCGAAGCATTACGGCGCGGTCACGGCTGGCATCCAGGAAGGCAGACAGCCGGGTCAGACTGTGTTGTCCGACGCCTTGGCGCCAGCGCCCGACGCTATGCAGCGGGATGTCCAACCCGAAATGGTCCCCCGCCGCCGCGATGGCTTCACCCCGGCGCAGGTCACGGCGCAGTGGCCTGCCATAGACCAGCGGCAGCAGGCGCGGCCGATAGCACAGCGCATAGGCCGCCAGTTCCAGGCAGCGGCGCAGCTCCATGAACGGGGCTGGCCGCAGGATGTCGGTCGCGGTGCGGGCCAGGGCCTGGCGCAGGGCAGGATCGCGGGCATGCAGCAGGCCGCCTTCATAAAGGGTCAGGCCCTTGCCCACGGCCAAGCTGTAAAAGCCGATATCGCCGCGGGTGCCCACGGGTTGCCCGTCCTGCATCGCACCAAAGGCCTGGGCCGCATCCTCGATGACGAAGGCGCCATGGCGTCCGGCCAGGGCACAAACCGGGTCCACCGGCACCACCCGGCCCGCCAGATGCGTGGGCAGCACGGCCAGGGTCTGCGGCCCGACCAGCCGTTCCAGGTGCCCCACGTCCATGGCAATGCCACTTGGTGCCAGATCACAGGTGACCAGCCGCAATCCGCAATGGGCCACCGCAATGGCCACCAGCGGACAGGTATAGGCCGGCACCACCACATCCCGTCGGGCGCTGTCGCGCGCCAGGGTTTTCAGGGCCAGCACCAGGGCCGCCGTACCCGAACAGGTCAGCAGCAGTTCATCCACGCCCAGGAAACGCGCGGCCGCTACGGCAAAGCCGCCCTTGGCCGCGCCGAATCCGGCCAGCAGGTCCTGCCAGCCGACCGGCAGGCCCGCCGTGGGCGGCAATTCGTGCCAGGTGTCATGGTTCAGGTGTGGCGGCATGACCCTCGTCCAGGGCAAGACACAGGATACCGGCCAGAATGGCGAGCGCCCCCAGCATCTGGGGCCAGCTGATCGTCTCCCCGAACAGCAGAACGGCGAAGGGCATGACGGCCACCACTTCCAGATGCGAGGCGGCGAAGGCCGGGCCGATGGGTGCGTGCTTCAGCAGCGACATCCAGGTGAAGAAGGCCCCCAGATATCCGGCCACAGCCATATAGGCACCGGGATGGGCCAGAAGGCGCAGCAGCCAGCCCAGATCGGCTGCGACGGGCAATGCCGCTTCCGCCGCCAGCTTGAAGCCAAGCTGTGCCAGCACGTCGAAGGCCAGCAGGAAGGCAAAGCCGACAATGATCCAGCGCCGCATCATGCCCCCCCGCCCAGGCCGACGCAGGCCACGCCGATGGCGATCATGGTGATGCCGGCCACCCGCAGGCGGCTCAGCCGTTCGTTGAACAACAGCCGGCCCGCGACCATGACGATGATGATGTTGATGGACCCCAGCAACACCCCCTGCGACAGGGGAACGGTCGACAGGAAGGCCGTCCAGGCCAGGAATTCACCGGCGTAGCAGGCGATGCCCATCCAGAGCCAGGGCTGGCGGGCCATGGCGCGCCAGCGGTCCAGCCCGTCACCGGGGACACCGGCCGCCTGCTTGAAGGCAAGCTGCCCGCCGGTATCCAGCGCCATGTTCAGAAGCCAGAGGATGATCGCCAGGTTCGACATGGCACCCGTCAGAAATCGTAGACAAAGAAAAGACCGCCCGTGAACTGATCGGCTGACCCGCCCTGGCGAACCAGGGGGGAACGGCCGGCATCCGACAGCAGGCGGCCCCAATTGGCAAAACCCCGCAACGACCAGCGGCCCGCCAGATGCAGGGAACCGTCCAGATTGACGCCGGCCATCAGCGCCCCGCCCCCCGGATGGAAGGCAGGCAGGCCGCTTGCCGCCGCCTGTTCGGCATCCAGGCCGAAATAGACCTGCTGGTAGCCGCCATTGGCCAGTTGCAGATAGGGGCCGAATGAGATGCCCTGGCGGTCGGCCGGATCGCCGAAAGGGATGCTGATATCAGCGTCGATCTCCAGCATCAGCCGCCTTTTGCCGGGCACCGCATCGCGCAAGCCCTGGATATCCAGCGAAAACGGCCCGATGTTGTAGCTGGCGAAGGCGCCCAGCGTCACCGCCTCCTCCACCCCGTGCAGGGACTGCAGCGTCTCCGGCATGTCATGCGTGCCCCGCCCCGCCCGGTAACCGGCGGCCAGGCCTGCTTCCAGCCCTTCCTTCTTCAACAGGGACAGGCGGACACCGTCCTGGCTGTCGAAGCTGATATAATCGCCGATATGACCGTCGATATAGGGATAGGGCTGCAGGTGGCCACCGGTGCCGCCGGGATATTGCGGGGAAATGACCAGACCCGGCCCTGCCGACAGGGCTATGTCCGGCATGACCAGGAGGTCGGCCAGGGCTCCCGCCCGTGCCGCCAGGGTCGTGCCACCCAGCAGCACGGTCAGAAGAGCCAGACGCTTCAACATGCCGGACCCGTTCAGCTGACCAGCATTTCGGCCAGGGTTTCCCGGGCAGCCGCCAGGGTGCGGTCCACGTCATCCACCGAATGGGCGAAGGACACGAACAGGTTTTCGTAAGCACCCGGATGGAACATCACGCCGCGGTTCAACATCCCCTCCCACCACAGGCGGAAGGCGTCGTGGTCGGCATGGCGGGCGGCGTCGCGGTAATGACGGATCGGCTCCCGCGAGAACCACACCTGGAAGACTGGTCCCAGACCGACGACATGCGCCGGCACGCGCAAGTCACGGATGACCCGCGTCAATCCTTCGCGCAGCCGATCGGAGACGGCGTAGAGATGTTCATACATCCCCGGCCGGGCCAGTTCATCCAGCGCCGCATTGGCGGCGGCAACCGCGATGCCATTGGCGTTGTAGGTGCCCGCCATGGAGACGCGGCCCTGTTCGACCAGGGCCATGATGTCGGCCCGGCCGCCCATGCAGGCGACGGGGAAGCCGCCGCCCAACCCCTTGGCAAAGACCGACAGGTCCGGCGTGATGCCGTAATGGGCCTGTGCCCCGCCCAGCGCGATGCGGAAACCAGTGATGACTTCATCAAAGATCAGCAGCACGCCGTGACGCTCGCTGAGCGTCCGCATGGCGTCCAGATAGCCGTTCTCCGGCAGGATGCAGCCCGTGTTGCACATGATGGGCTCGGTGATGATGGCGGCGATATTGTCGCCTTCGCGCTGCAACGTCTCGCGCAGGGCATGCACATCATTCCAGGGCAGGATAATCAGGCTGTCGGAAATGCCGGACGGCAGGCCAGGACCCTGCGGCACGGGCCGCGGGGTGCGGTCAGGGCCGGCACTTTCGGGATTGGGATGTTTGCTCCAGTACACCCCGTCGGAGAAGCCGTGATACATGCCCTCGAACCGGATGATCTTGGCTTTTCCGGTATAGGCGCGGGCCAGACGGATGGCGTAGAGCACGGCTTCCGTGCCGGTATTGCACAGGCGGACGCGTTCCATGCTGGGGATGGCGCGGTTGATCTTCTCTGCCAGCACCGTTTCGTCGGCCGCCGGCAGGGCGAAGACGGTGCCGCGCCGTTCGATCTGATCCACCACGGCCTGGGTGACGGCGGGCGGACGATGGCCCAGCAGCATGGGGCCCAGGCCCAGCAGGTAATCAATATATTCATTGCCGTCGACATCGGTCACGCGGGAGCCGGTACCATGATCGATGAAAAGCGGGTGCGGGTCCCACCCGGCCCAGGTTGCGCGTGCCGTGCTGTTGACACCGCCGGGAATGATGTTGCGGGCCTTGGCGAACAGGGCGGCGCTGCGGCGGTAACGGTCGGGCTGCCAGTAGCTTTGGGTCATGCTGCGACACCTGCGAAAGAAAAGATGGGGGCCGGTTCGTGACCGGGCCCGTGCAGCGACAGTGCATCGGCTGTGCCAGCGTGTAAGCCGTGGCGGACTTCCCACATTTCCGGGCCTTTCACAGGTGGCGAGGCGGGAAACGCCCCTTCGCATCCGGGGGGAAGCTACAAATTTTGTAGCCCGCATTTTGTAGCTTTGGGGAGACATCGGACCGGGCGGGCGCGGAAATCCGCCATTGGCAGCCATGGCATGCGCCTTGCGGAAGTGAGCATGACGTGAATGCCAGGACGGATGGCCCCATGCGCCCGCTTCCCCATCTTTATATCGATTTCGACGGCACCATTTCCGCCGCCGACACGACCGATGTGATCCTTGACCGTTTCGCCCTGCCCGAATGGCACGCGGTGGAAGAGGCCTGGGAACGCGGGGAAATCGGGTCGCGCGAATGCATGGCCCGGCAGGTGTCGCTGCTGCGCGTCACGCCCCAGACCCTGGCCGACATGGTGGCAGACATCGCGGTCGATCCGGGCTTCATCGGCTTTGTCGATCTGTGCCGGCAATGGAGCCTGCCCTTCACCATCCTGTCGGACGGGCTGGACGTGGTGGCGCGCGGTGTGATGCGCCGGCTGGGCGTGCGGGCCCCCGTCATGTCCAACCGCATGGAACCGGTGGGCGAAGACCAATGGCGCCTGACCTTCCCCTATGCCAATGCGGGATGCGCCACCGCTGCCGGCAATTGCAAATGTGCCTGCCTGGAAGCCGGGCAGCGCAAGGGCGGCGGGCTGACGGTCCTGATCGGTGACGGACGGTCGGATTTCTGTGGGGCGGGATCGGCTGATCAGGTCTTTGCCAAGGGCAAGCTGGCCGCGCATTGCCGCGAAAATGCCATTCCGCATGTGCCATTCACAGGATTTGCCGATCTGACCCCGCTGTTCCGGGACTGGCTGGCCGGAGCCATCGGCCCGGTCGCGGCGGCGGCGGCGGAATAAGGGATGTCTGGCATGGTGCCGTGCCTGGTGCTGGACCTGGACGGATCGCTGACGCAGCAGCCGGCCCTGTCGCGCCGGGTGCGCGATGGCGACGCTGTGCTGGTGACCGCCCGCGACCTGGGGCAGCGCCTGCGCATCGTGGCCGGAAGCCGGAATCTGCGATCATTGCGGGTGCGGATTGATGATGCTTTCAGACCGACACCGGGGGCGGCACCGCTGATCTTCTACGGATCGGGCGATTATCACCACCTGGCCGCCTTCTTCCTGCAACAGGTGACGGAGCCGGTCAGCGTCCTGCATTTCGACAATCACCCGGACTGGACGGGATTTCCCGCCACCTGGAATTGCGGGGCCTGGGTGAACCGGGCGTTGGAGAACAAGGCGGTGCAGCGCATCGTCACCATCGGCCCGGCCAGCGATGATTTCGTGCGCCCGCAATGGCAGTTCGCCAATCTGGCGGCCGTGCGGTCCGGACGGCTGGAAGTGCATCCCTGGCACGCCGATCCCAGCCGCGTCTGGGGGCGGCCGGTGAACGGCCCGGGCTGCGAGACGCGCAACGGCGCCATCCACTGGCGCAATCTGGAACAGGCAGACTGGCAGGAATTCTGCGACGATCTAGACCGGCGGCTGCCGCCGGGCGGGCTTTGGGTGTCGCTGGACAAGGATGTGCTGACCCAAGCGGAGGCCATCACCAACTGGGATCAGGGGGGGATGAAGCTGGACGCCGTGCTGGGCCTGATCCAGCAACTGGCCCGGACACGGCGCCTGCTGGGTATGGATGTCTGCGGCGACTATTCCCCGCCACTGTTCAGTGACCCGTTCCGCTGGTTCCTGTCGGCCACCGACCGGCCGGCCGTGCCGGTGAATGACCCCGCCCGCACGCGCACCATCAATGACACGACCAACCGGCGCATCCTGGCGATGGCCGATGACATGGCGCGGGAAAGGACCTGGCCGACATGACGATCGATCGCAGCATCCATATGACCGGTAGCGGCATCAATGGCAGGCGCGTGGGCCTGCTGCTGATCCACGGGCTGGGCGGCACGCCGGTGGAGATGAAGCCGCTGGCCCGCAAGGCGCGGGATGCCGGGGCGGATGTCTTCTGCTGTCATCTGGCCGGCCATTGCGGCACGGCAGAGGAACTGGCCGCCACATCCTGGCAATCCTGGTACGCCAGCGTGGAGGAGGGGCTGACGCGACTGGAACAGGATTGCGACCGCATCATCGTGGGCGGCCTGTCCATGGGCGCGCTGCTGGCGGCGCGGTTGGGGGCGATGCAGCCGGATCGGGTGAAGGGCGTGATCATGCTGGCCCCCACCCTGCGCTATGATGGCTGGTCCATCCCCTGGTACGGGTTTCTGCTGCGCATCCTGATCCACACACCCATCGGGCCGCGCCTGTCGTTTGTGGAAAGACCGCCCTATGGCATCAAGGATGAACGTATCCGCGCGGCCGTCGTGCGCGCCATGCACAGTGGCGACAGTGCCGCCGGCGGGCTTCTGTCCACGCCATCGGGTGCCATCCGGGAGATGTGGCGCCTGACGGCCGATGTGAAGCCCCGCATGGGGCAGGTGCGTCAGCCGACACTGCTGGTCCATGCCCGGGATGATGATTTCGCCAATCTGTCCAACAGCTTCCACCTGCTGCGGCATCTGGGCGGGCTGGCAGAGGCAATGGTGCTGGATGACAGCTATCATCTGGTCACCGTCGATCGGCAACGTGATCTGGTGGCCGCCCGCGTCAACAGCTTCCTGGCCGGTTTCGCCGCCGACGCCTATTCCAAGCCCGCGCAGGCACCGTTGCCGGCAAAGGTGGCCAATGGCGGATGACATTGGACTGCGCGCCCTGGTCCTGCCCTGCATCGATCGTCTGCCACAAGCCGAATGGGATGCCTGCTTTCCCGGAGAGGCCGAAGGCTGGGCCTATCTGAAGGCCTGCGGTACCCCCGTCGCAGCCGTCATGGACGCAGACGGGTTGATGATGGCCGCCCCCCTGTTCGACATGGAATACCGGCTGGATACGCCGTTCCAGACGGGGCGGGCCGCCGGGCTGGCGCGCGCACTGTCCCGCTGGCTGCCTGGGCTGATGGTCTGGCGGCTGCTGGGGGTGGGATCGGCATTGACAGAGCGCTGCCCCGTCGCCCTGCGCCATGGCCTGTCGGCGGAACAGCGGCTGTGGGCCACCATGGCTTTCCTGTCGCTGCTGGAACGCGAAGCCACCCGCCGCAAGGCGCGGCTGCTGGCCTTCAAGGACGTGGCGGGGCCGGAGGCGGCGTGGCTGTCCCCCCTGCTGGCGGAAGGCGGGTTCACCGCAATCAACAGCCTGCCGGTGGCCGCCCTGGACCTGGATGGCGTGACGGGGGAAGCGGCCTATCTGGCCCGGCTGTCAGCCGGCACCCGCAAGGACATCCGGCGGAAGCTGAAGGCGTCGGGCCCCGTGGTGCGGATCGAACATCGCGCAGCGGCCGCTGACCTGCTGCCGCAGATCGAGGCGCTGTATGACAGCACCCGCACCCATTCCACCCTGCATTATGGAGAGTTCGAGGAACTGCCGCCCGGTTATTTCCGCGATGTGCCGGCGGCGCTCGGTGACCGGGCGCGGTTCGTCCTATACTGGATCGGTGACCGGCTGGCGGCGTTCAATCTGCTGCTGCTGGGCGATGACCGGGTGATCGACAAGTTTCTGGGCATGGAATATCCGCTGGCGCGCGACCATAATCTCTATGCCATCAGTTGGATGGAGAATGTGCGTTTTGCGCTGCAAACCGGACGCCGCCTGCTACAATCCGGACAGACCGCCTACGCGTCCAAGCTTCGGTTCGGCAGCATGCTTGTTCCTTCCTCCATCCATGTCCGCTGCCGCATCCGGCCGTTGAATGGCCTGCCGCGGCGGCTGGCGCCGTGGCTGGCCTTCGATCGCTGGGACCCGGAGTTGCGGGCCCGCCTGACTCCCGACGCGGAGGAAACGGCATGAAGCTGGCGTTGGGGGATTTCAGCCGATCGCTGCTGCCCGACATGCGCCTGCGCCGGCGCCTGGCCATCGCATTTGTGGCGGTGGGCGCCCTGCCTGTCCTGATCGCCTGCTACATCGCGGCCGACATCATCTCCAACGCGTTCGCCGACAATATGGAACGCTGGCTGGTGCAGGCGGCCACCTTCTTTGCCGAACGATCCATCGATGACGAGATGGAGGCGCGGCAGGCCGCCGGCATCGTAGCCGCCAATCTGGGCATGGCCAGCAGCAGCCTGGACCGGGGCCTGATCGACCTGTCAGCCCATCTGCTGACCTCCGTCGGTTATGACGCCGTCGTCGTCTATGACAATGACGGGCATGTGCTGTTTGCCAACCGGCCCGTGGGCGATGGCGCCTGGCTGCCGCGTGGGGAGCAGAGCGGATTCTTCCCCTTCAAGGACGAGGACGGGCGGCCGCGCCTGCTGATGGGGGCATCGCAGCGGTTCGAACGGGATGGCAAGCGCTATTACGCCTTCGTCGGTGACCGCTGGGACGGGACCATGATCAACATGGCCGACAGCATCCCCGGCCTGGTGATCGAGGTCTATGCTGTCGCCGATGGTCAGGCGGTACAATTGGGCACCGGCGAGCCGCTGCCGCCGGGGGTGCTGGACACCCTGTCGGGCGGTGCGCGCAGCTTTGCCGCGGCGCAGCCCGACGATGAACATCTGGCTGCCGGCTTCGCCTCCCTGCGCGATCTGGACGGACGGCTGGTGGGGGTCGTCTCCTGCCGTGTGGCGAACCAGTTGTCACTTCTGGCACATGTACGCCCGCTGCCCCTGTTCCTGGCCATGGCCAGCGTGGCGGCCGTAGTCGCCCTGCTGGTGGCGCTATCCCTGTCCAAGCTGATTTCCCAGCCCATGGTACGCCTGACCCGCGCCTTGCGTCGCGTGCGGGAGGGGGATTTCCAGGCCCGCGTGCCCGTCCAAGGCGGCGGCGAGCTGACGGAACTGGCCGCCGGCTTCAACGCCATGGCCTCGCAACTGGAAGTGATGCGGGAGCGTGAGGCGCAGGTCCGGCGGCGTGAGCAACTGGCCACCCTGGGAGAGGCGGCGGCCGTGCTGGCGCATGAAATCCGCAACCCGCTGGGCATCATCAAGACGTCCAGCCAGGTCCTGCGCATGAAGTCCAACCTGCCCCCGGAGGGGGAAAAACTGGTGGGGTTTGTCCTGGATGAAGTGGGGCGCATCGACCATCTGGTGCAGGATCTGCTGGATTTTGCCCGCCCCCGCACCCTGCAACGACGGCCGGTGGATGTGGCGGCGGAACTGGCGAATACCCTGGCCTTCGCCGCCCCTGACCTGGAACAGCGGGGTATCAAGGTGGTCAGCCCTGGCCCCCCCGGCCCCTTCATCATCCAGGCCGATGCCGAGCAGTTGCATCAGGTGTTCCTGAACATCATCCTGAATGCCATGGACGCCATGCCCGATGGCGGCACCTTGACTACTCAGGTGGAACGCGAAGGCAACAAGGTTTCGGTCCATATCGCGGATACCGGTCGGGGTGTGGATCCGGAAATCCATGATCGCCTGTTCGACCCGTTCGTGACGACAAAGCCGCGCGGCACCGGACTGGGGCTTGCGCGCGTGCGCCATATTGTGGAACAGCATGGCGGCAGCGTGATCTTCGACAGCGTGGCCGACAAAGGCACCTGCTTCACCCTGATTTTGCCATCGGCGCCACCGGACGAAGGAGGGGCGGTTGATCCTGATCGTCGATGATGAGGCGCGCCTGGGCGAAGTGACGGCGGCCGGGCTGCAGGCCCGCGGCCTTGACGCGCATGCCGTGGACAGCGTCGCCGCCGCTCTGTCCTTCCTCGACGAAAACCGGGTACGGCTTGTCCTGACAGATCTGCGCATGCCGGGGGCTACGGGCCGGGATTTGCTGAACCGCCTGCAGGCGGCGCGCCCCGAACTGCCCGTCATCATCATGACCGCCTATGCCTCGGTGCGTGACGCGGTCGCCCTGATCCGCGAAGGCGCCTTTGACTATATCGCCAAGCCGTTCGAGATGGATGACGTGGTTGCCACCATCTCCCGCGCCCTGAAACTGCGGGATGCGGAAGACGACAATCGCCGTCTGCGCCAGGAACTGCGCGACAAGTTCGATTTCGGCAGCCTGATCGGCGCCAGCCCCCCGTTCCAGCAGGTATTGAAACAGGTTACCGATGTCTGCGACAGCCGGGCCACCGTATTGCTGCATGGCGAAAGCGGAACCGGAAAGGAACTGATCGCGCGGGCCATCCACGACAACAGTCAGCGCCGCGACAAGCCCTTCATTGCCGTCAACTGTGCCGCCATCCCGGAGAACCTGATGGAAAGCGAGCTGTTCGGGCATGTGAAGGGGGCGTTCACGGGGGCCGTGGCGGCGCGTGACGGACGGTTCGCCCTGGCCCATGGCGGCACGCTGTTCCTGGACGAGATCGGGGATATGCCGCTGGCCTTGCAGGCCAAGGTGCTGCGCGCCATTCAGGAGCAGACGTTCGAGATGGTGGGAGGCACCCGGTCCATCAAGGTCGATGTCCGCTTCATCGCCGCCAGCCATCGCGACCTGCGCCGGGAAACCGAAAAGGGCAATTTCCGTGAGGATCTGTTCTATCGGCTGAATGTCTTCCCCATCACTGTCCCCGCCCTGCGGGATCGGACGGGCGACATTCCGGCCCTGGCAACCCATTTCCTGTCCCGTTACGCCCGTTCCATGGGCAAGCGTCTGACGGGTCTTTCAAAGCCGGCATTGACCGCAATGGAGGCCTATCGCTGGCCAGGCAATATCCGGGAATTGCAGAATTGCATTGAACGGGCGGTCATCGTGGCTCAGGGGCCGGTGGTGGAGGTCGGGGATCTGCCGCCCTATCTGTTTGAAAACCGGCCGCAACTGGCTCAACCCGGGTTGCAGTCCCTGCCCGCCGACCTGGATCAGGAACTGGAACGGGTGGAGCGGGAGATTTTGACCCGGGCCTTGCGCGAATGCGGCGGCATCCAGGCCCGCGCCGCTGACCGTCTGGGCATCACCGAACGAAGCCTGTGGCATCGGGTGAAGAAACTGGGGATTCGCATCACGCGCAACGCCGTGTGATCGGACGAGGCGGCATAGGCACGGCTGGCGCCTGAACGCACGCCCCGCCCAAGAGAACCGGGGCCGGCCCCAGGCAATCTTCTGCATCAGACCTCAGAATGATTATGTGCACCAAGCATATATTTCTGTTGGCGATGATGAGGATCAATGTGCCGGCAACGTTCCTGATCAGGGAATATCCCCTTCACGGTGGCCGGCGGCGCAGAGGATCATGGCGAAACCCCAGCAAGCGGAGATGGCTGACCAGGCCCTGGTCGCCAGCCTGTCGGAGGAATTCCGGCCGGCGTTGCGCCGCTATTTCCTGCGCCGGCGCCTGTCGGTGCATGAGGTGGAGGATGCCACGCAGGAGGTATTCGTGCGGCTGTCGCGCCGGCGCGGTCTGGCCGTTATGGAGAATGTCGCAGGATACCTGTTCGAAACGGCGGCGTCGGTTGCCGTCGATCAACAGCGGCGGGCCAATGTCCGGCTGAGCAATGCCCACGACACCTATGACGATCAGCATCACGCCGTGCCCGACCTGGCACCCGATCAGGTGGCGCAGGGACGTCAGGAATTGCGGCTGGTGCTGGCCGGGCTGCTGGAATTACCGGAGCGCACGCGCAATATCTTCGTGCTGGCCAGGCTGGAGCATATGCGCCACGCGGAGATCGCGCGGCGGCTGGGTATCTCAGTCAGTGCTGTCGAGAAACATGTGCTGAAGGCGCTGGCCCATCTGGCGGCTCGCGCCGGGCGGTCATTATGAGAAACGATTACCGTCAGCCGTCAGCCCCCGCCGACGCCACCACCAGCGCCGCCGCGGGCTGGGCGCTGGAGGCCGAACAGGGCCTGACCCCGGCGCGGGCCCGGCAGCTTGATGACTGGCTGGCGGCGGACCCCGCCCATGCCGCAGCCTTGGCCGCGGCACAGGATGCGCTGGCGATCCTGGCCGCCCATGCGGCGGATGCGGAAATCATGGCCCTGCGCCGGGCCGCCCTGGCCGCCCGGCCGGAACCGCTGGCCCGGTACCGTCCGCCGCTGGCTGCCGTGGCGGCGGTGCTGTTGCTGGCCCTTCCCGTAGGCGGCTGGCTGCTGTCGCAGCAGAGCGGGCAGCCGGCGCAGCCGGTTGCCGAGGCGACGGCCACCCTGGCAGAGACCGGCCGCTATGCCACCGCCGTGGGCGAGCGGTCGACCATCACCCTGCCTGACGGATCGGTGATGGTGCTGAACACTGCCAGCCAGGCCGAGGTCGCCTATAGCGAGACCACGCGCACGGTGCGGCTGTTGCGCGGGCAGGCTCTGTTCACGGTGGCGCATGGCCGCACGGCCCCGTTCCGGGTGGAGGCGGGCGACCGGACCATCACGGCCGTTGGCACCATCTTCGATGTCCGCATGGACGCTGCCCGTGTGCAGGTGTCGATGCTGGAAGGTACGGTGCGGGTCGAAGCACGGTTGCCGCCCGGCGTCGTACCGCAGGTCGAGACCCTTTCGGCGGGCGAGGTGCTGGTCGCGGCACCGCGCGAGCCGGTGCGGGTGAGGACGGACGATGTGGGCACGTTGACCAGTTGGCGCGAGGGGCTGATCACCTTCAAGGATACTCCCTTGTCCGAGGCGGTGGTTGAGATCAACCGCTATGCCAGCCGGCCGATCCTGCTGGCCGATGGTGCCACGGGCCGCCACCGGCTGAGCGGCACCTTCCGCGTCGGCGATCCCCAGCGCTTCGCCCGCCTGATGACGGAACTGTTCCCGTTGGAGATGGAGCGGACAAAGGAAGGAAACCCAATATTGAAACCCAAAGCACTGTAATAAAAATAACAAAAAAATTCTGCTGAGGGAGTGATCCGGGCCGACGTTCCTGACAATGACATGACCGGGAATGGTCGATAGTTCAAAGGATCTGCAATGAGCCCCGATTTTCGTCGCTCCCTTCGCCGCCATATCCTGGCGGGTATTTCCGCCATGGCGTTTCTGGCCGGTGGGCCGGCAATGGCGCAGGACCGGCAGATGCCGCCCATCACCATTCCGGCCCAGGAGCTTGACCTGGCGCTGACCCAGTTGGGCCGCGACAGTGGCCGGGAAATCCTCTATCCGGCCGATCTGGTGCGCGGGCGCCAGACCCAGGGCGTCAATGCCGCCACCAGCCTGGAACAGGCGCTGACCGCGCTGCTGGCGGGGTCGGGCCTGTCCTGGCGGGTGGATGCAGCGACCGGTGCGATCATCATCCAGCCACAGCCATTGCCGATCCGCGCGCAGACCGATGGTGGGGGACTGGAATTGGGGGAGATTCTGGTGACCGCGCAGCGCCGCGCGGAACGCGGCCAGGATGTGCCCGTGGCCGTGACGGCCTTCGGTAGCGGTGCCGTCGATGCGTTGCGGCTGGAACGGCTGCGCGACATCTCACGCGTGACACCGGGCCTGCTGGTCTCCGCCTTCAACCAGTCGAGCCCGACCATCGCTATCCGGGGCGCCAGCAACACCTTCACCCAGATCGGCGTCAACAAGCCGGTGGCCATCGTCGTTGATGATGTGTTCGTGCCGCGCAACAGCGCCGCCGATTTCGAGCTGTTCGGACTGAATTCCATCCAGGTGCTGCGCGGGCCGCAGGGCACGCTGTTCGGCCGCAACGTGACGGGCGGCGCCATCCTGCTGGATACTGGCCGCCCGGAATATGGCGAGCTGGCGGCCCGGCTGCGCGGCACCATCGGCAATTATCAGGCCCGCGCGGCCGAGGGGCTGCTGGATGTACCGGCGGGTGAGGATGCGGCCTTCCGTCTGGCCGGGGCCCGGCGTCGGCATGATGGCTATGGTCGCGACCGGCTGACGGGCCGGGAACAGGACGACCTGGACAGCGCCAACCTGCGCGCCCAGGCCCGGCTGCGCCTGTCGCCCGACCTGGAATTGCTTCTGGCCGCCGATTACGGCGATGATGGCAATGGCGGGCGCACCCTGTCCTCCATCGCCGCTGGCGACGATGGCAACCGCCGCACCTCGGAACTGGGCGTGGCGCAGCGTTTCGACCGCACGCAGAAGGGCGGCTCGGCTCGGCTCTATTGGGATGTGATGGGTGGACAGGCGACCGCCATCACCGCCTATCGCCATGCGCAGACCGGCGAGCTTTATTCCAATGTAGGCGCAAATTACAGCTTCCTGACGGGCACGCAGAGCCAGTTGGTCAGCGACGATGCCGATGATGTCGGCGCCTTTTCTCAGGAGTTGCGCTTTGCCAGCCCGCTATGGGAGCAAGGTAATTTCCTGGTCGGCGCCTATTACCTGGACGAGGTGGCCAAGCGGCTACTGCGCACCCAGGCCTTTGCGGCCCGCACCGGCGCGCTGGTCACCCACCAGACGGCCGACCAGCGCGTCGACAGTCGCAGCCTGGCCGTCTTCGCCGACGGCACGCTGAACCTGCCGGCCGATCTCTCGGTGACGGCGGGCGTGCGCTATACCCATGACCGCAAGCAGGCATCGCTGGCGCGCAGCGACCTGCTGCGACCCGCCAATAATTTCGCGGCGGAAGGTCTGACGGCGACGTGGGGCGAGGTGACGCCGCGCGCCATCCTGCGCTGGTCACCCACCCGCGATTTCCTGGCCTATGCCAGCTATTCGCGCGGCTATACGGCCGGCGGCTTCAATACCGACGCCGCCACGCTGTCGGCGCTGACCCGCCCGTTCGATCCGGAAAAGGTGGAGAATGTCGAGGCGGGCGTGAAAAGCGACTGGGTGGACGGGCGGCTGCGCCTGAATGCCAGCGCCTTTCGCATGGATTACACCGACAAGCAGGAACTGTTCTTCAACAATCTGACCCGCATCCTGACCATCACCAACGCCGCCGAGGCCACGTCCAAGGGCGTGGAACTGGAAGCGCGCGTGATCCCCGTCGAAGGACTGACGCTGGCTGGCAGCTATGGGCTGCTGGACACCCGCTATGATGATTTCATCATTCCCGGCGGGGCCGTCTATACCGGCAATCCGCTCAGTTCCTCCCCCCGTCACAAGATATCCCTGTCGGCCATGGTCGATGCACCCTTGGGCGATTGGGGGGCGCTGTCGGGTACGGCGGTCTATTCCCGCACCTCGGGCTATTTCACCGGCGCGTCTGCCGATCCCAATTTGCGGGTACGGGCCTATGATCTGGTCAACCTGTCCGTCGGGCTGTCGCCCGCCGACGGGCCCTGGCGGATCACGGCCTTCGTGCGCAACCTGCTGGACAAGGATTACCTGCTGACCCCGTCGACCCAGACGGTGCTGGCCGAATATCTGGGGGAACCGCGCACATTCGGCGTCAGCCTGACCTGGGATTTCTGATCATGCCATTCCTGACGCGCCGCGCGATCCTGGCCGGGCTGGCGGCGGTCGCTGCCGCCCCGGTTCCGGTCCTGTCCAACACCGCCGGGGTCGACCGGGTGGGGGAGCCGCTGTCGCCCTGGCGGCCGGGCCTGCTGGACATCCACCATATCGCCACGGGGCGCGGGGATGCCACGCTGGTCATCGGCCCCGATGGGACCAGCCTGCTGATCGATGCCGGGGCCAGCGCCAAGCCTGATCCCGCCATGCTGCCGGCCCGGCCGGGACCGCAGCGGCGGGCGGGCGAATGGATCGCCCGCTATGCCGCCCGACGTCTGGCCGATACGGGGCACAAGGGGCTGGATATGCTGCTGGTGACGCATCTGCATCCAGACCATATTGGCGGGGTGGGAGACGAGACGCCCCAGGCGCCCGGCCGCCCCTATCGGCTGACGGGCGTTGCGGAGGTGGCGTCGCTGCTGCCCGTGGCCCGGATCATCGATCCCGACTATCCCGATTACGGCTATCCGCCGTTCGAGGATAAGGACGCGTCGGAGAATTACGTAGCCTTCATCCGCGACCATGCGGCGCGCGGCGGCCATGTCGAGCGGTTTCAGGCGGGCAGCGGCCAGCAGATCTGCCCCTGCCATGGCGGCGACCCCGCCCTGTTCGCCGTGCGCAATCTGGCCGCCAAGGGAATCGTCTGGACCGGTGAGGGCGAGGCCGTGCGTGCCGTTTTCCCCCCGCGCGACCAGTTGGCCCACGGCGACCATCCCAATGTCAATTCCTGCTCCACCGCGATAAGGCTGTCCAGCGGCCGGTTCCGATACTTCCACGGTGGCGACCTGACGGACTGGGCCGATGGCGGCGGCCGGCCGTGGATGGATGCGCTGTCCCCGGCGTCGGCTGTCGCCGGGCCTGTCGATGTCGCCGTCGCCCCCCATCACGGCATGTTCGATGCCGCCGGCCCCGCCATGGTGCGGACGCTGGCGGCCCGGGTCTGGATCATTTCAGCCTGGCACGCGGCGCATCCCAGCATCTCCACCCTGGAGCAACTGTTCAACGAACGGATCTATCCCGGTCCCCGGGCGATCTATGCAACCGGCCTGTCGCCTGCCGCCGAACAGACCATGGGCCGGCTGGTGCGGCGCATGGCCAGCCGCGACGGTCATGTCGTGGTCCGCGTCGATCCCGGTGGCGGCTATCGCACCATCGTCACCGGCAGCGACGATGAGGCGGACCGGGTGCGGATGATCGTGCCGGGCCGGCCCCGTTCCTGATGATAGCCGTCCGCATTAATCAGAACCTGTGGTCCTGATTAATGCGTATTTCCGTTGACCGGAAACACGCTCTACCTTTCAGTTTCTTGTATGCCACTTCTCGCCGCTGGGGGTAGCCGGCGCGCAGGCGACCGGGGCTATGCTGGGTGCCCTTCTATGCCCTGGGCAGGGTGGGTCTGGAATGGCCGCGGGGTCTGCTGTCCGACCGCCGACAGCGCAGCCATCACAGGCTTGCAGCATAAGGCAGCAAATGCCGCAGCGGTCAAATATTGACCCGGCGAACCGTTGCCGTCACAAGGGGCGAATGGAAACGCGCGTACTCAGGACCGGACTGTTCAGCATGCGGCACTTGGCCGGCATGGTGCTGTTCTGCGCCCTGCTGCTGCGCGGCATGATCCCCGGCGGCTTTATGCCGAACTTCGATGCGGCGGACGGGCAGGGGTTCCTGGTCATCTGTTCCAGTATCGGGGAGCGGGTGGTGCCGGTGGACGACGAGAATACGGCCCCGGCGGACACGCATCAGGATGGGCTGTGCGCCTTCGCCATGCTGGGCACCTGGTCGCCGCTGCTGCTGTTTGTGTTGCTGCTCGTCGCCTTGCCACCGCGCCGGTTGCGGCAGGGCATCCCCCTGTCGCTGACGGGTGGCCCGCAATGGCTTTGCCGCCCACCAGCGGCGCGCGGCCCGCCTGTGGCGGCCTGACCACCCTTAGCAAGGGGCCCTTGCCCCGCTGATCAGTGCCGCCTCGGCACGCCGCTGCCGGTTTCCCGTTGAAAGGGATGCCGGAGCCTTGTGAATTCATGGTTTCATCATGTCTATCCAATTCCGCAGCCGCCTGCTGGCCGGTGCTGCTTCGCTTTGCCTTTCCCTGCCTGTCTGGGCCGAACCCGCCAAGGACCTGACGGACGAGGTCATCGTCACCGGCACCAAGATCAGCGGTGATTTCGGTGAAAAGTCGGGAATCCCGCTGGCCAAGGTGCCGCAGTCGGTGCAGGTCCTGACGGCCGAGGAACTGACCGATGCCGGTGTGCGCAGTGTGGGCGACGCGCTGCGCGCCGTCCCGTCGGCCAGCGTCGGCAACAGCCGCGTGGCCCGCTATCAGAGCTTCAGCCTGCGTGTGCGAGGCTTTGCGGCCGATCAGATGCGCAACGGCATCCGCCAGCGCTATTACGAGGATGTGGACCCCTCGGCCCTGTCGAATGTGGAGCGGATCGAGGTGCTGAAGGGCCCGTCCGCCGTGCTTTATGGTCATTCCGCCATCGGCGGCATCATCAGCATGGTGACCAAGCGACCGCAGGAAAATCTCGCCGGCAGCGTGTCCGTCCTGCTGGGCAGCGATGATCAGAAACTGGCCAGTTTCGACATTACCGGTGCGCTGACCGACACCCTGTCCGCCCGCCTGACGGGGGAGATCGAACGGTCCGGCACCTTCGTGGATTTCCAGGACATGGACCGCGAGAATATCGGGCTGTCGTTGGCCTGGAAGCCGGCGGAGTTTGTATCGGCCCATCTGGTGGCCGAGTATATCGAGCGTCGGACACTGAATAATCCCGGCCTGCCGGTCATCGGTACCATCCAGTCCAATGGCGTGCAGCCGCTGGCCCGCAGCCTGTTCCTGGGTGAACCGGATGTCGGGTATCTGGATGCGGATGCCCCCCTGGTTCAGGCCTGGGCAGAGGTGGATCTGGGGGGCGGCTGGACCGTCACACCACGCCTGCAATATCAGGAATTCAATTCCAGCTTCCTGCAGACCCGCGTCCGCCCCATGCTGGCCGACAATGTCACCCTGACCCGCAATGGCCGCACCGGTGCCGAGGATGATGAATATTACATCGCCCAGTTGGACCTGTCGGGGACCGTCGCGACGGGTGCCGTGACCCATAAGATTTTGGGCGGGTACGAGTTCGGGGCCGAACGCAGCGACTTCCTGCAATATAACCTGACCAATGTCGGGAATATCAACGTCCTGCGCCCCGACTACACCTTTGACAGCGTGCAACCGGCCCGCACCTTCGCCTTTGCCAGTGTCGGCGATGCCGATACACATGCTGTCTATTTCCAGGACCTGATCGGTCTCACCGACCGGCTCGATATGGTGCTGGGTGCGCGGCAGAGCTGGATTGACTACACCTCTGTCTACAACGGTGCCGTCGATAAATCCTCCATTGACGGTTTTACCTGGCAGGTGGGCGCCACCTACCGGCTGACAGACGCCTGGTCGGTCTATGGCGGGTATAATACCGGCTTTGATCTGGAAAATGTGCTGGGCAGCCGGTCGGCGGACGGCACACCATTCGATCCGGAAAAATCGAACCAGAAGGAATTGGGCATCCGCTATGCCGGCGACGGCGTACGGTTCAGCGCCGCGCTGTTCGATATCCGCCGCACCAATTACCTGACCACCGATCCGAACAATCCCGATTTTCAGATCAGCAATGGCGAAGCCCGCGTGCGCGGGCTGGAGATCGAGGGCGAGGTGTCGGTGGTCGATGGCTGGACCCTGCAGGCCGGTGCCGCCTTCATGGACCCAGAGGTGGTCCGCAGCAATGATGGTGACGAAGGCCGCCTGGCCGACACGCCGCGTTTCCAGGCCACGCTGAACAGCCGGATCGCCCTGCCGGTGGAGGGTTTGGAGCTGCGCCTGGGCGGTACGCATGTTGGCAGCCGGTCGCTGGTCAATGCGGGGCCCAAGGTGCTGGAGGCCTATACCCTGGTCGATGCCGGCCTGGGCTACAGCATTGGGGCCTGGAACTTTGACCTGACGGCCAGCAACCTGCTGGACAAGCGCTACTTCACTGGCACCGGTACGGCGCTGGCCGTCTATCCGGGCGACCCACGTCAGGTGGCGCTGCGCGGTACGGTGCGGTTCTAAGGGGGGCAGGGGCCATGAGCAATCCTGATATGGATATTGTGGCGCAAGCCACTGAACAGGGGCAGCGGCGGGCAGCGCTCTATCGTTCCGTCTGGCGCTGGCATTTCTATGCCGGGCTGTTCGTGGCCCCCATCCTGCTGATGCTGGCGGTGACCGGTGCCCTCTATCTCTTTGACCGGGAGATTGAGGGCATCGTCTATGCCGATCTGATGGAGGTGACGCCGCAGGCGGCGATGCAGTCGGCATCGGCGCAGGAAGCGGCGGTGCTGGCCACGGTGCCCGGTGGGCGGATCACCCGCTATATCCCCGGTCGCGACCCGGCCAAGGCGCATGAATGGACGGTCAGGATGCCGGACGGGCCGGCCCGCACCTTCTTCGTCGATCCCTATGATCTGACCATCAAGGGCAGCATCCGCACGGACCGCCGTCTGATGACGGTGATTGGCGATCTGCATGGGGAGTTGATGGTCGGCACGGTCGGCGACTGGCTGGTGGAACTGGCCGCCTGCTGGACCTTTGTCCTGCTGGTGACGGGCCTGTTCCTGTGGTGGCCGCGACGGGCGACGCTGCGCGGCACGCTGGTGCCACGTCTGACGGCCAGGGGGCGGCTTTGGTGGCGCGACCTGCATGCGGTCCCGGCCTTTCTGAATGTGGTTCTGGTGGCCTTCCTGATCCTGTCGGGACTGCCCTGGGCCGGGTTCTGGGGTGGGCAGTTGGCCAGTCTGGGTACCCTGTCGGCGGCCACGGCGCCGACGCCCAATTTCGGGGCGGAACCACCGCGCAAGGGATCGGTCGATCCCCACGCCGGCCATGGCGGCGCGCAGGAGGATCACGCCGGCCCGCCGCACGATCCCAACAATCGCGACATCCCCTGGGCCGTCCGCAATGCGCTGCCCCCGGCCGGTAGCGGGGACGGGCCGGTGGGCATCGATCAGGTCATGGCCATGCTGGCCGAGCGTGGCGTGACCGGGCCGAAATTGCGCCTGTTCTATCCGCAGGGGCCGGAGGGGCTTTACATGGCCTCCATGATCCCGGATCGGGCCCAGGAACAGCGTACACTCTATATCGACCCCAGCACTGGTCAGGTGCTGGATGATATCGGCTGGGACCGGTACAGCCCGTTGGGCAAGGTCGTCGAATGGAACACCATGACCCATATGGGCCGGCAGTTCGGGCTGTTGAACCAACTGATCGGGCTGACTTCCTGCCTGCTTATCGTGATGACGGTCGTCACGGGTGTGGTCATGTGGTGGAAGCGCCGCCCGGTCGGTAGCGGTGTCGGCGCCCCGAAACATCTGGCGGGCCGGCGCATCCCCTGGGGCTTCTGGCCCGCCATTGTCGGCCTGTCCATCCTGTTCCCCATGGTCGGGGCCAGCCTGCTGATGGTTTTGGCGTTCGATGCCGGCTGGCGAAAGCTGCGTTCGGCTTGACCTGCCGCAAGGCGACCACAACGAACCGGCTTTATGAGAGAGGCATGATCGGCAGCGGGCGACAGCAAGGGATGGGGGCGGTGAGCGGGGCCATGGCGTGGCTGCTGCTGCTGGCGCTTGCCCTGCGCGCCTTGCTGGCCCCCGGCATCATGCCGGATTTCGCGGCCAATGCCGGATCGCTGATCACCATCTGCACCCCGCAGGGCGAACGCACCGTGTCACTCGACGGTGGGCAAGGCGACCATGCCGCGCATGCCGAGGCACCGTGCCTGTTCGCGGCAACCGGGTTCGCCAATCTGGGCGCGGTGACGGGGCCCACCCTATCGGTGCCCGTTATCTGGGTGCCGTTCACACCGATATCGCTGACCGGCAAAGATCCGGCCCCGTTCCGCCTCGACGGTGCCCATGCGCGGGGACCGCCACCCAGGTTCGCTCTGTCGCCGCATCGGGGTTCTGCTGCCTGATCCCAAGGGGGATGGGCGGGGAACCGCTTCATCTTCCGACAGTGGGATACATCATGACCCCTGGAATGTCGCTGCCGTTTGCCACCGCCACAGAGGCGGAGGCGGAACGGCCCCTGTTCGATGCCATCATCACGCCGCCAGCCTCCCTGGGGGAGCGCGGCTTTTCCACCTTCCTGGTGGTCACCCTGGCCATTGTCTGTCTGATCGACCTGGCTTTCATGGCTGCTGGCCTGTGGTGGGCGATCCTGTTCCTGACCGGCAATTTTGTCTTCCTGCTGGCCGCCTTCATTTCCGTCCGCCGGGCGCGGGAGCGGTCGGAGCGGGTGGTGGTGGAGAGCGGGCAATTGCGCCTGGAACGCCAATGGAAGGGCGGGCCGGGCTGTGCCGATACGCTGCCTTTGTTCGGGCTGCGGCTGGTGCGGGTGCGCGATGGCGCCGGCCATTGCCGCCGCCTGGAACTGCACAGCCGGTCAAAGCGCCTGTGCTTTGCTGCCGACCTGACGCCTGACGAACGTGAGGCCTTTGCCGAAGCGCTGGGCCGCAGCCTGCATCGCGCCGGCTATGCCATCGCCATGCCCGTTCAGGCCCATTGAACAAGAAAGACCGATAATGAAAATGCGAATTTCCGGCCGAGCCCTGCTGCTGGCCGGCCTGTCCCTGATGGCGCTGGACCTTCCCGCCCAGGCGCAGGACATGCTGGACGAGATTATCGTCACCGCCACCCGCACCCCCGTGCCCCTTCTGGATGTGCCGGCATCGGCCAGCGTCGTGACGGCGGCACAGTTCCAGGATGCGCAGGCGAATGATCTCGCCACCGTACTGCGTCGGGTGCCGGGCCTGAATTTCGGCGGCGGCCCGCGCCCGGCGGGGCAAATCCCCGCCATCCGGGGCCAGAGTGGGGCGCGCATCATCCTGTCCGTGGACGGGGCGCGGCGAAACTATGCCGGCGGTGTCTACAGCCCGCTGGCCCTGGATCCTGACATGATCCAGCGGGTGGAACTGGTGCGCGGGGCCGCGTCGGCTGCCTATGGCAGCGGTGGCATGGGCGGTGTGCTGGCCTTCAAGACACTGGACCCGGAAGACGTGCTGAAGGACGGGGCGACCACAGGTGGCCGCATCCGCGTCGGCTATCGCGATGGCAATGACAGCCTGTCGGGGAACCTGACGGCGGGCGCCAAGGTGGACGGGGCCGGCATCATCGCCAGTGGCACCTACCGCAATTATAACGATATCGAAACGGGTGACGGTGGCAGCCTGCTGAACGATGGGCGGCTTTATGCCGGCCTGTTGAAGGGCACCTATGATTTCGGCCAGGACAGCCGGATCGAACTGTCCTACAAGCGCCAGGACGATCATCTGCTGGGTCCGAACAATCCTTCTGGAAACAATGCCTTCCAGCTTCGCCAGCTTCTGAAGCGCGATCAGGAGGAGGCGGTTGCCAATCTGGTGCTGCGCCGGGATGACTGGCTGGATGCCACCGCCACCGCCTATTACAACGACCTGCATATCGATACCGAAAGCCGGGCGGCGACACCCGTATCCCCCACGGCCATCCGGGTGGAGACGCGGGGCGGCAGCCTGCAGAACAGCAACCGTTTCGATACCGGATCATTGCTGTCGCATCGCCTGACCTATGGCATTGACGGGTATGAGGACCGGTACAGGGACCGTACGGGTGGTGCGCCCAATGCCGTCAATCCCGACGGCAAGGCCGGCACCATTGCCGGCTTCGTTCAGGATGAACTGCGCATTGCCGAGCAATGGACCCTGACAGGGGCGCTACGTTATGACAGCTATACCCTGTCGCCCAAGGGCCAGACCAAGACCGACAAAGACCGGCTGACCCCGAAAGTCAGCCTGCAATGGCGGATCAATCCTGCTGTCAGCCTGTATGGCGCCTACGGCAAGGGCTATCGCCTGCCCGGCTTCGGGGAGGCGTTCAGCAACCTGTCCACCCGTCAGGCCCTGTTCAATTTCCGGCCCAACCCGAGCCTGCGCCCGGAATCCAGCCAGGATTACGAACTGGGCGGCAGCCTGAACCTGACCGATCTGGCCTTTGACGGCGACGTGCTGCGCGTCAAGGCCAGTTGGTTCACGGAGGATGTGAAGGACCTGATCGACCGGCGTACCGTCGGCACCTATGTCCGCCAAGCCCCCTTTGTCGGCACCGGCCTGATCTTTCAGAGCCAGAATGTGTCGCGGGCGGAACGCGAAGGGGCGGAGGTGGAGATCACCTATGGCATCGGGCCGCTGGATGCCGGGCTGGCCCTGTCGCGCCTGCGGGCCAAGGACAAGGCGACGGGGGCCGGCCTGTTCGCGCCGCCGGACAAGGCCGTGCTGACGCTGGCCTATGATCTGGGCCAGGGTTGGCGCGCCATCAGTGCCACCCAGTTCGTGGACAAGCAGCAGCGCGACGCCACAGTCCTGCGCCGCCGCGACGGCTATGTCGTGCAGGATATGGGGATCAGTTGGGATCAGGGCTGGCTGCGCCTGGACCTGGGCGTCAGCAACCTGTTGGACAAGGCTTACGTCACCTACCAACAGGCGCAGGCCGACACCTTCACTTATGAGGAGGGCCGCAGCGTGAATGCCACCGCGACCCTGCGTTTCTGAGAGAGGGCATGAGCCATGCTGACCACGATGAAGGGGCGGCGGATCGCCCCCGTGTTGCTTGCTTTGGTGCTGGCCGGCTGCGCCGCACCGCCGCCCAAGGGTGACCGGCCCGTTGCCCTGCGCTTTGCCATGGATGCCGCGTGCGGGCGGGACATTGTCGGCCTGGCCCCTGTGCCCGTGCGGCTGCGCGACGCGCGGCTGTTCGTGTCGGAGGTGGCGTTGATCGACAAGGCGGGGCGGTCGGTGCCGGTGACGCTGGGCCAGAATGCCTGGCAGTATCAGGG
This sequence comes from Niveispirillum sp. FG148, assembly GCF_057809655.1. Taxonomy (NCBI): domain Bacteria; kingdom Pseudomonadati; phylum Pseudomonadota; class Alphaproteobacteria; order Rhodospirillales; family Azospirillaceae; genus Niveispirillum; species Niveispirillum sp. FG148. Next base: position 24,961 of record NZ_JBMDKJ010000017.1, read on the forward strand.
CACAGCCCTGCTGGATTTCGAGGATGCGACGGAAGGCTGTACCGGCACGCCGGAGCGTAACGACCGCATCACCGGCACGGCCCCCGCTGGCGATTACAAGGGTATCGCCTTCACCATCGGTATGCCGCCGCCCCTGAACCACGGCCCCTATGAGCAGGCCCCGGCCCCATTCGACCTGACGGCGATGGGCTGGAGCTGGCAGGCGGGGCGCAAATTCATCAAGATCGAACTGCTGCCCCAGGGTGGGGTCCAGCGGCCCAATGGCGCGCCGACCGGCGCCTGGAACCTGCATCTGGGGTCCAGCGGTTGTGCCGGCGACCCGGTCAAGGGGGAGGCGGTGGCCTGCACCGCATCCAACCGCATTCCCGTGCGGCTGGACCGGTTCGATCCGGCGCGCGGCGTGATCGAGATCGACCTGAAGGCGCTGTTCGCGGGCACCGACCTGACGCGCGATGGCGGTGGGGCTGTGGGCTGCATGAGTGGTCCCGCCGATCCCGACTGCACCGCCATCTTCCAGACCATGGGCCTGCGCCTGAAGCCCACGGCGGAAGGGGCCGGCGATGGCGGGCAGCCCTTGCCGGACGGGCAGCGCTTCGTCAAGGCGGTGCGGCCATGAGGCGGCTGCTGGCGGTCCTGCTGCTGTTGGTGGCATTGCCGGTGTCGGCGGCGGAACCGGCCTGGGTCTGGGACCTGCCGGCCGATGTGCCGCCGCCCGTGGTGCCGGACGACAACGCGATGAGCGAGGCCCGGTTCCAGCTGGGCCGCCGCCTGTTCTACGACGTGCGTCTGTCGGGTGGCGGCAACCTCTCCTGTGCCAGCTGTCACCGTCAGGACAAGGCCTTCACCGATGGCCGGGTGCTAGGGCTGGGCACAACGGGGGAGGCGACGGCCCGCAATCCGCAGGGGCTGGCCAACGTCGCTTGGGCGCCGACCCTGACCTGGGCCAATCCGGCCCTGGTCACCCTGGAACGGCAGATGGAGGTGCCGCTGTTCGGCGAGCATCCGGTGGAGATGGGCGTCAATGATGCCAACCGGGGGCAAATCCTGCAAAGGATCACGGCCGATCCCGTCTATCAGGCGGAGTTCGCCGGAGCCTATCCGGGGGAGCCGGTGAGTTTCGCCACGATCATCAAGGCCATCGCCAGCTTCGAGCGCGCCATCACCTCCTTCAATTCTCGCTATGACCAGTATCTGCGCGGGGAGGCGGCGTTCAATGCGGCCGAGGAACGGGGGCTGACCCTGTTCTTCGGAGAGAAGGCGGAATGTTTCCATTGCCATGGCAGCTTCAATTTCAACGACCAGGTCCGGCATGTGAGAAGCCGTGTCGTCGATCTGCCCTTCCACAATACCGGGCAGTTCAACATTGACGGCAAGGGCGCCTATCCGCTGGGCAATGAGGGCCTGTTTGAACATACGGGCAAACAGGCCGACCGGGGCGCCTTCCGGGCCCCCAGCCTGCGCAATGTCGAGGTCACCGGCCCCTACATGCATGATGGCGGCGTGGCCAGCCTGGAACAGGTGCTGGACAATTACGCCGCCGGGGGGCGAGTCACGGCCGCCGGCCCCGATGCCGGGGATGGGCGGCTGAACCCGCACAAAAGCGACCTGATCGCCGCCATCGACCTGTCGCCCGCTGAACGCGCCGACATCATCGCCTTTTTGAAAACCCTGACCGACCGGGAATTGCTGACCAATCCCCGTTTCGCCGACCCGTTTGCACGGTGACGGCGGCGGTCGATCACAACAATCAATCCCTTGGGGGCATCATGAACACCCGATATTCCTTCCGCCGGATGATCCTGGCCGGCCTGTCGCTGTCCGCCCTTACGGCGCATGCCAGTCTGGCAGGAGCGCAGGAGAAGGCGGATGAGACCGTGGCCCTGCCGCGCATCTCCGTCACCGACAGTGTCCGTGCCGGTGGCGCACCGACGGCGGCCGAGACGGACGGCACCCGCTCCTATACCAGTTCCGCCGCCACCCTGATGGGCAAGGAAGCCGTCTCCATCAAGGAAATCCCCAGTTCCGTTTCCGTCATCACCCGCCAGGTGATGGACGACTGGAACATGGTGACGCTGTATGACGCGCTGTCGCAGGCGACAGGCGTGACCGCGATCCCCAATGACGGGACCCAGGCCCAGTACAATTCGCGCGGCTATGGCATGAACGCCATGTATAATGGCATCCCGTCCTACAATGCCCTGAGCGGCAACCAGCAGTTCGACCTGTCGATCTATGACCGGGTGGAGGTGCTGCGCGGCACGGCGGGCATGCTGATGGGCACTGATCCCAATCCCGGCGGCACGGTCAATATGGTGACCAAGCGGGCACGGGCCGATTTCGCCGCCACCGGGACGGTTTCCTACGGCTCCTGGAACAATTTCCGAACCATGGCCGACGTCACCGGTGCCGTGAACGAAGACAAGTCGTTGCGCGTGCGGGCCGTGGCATCGGGCCAGTGGCGGGATTATTTCTATGACCATTCCGACAGCAACAAGCAGGTGGGCTATCTGACGGCCGAATATGATATCGGCGGGGCGACGACGGTGACCGCCACCGGCGTGGTGCAGCGCGACCGGGCCACGCCCTTCTATGGCATCCCCGTCTATAGCAACCTGACCATCCCCGATCTGCCGCGTTCCTTCAGCCCCGTCGCCCCCTGGGCGCGGATGTATACCGACACCTATGAACAGACCCTGGCGGTGGAACACCGGCTGCAGGAGGGCTGGGTGCTGAAGGCGCAGGCCCGCTGGTGGGAACGCGATTTCCGCTTCAATGACAGCTATGCTGCCAGTGCCGTCAATCCCGTCACCAACACTATCTCATATGCGCGGCGGGACACCAGCTACGATTATTTCCGCCAGAATATCGACCTTTACGCCGCCGGGCCGGTCGAGCTTTTCGGGCGCACGCATAATCTGGTCGTGGGCTATAACCGCGAACGTTACCAGTCCAGCAATGTGGGCGGCTCCGCTCCCGTCCTGACCAATGTCCCGCTGTTCAACCTGGAAGGATCGGGCGCCTGGATCAAGCCCGACATCCAAGCCACGTCCGGCGGCAAAAGCTACACGTTCCAGGAGGGGGCCTATGGCCAGGCGCGGATCAAGCTTCTGGACCCGCTGACCCTGGTGGCGGGGGGCCGTTTCTCCTGGTTCACCACCCGCTCACGTTCCGTCGCCCCGTCGGTTCCCACCGACTGGCGGCAGGGTGCGAAGGCCGATGGGGAGTTCGTGCCCTATCTGGGCGCCATCTATGATGTGACGCCGGAAATCGCACTTTATGGCAGTGGCGCGCAGACCTTCATCCCGCAGACCGTGACCGACTATACCGGCCGCACCCTGGACCCGCGCAAGGGCACGCAATATGAGGTCGGGGCCAAGGGCGGCTTTCTGGACGAAAAGTTGAACGCCAGTCTGGCCCTGTTCCAGATCGAGGATACCAACCGCGCCTATGCCGACCCGGACCATCCCAATTTCTACCTGCAGATCGGCAAGGTGCGGTCGCAGGGTGTGGATGCGGAGGTGACGGGCCAGCCGCTGCCGGGCTTCGACCTGACCGCCGGCTATTCCTATCTCTATACCGAATACATCAAGGACCGCACCAACCAGGGCCTGAATTTCAGCAACTGGTATCCCAAGCACAGCTTCAAACTGCTGGGGCTTTATCGTATTGAGGACGGGGCCTTAACCGGGGTCAGCCTGGGCGGTGGCGCCACCTGGGTCACCGACTATAGCGGCAATGGCAGCAATGCGAAGCTGGCGCAGGACGGGTTCGCCCTGTTCAATGCTCAGGCCGGATACCGGATTAACGAGAACCTGTCGGTTTCCCTGATCGCCAGCAACATTTTCGACAAGAAGTATTTCGCGGCGCTGGGTCGGTCCACCAACACCTATAACAGCTACGGCACGCCCAGGGAGTTTACGTTGACCCTGACGGCCAAACTGTAAGGTCAAGCGTCCCCGATCCGTCCCGGCGGCCATGGTCGCCCCGGGACGGATCAGGGACGGGCCCTCATGATGCGCCGATCCACGCCCCCACCGCCGGTACAGCGTACCGTCGCGCTGCTGCTGACCTGCCTGCTGCATGCCGGGCTGCTCCGGCTTGTCTGGGATGTGCTGCCAGCGCGAATGGAACCAGCGGCGGCGCTGCAGGTGCAGATCCTGCCGGTCACCCTGTCCGCACCGCGTGAACCGATGCCCAGCCCGCCGGAACCGGCGGTGACCGCCCCACCCAATCCGGCACCACGCCCGGCGCGGGTACTGGCCGAACGATCAAAGGCAGCCATCCCCCCGCCGCTGCCGCCCATACCCCTGATCGCGCCGGCTGCCGCACCGGTCCCGGCAACTGCCAGCCCGGCTGATGGCACGGGGGAAACGGACACGCCCGCCGCTGCCTTGCCAGTTGCGGCCCGCAGCACTGATCTGCTGTCCACCCAGCCCCGCCCCGCCCCGGATGCGGGACCGGCCGGGCCGCCGCCCGACTATGTCGGCCGCATCCTGGCCAGGCTGGAACGGGCCAAGCGCTATCCGGCGGCGGCGAAGGCGGTGCGGGCGGAGGGAACGGTGCTGCTGCGCTTCGCCATCGACCGGCGTGGCCGGCTCCTGTCCTGGCGGATTGAGGGCACGTCCGGCGTGCCAGCGCTGGATGAAGAGGTGGCGTCCCTGGTTCGTCGCGCCGCCCCGTTCCCGCCATTCCCCGACGATATGGAACGCGACCGCCTGGAATTGACGGTACCCATCGATTTCTCGCTGTCCGCCGGGCCGTAAGCCTGTACTGCGCATGCGACATGCAGGCTTCCGACAGTCAACGCACCAATATGGCAAAAGCGTTGTCTATGAATGGGTTGCGCTACTGCCCCTCGCGCCGGATGATCCTTCTCGTGCTTCAGAACCAGCCGAGCAGCCCGATCACGCACTTCAGCTGAAAATTTATTCGTTGTCCTGCTCATCGTCGCTCCATCCTCTCGGAAGTTGGAGCCGCCGACAGTCCTGGCGCGGTTCACTCCGCTCTGGTTGGGCCAGATCCACCCGTCCACCCCGGCCTCCGGACACGCCGTTCAAGACAATCCCTTAACAGAAAAAGACCGGAACCCGGCAGCGGGGAAGGATATGTGTGCCGGGTTCCGGCCGGTCGGGGCTGGGCTTCAGAAGCGGCCGCCGACAGGACCGTCGGCCACCCGGTCGGGCAGCCAGCGCGCGCCGGTGGACCGGAAGTCGGTCACCTGGTTCAGGTCAAAGGCCGGGGCGTTGCGCGGTGCCCGCAGCCGGAAGAAATCGGCGTCCTGCACATCCTCCATCCGGATGGCGGGACGGGGGTCGGGGGCGGCGGTGGCGATTTCGACATTGTTCATCACCACTCGCCGCGCATGGCGGATGAAGAAGCCCGTGGCCGGCAGGTCGCCGAACATGGTCGCCTCCGGATAGGCCATTTCTGCTTCCGGCGGTTGTATGTCGGCCATGGCGGCCGGCGCGCCGCCAACATGGTGGAAATAGCAGTCGGCGATGCGGATATCCTCAATCGCATGGTCGGAAAGGCCGGCGATGACAGAGGGCAGGATGGTGGCGTTGGAACTGACCACATTCTGGATCAGGATGCGTTTCAGGCTGCCCACGGGCACGCCGGCCGGCCCACGCATGCGCTTGCCCAGGCGCAGGAACAAGGGCGCGTCGACAATGCCGCGCATGGCGATGTTGCTGACCGTCACATCCTCCAGCACGCCGCCATCCACCGTCTCGAACGCCAGGCCGCGGCTATCCTCGAAAATGCAATTGCTGATGGTGATGTTGCGGAAACCGCCATTCGTCTCGGTACCGAATTTGATGCGCCCATGGATCTTGGGCGCGAATTCGGGTGGCATTTTCAGCCAGGTTCCATTCATGACGGAGCCGATCTGATAATTGCCGGTGACCAGGCAATTGGCGATGGTCAGGTTTTCCGTGACCCGCGCCTCGCCCAGCCCGAAGCTGGATTTGGGGCAGATGGCGTCGTCATAGGGGGCATTGACAGTGCAGTTGCTGACCCGGACATTCTTGCAGCAATCGATATCGAACCCGTCGCGGTTGGTATCGACCAGCAGATTGTCGATGGTCAGATTATCGACACCCGTGGCCAGCAGGGCGAACCAGCCCCCCTCCAGAATCTTGAAATCGCGCAGGGTGACGTTGCGGCACCATTTCAGGGCAATGGCCTTGTTGCCCGTGCCGGGACCGCTGGGGTCCTTCAGCCAGTTATCCTTTCCATCCCCGCGCCCCAGCCCCTTGCCCCAGATCAGGCCCGGCCCGGCGACAATGATGTCATGCAGGCCTTCGCCCCAGATCAGGCTGTTGCGCCAATGGGAATGGCCGAAATCCTGGTACTTGTTCCAGTCGGGGATGGGTTCGGGATGGTCGTAGCCCTGGCTGTCGCCGGGGGCGGCGGCCAGGATCGTGGCGCCCTGATCCAGATAAAGCGTGATCCGGCTTTTCAGGCGGATCGTGTAGCAGGCATAGGTGCCGGCCGGGACATAGACGGTGCCGCCACCGCGTTCGGCCACATGGTCGATGGCGCGGTTGATGGCCGGCGTGTCGATGGCGATGCCGTCGCCCTTCGCCCCGAACTGGCGGATATCGACCCAGCCGGCGTTGGGGCCGGGCGGGCGGGCGGGGGTGGCGGCAAGGGCCGCGACGGGCACGGCACCGGCCAGGATGCCGGTTCCCAGAACCATGGATCGCCGATCCAGCATTGGCATTGCTCTCCTTCCCAGAACCATGGATCGCCGATCCAGCATTGGCATTGCTCTCCCCTTGTTGGTGGGCCCCCGGTGGGGGATGCCCCGTCCGTTCGTTGAATTGAAACACACGGTCATCCCGGCGATCGGTCCATAGGCGCTGACTTAGCCCCTTGGATAATAAGGTGCCTTCCCCGCGAAAGCGGGGATCCAGGGGCCACAAGAACCACAGCTCAGTGCTCTTGACCCCTGGACCCCCGCTTTCGCGGGGGAGGCACGAAGGGTGCAACGATGAAGCTAACACCTATCGGCCTGCGCCGGGATGACGGGAAGAGAGGGCTGAACGGGTGTAACCGACCTCAGAACCTCACCGTGGCGCCTACAAAGAACTCTGCCCCCAGCACGTCATAGGTGGCGGAGAAAGTGTTGGCGTTCGGCCCTTGCGTGGTGATCGGCGGCTTGCGGGAGAAGACATTGTTCACGCCGCCGTAGAATTCCACATCCTTGCTGACATCATAATTGAAGGACACGTCGAAATAGTTCTGTGCCGGCAGGGTGGGGTAGGGGATGGAGGACAGGGCGGGCGTGGAGGCCGAGCCCTGGCGCAGGGGCACCAGATAACGGTCCGTCGTCACCTTGCCGATATAGCGGTGGCGCACGGACAGTTGCAGCGGGTCCAGGTTCCAGGTCACGCGCGTCGACCCGCGCCAGACGGGCAGGGGCTGGCCGCAGGTGGGGCCGAAGGAGCCTTCGCAATGGTTCTGGATATTGGGGAAGGCCGCCACGGGCGTGGAGGTGAAATCATCCAGCCAGGTGAAGTTGGTGGTGATATCGAAGGAGCTGTTCTCCCGCCAGCCCGGAATGCCGAAGCCGGCTTCGAACGAATAGCGCACGGCCAGATCGAGGCCCGATGTCTGCAACAGGCCGGTATTGGCGTTCAGGATCTTGGCGACATAGGGATCGTTGATCTCGCCTGTCGTCGGGTTGCGGCGGATGGCCTGACAGAACTCGCTGCCCGCATTCTGGATGACATTGTAGCAGAGGTTGAGCGTGTTCTGCAGACCCCCACCCAGGGCCGAAATGGCGCCTTCCAGCTTGATCTTGAAATAATCGACCGACAGATTCAGGCCGGGCACGAAGCTGGGCGTCAGGATGGCGCCCACCGTGTAGGTATCGGACCGTTCTTCCTGCAAATTCGGGTTGCCGCCGAAATCGGCCCCGAAGATGGTGTTGGGCTGCACCGCTGCTGTGAAGACATTGGCGGCGGGCACGCCCGTGGCCACACAGACCGCGCGCACGGCGGCCGTCTGCTGTGACGCAGGCGCACGGCTGGAGCAGGGGTCGGTCGCCACGCTGACGACGCGGTTCACGCCGCCGAACAGCTCGTTCACATTGGGGGCGCGGATGGCGCGCTGATACTGGCCGCGCAATGCCACGTCGGAGGTGACGCGCCAGTCCATGCCGCCCGAATAGGTCCAGACCGAGCCGATGCCCGACAGGCTGTAATCGGAATAGCGGAAGGCGCCGTTCGCCTCCAGCGACTTCACGAAATCCAGATCTTCCAGCAGCGGCACGTTCAGTTCGCCGAACAGTTCCTTCACGCCGACGCTGCCGCTGGTCGGCAGGCCGGGGTTGAAGCCGGCCACATCGCCCGACGACAGGAAGCTGTCGGGCGTGAACTGGGCGCTGGTGTCGCGCCATTCCGCCCCGACGGAGAAGCCGACGGGGCCGGCCGGCACCTGGAACAGCTCACCCGTCACGCTGGATTGCGCCACCTGCTGGGTGGCCACGGTGGTGTTGGTGGCGCTGATGGCGATGGCCTGAACGCAAGCCGCCGAGATATTGGCGCCGAAAATGTTGCAGACCGGGGCCGCCCCACCGGACGACAGCAGCGAGGCCTGCAGCCGCGAACGCGAAATGGCGTTCTTCAGCAGCAGCGTATCCTCGCTGCGGGCATAGGTGTAATAGGCGTTCAGCTTCAGGTCCGAAAGGAAATCCTGCGACACGGACCCCAGGTTCCAGTCAAAGCCCCAGGCGCCGCGATAGACATTGCGCCGTTCGCTGGCCATGCGCGGCCCCACCTCCACATAGCGCCGGCCGGCCGTCAGCAGGGCCAGGCCGTCGCCGCGCGTATTGGTGCGGGTGGCCGTGCCGCTGGTCACGGTCGACGTGCCGGTTTCCGCTAGGTCCAGCTGGCGCAGCACTTCCTGCAATTGCGGGGTCAGATAGGGATTGTTGACATTGAACAGGGTGGGCGCGCCGACATTGGTGGGCGCCAGACGGGCATCGACGGTGTTGGAGCTGTAATGCAGCTCCATGAAGCCGCGGATATTGTCGGTGAAGTCGTAATGGCCGAAGCTGTTGATCATCCAGCGGCGCTGCGGCTGAATCAGGTAATTGTCGGGGCCCAGGTTGAAATCATCCTGCGGCGTCACCTGCGGCCTTGCCACCGTGCCCTGGTCGTTGAAGGTGAACCCGCGCGAGGTCAGGCCCGACAGGCCGGCGGCGGCATAGGCCGCGTTCAGCGCCGCATTCGACCCGCCGGCGGCCGGGATGCCGGAGAAGCGGCCGTTGGGGATGTCGCCGCTGCCGCCGCGCACAAAGCCCAGCTGGCCGCCGCCATCAACACAGCTTTTGCCGGCGGGCGGGGTGAAGGGGGTCCCGGCACGGTCCGGGCTGCTGGTCCCGGCCACGACACAGCCATCCGACAGGCTGTCATAGGCGTAGCTGCCGCGCTCCCCGCGCGTGATCGACCCGCGATCGAGGAAATTGCCGGCCACGACCAGATTGCCGCGACCTTCGGCGAAATTGCCGCCCGCCGTGATGTCGACATTATAGACGGGCGTGCGCGTCGGCTGGTCCATGTTCAACTGCGCGCGGGCTTCGACCCCTTCGAAATCATCGCGCATGATGAAGTTGACGACGCCGGTGATGGCGTCCGACCCGTAAACGGCCGACGACCCGCCCGTGACGATTTCCGTGCGGGAAATCAGCGAGGCCGGGATGGTGTTCAGGTCCGTCACCTGCTCCGGCCCATAGATGGCGAAGCGGCGGCCATTGACCAGCACCAGATTGCGGGTGGAGCCGAAGCCGCGCAGGTTCACATCGGCGAAACCGCCCGGAACGGTGTTTGCGGTAGCGCTACCAAGCTGGGACGCAACAGCCTGCGGCAGCTGGGCCAACATCTTTTCAATGTTGACGTTGCCCGACAGCTTCACATCCTGCGCGCCGACGACATTCACGGGCGTGGGGGCGGAAAAGGCGCGGGGGATACGGGAACCGGTTACCACGACCTCTTCCAACACATCGCCGGACGCGGCGGGCTGGGTACTGGTCTGGGCAGCCGCCGGCAGGACCATGCCGATGGCGACAATGGCGGTTCCGCACAGGAGCCGGGCACGGCGGTCGAGATTGATTTTCTTCACGGACTTACCTCCCTTTCAAGTTCCGATATGGCTTCTTGGGGCCGATCGCCGTTCGGCGCGGGGGAGCGGGCAAACAAGCCACTCCCAGAACGTGCGATGGCGTTTCATTATATGGGATGCATTCTTAACTTATGAGAATGATTCCGTCAATGGACTCTGTGTCGGAAAAATGGAAGAAGGCTGAAAGGGGCGGGTTGACTGGATTTCGGGAGGTGCGGCGGTGGGTTTGTCGCCGGTATCGCTAACATTTTCGCGCCAATGCGCGGGGGTACCCGCTGGGGGAAGGGGGCAGCCCGAACCCGAAGGGTGGGACCGTCAGCGGCGGGTTGCGGCGTTGATGTCATCCTGTTGTGATCGGGCATCACATCGTCAGGGGTAGATTCTATTTTGAAGTGCGACTCTCCTTATAGTCAGATGGTTAGCAATGGAGGCTGCCATGGGAGAGTACTATTCGCACCTGAGTTGGGCGGAACGGCGGGTGATTGACGAGATGCTGCAGGCATCGATGCCGGCAGCACGGTGTCGGACATCGGCATGCTGGTCGATGGTTTCCAGCGTGAGGCGGCCCGACGGCGTTCGGCCTGGACCATCCCTATCTGCCGCTGGACGGGGCGACAGCTGGGGGCGGGACGGCTACAGCTGCGCTTTGAAGAAGCGCTGCTTCAGCGGCAGCATGGCGGCGCCGATGGCAGCGGCATTGCCCGGCGCTTCGGCCGGGACGATCCGGGCCGTCGGCCGCTTTTGTGAGCGGCGCTTCTGATCGTAAAGCTCAATGGCGGGGATCACGCGTTCGGCCAGCGGGCGCGGTATCCGTCCGCCCAGGACAACCGCGTCCAGGTCCAGGATAGCGGTGGCATTGGAGGCAATGATCGACAGGCTGTCGCGCACGCGCGCGATCCAGTCATCAATGGCGGGCCATGCCGGGTCGAACCCGTCGATCAACTGGTCCACCGTGTCGAAACTCCGGCCCTGACGCGCCACAAGCTGGCGCAACAGTTCCAGATTGGGGAAGGGGTAGATGTTGGCTGGCAGGCCACCCGCGAACTCCCCCGCATTGCCGTTTCGGCCGCGCCAGACCTCCCCATCCAGGACCACGCCACCGCCGACGCCGGACGCGATGTAGAGATAGGCAAAGCTGCGTGCCCAGCGACCGACGCCGACCAGGCTTTCGCCCAGGGCCGCAACATTGCCGTCATTATCGGCAATGGCGGGCAGGCCGAACCGGTCGCGGAACAGGCCGGCGACATCGATATTCGCCCATTCCTCCAGGCTGTGCGGGGTGTTGAATCCCGGCCCCTCTGCCACGAAGGAACCGGGAACGCCGATACCGATCCCGGCCAGCGGACGGCCGCCGGTCAGGGGCAGCAATCCAGCCATCGCCCCGTCCAGCCAGTCGATGGCGCGCGCGACCGGCAGCGACAGGAAGCCCTGCCGACACTCCCCCCGGATGGTGCCGGTAAAATCCACCAAAGTGACGGCCAATGCGTCGGTCATGATCGACACACCGAAGGAGAAGGCGAATTCCGGTGTCAGTTCAAGCGCGGCGCTGGGATAGCCGCGCCGGCCCGACTGCACCTTGTCGCCCGTGCGCACCAGTCCATCATCACTCAATCCACCTATGATGCGTGAGATTGACTGCTGTGTCAGGTCTGTCGTCTCCGCGATCCGAGCCTGTGTCGCCGGCCCGCCCCGGAAAAGCAGATCCAGGATCCGGCGCTCGCTTTGGGTCAGTGTCCGATGGGCGAGGGCGGGCAGGTCGGATTTCTTCAAGGATTCCATAGGCATTTCCGTTCCACCATCGTCCGCTTCCGCCCCTGCGCGGAACGCGGCCGCGATTGGACACCTAAAATAGCGCTTGCTGGCTCGTCATAAAAGATACATATAGTAAGTGTAAATAATTTGTTGGAAGGCCGCTGTGAACCGATAATGCACATGTCGTAAGTTTAAATTGCGGTGTTGGCGTGCATCGGGTCCCGGACCATGCTGACCAGAGGGAAGGGAGCCCCCATGATTGTCCTGAAGAATTCACGCTGTGCCCTGCTGACTGGTGCCGCCATTGCGTTGCTGGCGCCGGGCGCCGCTTCGGCGCAGACGGCAGCGGAGCCGGAACCGTTCACGCTGGAGGAAATCATCGTCACCGCCACCCGTCGGGCGGAATCGCTGCAAACCGTGCCGGTGGCGGTCAGCGTGGTGGATGGCGACTATGTCCAGCGCAACAACCTGAACAATATCCGCGACATCGCCAACATCATCCCCACCTTGAACTTCCGCACGGCGGCATCAAACAAGGATCAGGCGCTGTTCATCCGCGGCCTGGGCACCGTCTCCACCTCGCCGGGGGTGGAGCCGACCATTTCCACTGTCATCGATGGTGTCGTGCTGGCCCGCCAGGGTCAGGCCACGCTGGACCTGCTGGATATCGAGCGGATCGAGGTGCTGCGGGGGCCGCAGGGAACCTTGTTCGGCAAGAATGCTTCGGGTGGTGTCGTCAACATTGTCGGGCGCGCCCCAACGGAGGATTTCAAGGCCTATGTTGATGCCGGCTGGTTCGGCGGCGGGAATGAGCGGCGGTTGCGGGCGGGCATCTCCGGCGCCCTGTCGCCCGACAAGGCGCGGGCGTCGCTGACGGCGATGTGGGGCCGCTACGACGGCAACGTCATCAACGTCTTCAACGGGCGCACCGTCAATGGTTATGAGCGGGCGGGTGCGCGGGCCAAGCTGGAACTGCTGCCGACCGACGATCTGCGGGTGATGCTGATTGCCGATTACATGCATTCCACGGCGACGCCGCCGCAGGGCGTGGTCACGCGCACCTTCCTGACCGCCTATCCCACGAACAAAGTCACCAACTTCCCGGCCTTTGCCGCCGCCCTTGGGCCGGTTGTGGCCAGCGCCGACAATCGCGAGATCAACAGCAACTATGACACGCGGGTGCGGGACGATAATGGCGGCCTGTCCGCCCAGATCGAATGGCATGTCGGTGACCATGACCTGACGGCCATCAGCGCCTGGCGGCGGTGGGAGAATACGCAGTTCCAGGATCAGGATCGGCTGCCGCGCGCCCTGTCCGGTCTGCCGCAGCAGCATGACCGTGGCGACCTGACCTTTGATCAGTATTCCCAGGAGATCCGCCTGGCCTCGCCCAAGGGCAATCTGGTCGATTACATCGTCGGCCTCTATTACATGCGGGCGGAGAATGAGGAGCGCTATCGCCGCGACACGACCGTCGTGTCGGCCACCGGCAGCACGGTCCATACCGGCATTGCCGATTATGGCGTGACCAACGACAATTATTCGGCCTTCGGCGAGGCGACGGTGAACATGGCCGACGATGTCCGGGCCATTGCCGGCTTCCGGCTGGTCAAGGATGATTTGCGCTATGATTTCCGGCGCACCTCCACCTCGCCCGTGGCCGTGCCCGGCATCCAGGTCGGTTTCACCAGCAGCGGTTCCACCGCCCCCATCGACTATGCCAACCGCGTGGGCCTGCAATATGACCTGTCGGACACGGCCATGACCTATGCCACCTGGTCGCGCGGCTACAAGGGGCCGGCCTATAACATCGCCTTCAGCATGCTGCCCCAGGATACGGCGGCGTTGAAGGGGGAGACGTCGAACGCCTATGAGGCCGGGCTGAAATCGCGGTTCCTGGAGGGGCGCCTGCAGGTCAATCTTGCGGCCTTCCTCAGCCGCTTCAAGGATTACCAGGTCAATTTCTTCGACACCTATAACGGCTCGCCCGTCACCCGCCTGATCAATGCCGGCCGCGTCTCGACGCGTGGGATCGAGGCGGACCTGTCGGCGCGCCCCCTTGCCAACCTGACCTTGGCTGCCGTTGCCGCCCGTATCGAGGCGCGGATCGACGAATTCACCTGTCCCGCCGGCACGTCGGCCTCCTGTCAGGTGAATGGCCGGCCGTTGCCTTTCTCGCCCGACTGGAAGACGGATCTGCGCGCCAACTACACGATCCCGCTGGATGGCGGCTGGACCGTTGATCTGGCCACGAACTATAGCTGGCAATCGAAGGTGCAATATTCCATCAACCAGACCCCGGACACGGTCCAGCCGGCCTTCGGCCTGTGGAATGCCAGCGTCGGTTTTGAAAGCGGCGACGGGCTTCGTGTGTCCCTTCTGGCCCGCAACATCGCCGACACGCATTACTCCACGCAGTTGAACACGTTCGGCAGCGGGGTGGTGCGCTTCGTGCCGCGTGACGACCGCCGCTATTTCGGCGCCACGATCCGTCAGGAATTCTGAGCATGGGTGAGAGACAGGACATCATGCTGGGGCGCCGGCACCTCATGGCCCTGGGGACGGCTGCCGGTGCTGGCGTGCTGGTGCCCGCCATGGCGCGGGCCGTTGACGGCGGGGGCCGTCTTTCTGGCTGGGCTGGTCTGGAATGCCGTGGCCGATCCGCTGGTCGGGGGCTGGATGGATCGGCACCTGCGGCGGGGGGCCTCGCTGGTGCCGGCCATGGCGGTCGCTGCGCCGGGGGCCTGCCTGTTCTTCCTGGCGGGGCTGCTGGTCCCGCCAGGTACATCCTGGCCGCTGGTCGTCGCGGCGGGGGTGCTGTTCCGGACCTGCTTCTCGCTTTATGACGTGCCCCACAACGCCATGATGACACGGTTGGCTGAAACGCCGCAGGCACAGGCGAAGCTGGCCGGTTTGCGCACCATCGCGCATGGGCTGGCCTCTATGGCGGCGGGACTGGCGGCGGCGCCCATTGCGGATGCGGCGATACCCAGGCCTCACACCCAGCTCGTCCTGATCCTGACGGCATCGGTCGCCCTGGTCTGTATGGTGCCGTGCCTGAGACTGGTGCGGGTGGTGGAAAAGGTGTCGACGTCGCCCGCCCCGGTCGGTGCCGGAGACGCCATGCCGGCAGCGCCCGGTCTTGCCAGCCTTTGTCTGGTCACGATCATTGGCGGGCTCGGCCTGGGGCTGGTGGGCAAGGCGGTGCCGCATCTGCAATGGTCGGGTACCGGCATGGCCATGCTGGCCATGCCGCTGCTGATGGCTGGCCGCTTCGCGGCGGCCTGGTGCGCCCGGCCACTGATCGACCGGCTGGGCACGACGCGGGCCCTGGCAATCTCTTATCTGCTGGCCGCACCTGCCTGTCTTGGCCTGCCCGTGCTGGCCGGCGGCGGCGGTGCGTGGCCCCTGGGGTTGATCCTCCTGGGCGTGTGTCTGACAGTGCCGACGATCCTGTCCTGGGTGGAATTGGCACAGGTGATACGTTCGGTGCGTGAGGGATGGTGGCGGTCCCATGCCATGGTGGGCCTGTTCACCATGGTGTCGAAACTGGCCGCGGGGGCCGGTGGCCTGTTGCTGGGGCTCAGCCTGGATGTCCAGGTTCCGGGGGCCGGTTTGCAGGGCACCATGACACCGGGCCAGCTTATCCTTATCTGTCTTCTGGTCGCCGCTGGCGCCCTGGTTGCCGCCGGCATGCTGTGGCGGCTCGCCCGCCATGGACCCTCAGAAAAGGAATTCACATAAAGCCAATTCAGCCCGTCGATCAGTGCCAGAGCGGCTTCGCGCCCGGCCGTGCCGGTGGCCTGGATTACCGTAGTGCCCACCGCCGGCCCGTTGCAGTTCACCATCGGCACATGGCCCGTGAAGGCCAAGCGCGAGGGATGGCCATCGGCCTTGGATGAGTAGAGGGCCAAACCGTTGATCCGCAAATGGGATCAACGGCTTCGGTCATTTCGGGTCCTTCCTGCCGGGAACCCGGCAGGAAGCCCGTGGGTAGCCCTTGAGAGTCAAAACGGGCCTGGATGGCGGCGCCTGCCGCTTCTGGACCAGGCGCCGGGAAATATCGAATGGCCGCCGTCAGGGCAGGTCGGGCATCAATGGCTGAGGAAGGTCACGATGGCCTTCTGGAAACCGGGCACCAGCGGGATCACGGACTGCATGCGGTTGCCCAGCACCACGAAGTTCAGCTTCTGGTCAGGCAGGCTGAAATTGGCGGCCTGGAAGCCGTTGATGGCGCCGAAATGGCCGACCGACCGGATGCCGTCGGGATCGTGGCGGATCATCAGTCCCAGGCCGTAATCGCCAAGGCCCGCCCGGGACATCTGTTCAAGACTGGCGGCGGACAGGACGCGTCCCCCCAGCAGCGCCCGGTTCCAGCACAGCAGGTCGCCCGTGGTGGAATGCATGGCGCCCGCGGGACCGGCCACACTGGGTGACATGATCATGGCGTTGACGGTTCCGGTCGACCCGTTTGTCGGACGTTCATAGCCGTGGACCAGACCCGGCACGATGACGCCATCCTTGTCGATGGCCGTGTGCGTCAAGCCCAGTGGCGTCAGCAGTTCCGTCTGGATGAAGTCGGCATAACCCTGTCCGGTGACCTTTTCAATCACGGCGCCCAGCAGGTAATAGCCGGAATTGCTGTAGCTGTAGCGGCTGCCGGGGGGGAAGGTCAGCAGGTCCGGCTGGGCCAGGATATAGGTCACCATTTCCGACACGCTGCGCTCTATCCGGCCTTCCCGCAGCCGGAATTCCGCATTGGTGTAGTTCCGCAGGCCCGAGGTGTGGGCAAGCATATGGCGCAGGGTGATTTTCGTATCGGGGAATCCGGCGATATAATTGGAAACAGGATCGTCGATCGACAATTTTCCCTGGTCGACCAGCAACAGGATGGCGGCGGCGGTGAATTGCTTGGTGATGGAGCCGACCTTGAAAACGCTGTCGGCCTGGACGGGAGCCGGGATCTCCAGGTCGGCCTGACCATAGGCGCGCGCGAACAGGATATTGCCAGCATCATCAGCCACGGCGACAGCATATCCCGTGCCCAGACCGTCCTTCACCGCCCCCTGGAACAGCATGTCCACGGCCTTGCTCATCAACGGGTTGGCGGGGGCCACGCCCCGGGCCGGAATGGCGGGACAGGTTGTCTTTTCCATGGCACCGGCGGGACCGGCCAGGAACAGGGCGCAGAGCCCTGTGGTGAGGAATTTCCGCATGGTCTTTACCGCTCCCTGTTGTGACTCTGATATGGTGTGTATCACGCTGCCTTGGCTTCGAAGCGGGCCGGCGAAAAGGCCCGGGTCAGCATGTCCCGGTCGGCCGGCGCCAGGTTCTCCGTCTGGCCGGTTACCAGATACCGGGTCAATATCCCTTGTCCGGGGGCCGTCTGGATACCCGAGCCGCCCTGACCGGCCAGCCAGAAGAAGCCTTCCACGCCGGGGTCGAAGCCGATGGACGGCAGCCGGTCGGGCATGAAGGTGCGCAGGCCGGCCCAACTGGTGATGACCCGCCGGATGCTGAGGGTGGTGACCGTTTCCAGCCGGTCGATGGCCATGGCCACGTCCAGTTCCTCCGGATAGGCGTCGTGCGGCGGGCAGGCTGTCTCGTCTGCGGGGGAAACCATGAGCCTGCCGCTTTCGGGCTTGAAGAACATGGTTTCCTCCAGATTGACCACCATGGGCCAACGGGTGACGTCCATGCCGGCAGGCGTTTCCACCAGCACGGCCGTGCGGCGCAACGGCATCACACCCGGATCACGGGCACCGAACAGGGTGGCGATCTGGCCCGCCCAGGCACCGCCGGCATTGATGACGACGGGCGCCTGATAGAGGCGCCCGCCGGCCGTCACCTGCCAGCGACCACCGGCCCGATGCGCGGCTTCCACCTTGGCGCAAAGCTGCACCTGGCCGCCGCGCCGGCGCAGTTCCCGGATCAGGGCGGTTTGCAGCGCGTGAATATCGATGTCGGCCGCCCGCTCCTCATAGAAGCCTTCAATGACGGTGTCCGGGTTCAGCACCGGCACCAGATCCGTCAGGTCCCGACCGTCCAGCCGCGGATAGATCGCCCGCTTGTCGCCGGCCGGCAGGGCCGGATTGTCCCACAGCCGGATGTGCAGCAGGCCGCGCGGGTGCAGCAACGGCCCGTCGACAGCGAAGGACGGCGCCTCGAAGCCGGGACGGCTGATGCGCGACAGGCATTGGATGTTCTTTTCAGCATAGCTGTCGGCGAACAGGGCGGCCGATCGGCCCGTGGCGTGGAAGGCCGGGCTGCTTTCCTGTTCCAGCACGATCACCCGTCCGTCCAGCGACAGTTGCTCGGCCGCCGCCAGGCCGGCCATGCCGGCGCCAACGACGATGAAGTCGCATTCGGACGCTGCGCTGCCTTGTTCAGTCATTTTCCCAAACACCCGATCAGTTATGGCAATATGTGTAATCCGACTTAAATATGCCGATAAGAAATTTATTTGACAATAGGAATATCTATGTCACGTTAGCCACAAGCAGGCGGCAATGCCTGTCATAAGGTTAAATCGGAACAGGGGAACGAAAGCATGGTTCGGAACAAGCGAGCGGGGACGTGGCCGGTTGCCCGTATCCGTGGTCTGGCGGCGGTGTCCGTTCTGGCGATGCTGGCTTGCCAGACAGCCGCGGCACAGGAAACCGTGGAACTGGAAGAAATCATCGTCACAGGCACGCGCGTGGCCCGGACGGGCTTCACCGCGCCGACCCCGACGACCGTCGTCGATGTGGAGGAACTGGCCCGCTCCGGCACCGGCAATATTGCCGCTGCCCTTAACCAGTTGCCGGCCTTCCGGGCGACCTTTACGCCGGCGTCGCGCGTGCTGGGCACCGCCAATATCGGCGGCAGTTTCATGGATCTGCGCGGGCTGGGTACCAACCGCACGCTGGTACTGGTCAATGGCCGCCGGCATGTTGCCGCCTCGGCCAGCGGTCAGGTTGATATCAATATGATCCCGCAGGCCCTGGTCAAGCGGGTGGATGTGGTGACGGGCGGTGCGTCTGCTGCCTGGGGCTCCGACGCCGTGTCGGGCGTCGTCAATATCGTGCTGGATGACACGTTCGAAGGCGCCAAGGCCAGTGTGCAGACCGGTGTCAGCGACGAGGGCGACAGTCAGGAGACCACGGCGGCGGCTGCCTTCGGCACTGCTTTCGCCGATGGGCGCGGCCATGTCACCCTGTCCGGCGAAGCCTTCACCGGCAAGGGCATCACCAACCAGACCGATCGCGACTGGGCGCGGCCCGACTACCAGACGATTGCCAATCCGCTTTATGCAGCCGGCAACGGGCAGCCGCGCTATCTGATCGCCGCCAATGTCCACCAGACCAACCGGACTGAGGGCGGGCTGATCCTGGGGCCGAGCACGCTGGCTGGGCAGCAGTTCCTGCCCGGCGGCACGCTGGCCCCGTTCGTCCGCAGCGCGGTTTCGGGCGCTGCCTATCAGATCGGCGGGGATGGCATCAACCAGGGCAAGTACAATTCCTTGGTCGCCCCCTATGACCGGCAGAACATCATGGGCACGCTGCGCTATGATCTGGCCGACAATGTCCGTCTGCGCGCGGAAACCACCTATGCGGCCAGCCAGTCGATCAATGAGGTGACGCAGGCCTTCAATGTCAGCGCCCCCTATACGATCAGCGTCGACAATGCCTTCCTGCCGGCCAGCCTGCGCAGCACCATGGTGAACAATAAGATCACGTCCTTCACCATGGGGCGCATCAATACCGATTTCGGTTTCATGACCAGCGATGTCGAAACCAACAGCTTCCGGCAGGTCGCCGGTCTGGACGGTGATTTCGGTGATGGCTGGAACTGGTCGGCCTATTACCAGTATGGCCGCACGCGGGCCAAGAACGTCCTGCATGGCAATGTGAACACGTCCAAGCTGGCCAAGGCCACCGACAGCGTGCTGGTGGGTGGCAACGCCGTCTGCCGCGTCAACGCCGATGCATCCACGACCAATGATGATCCGGGCTGCGTGCCGGTCAACCTGTTCGGCTATGGCTCGCCGTCATCGTCGGCCATCGCCTATTTCACCGGGGACCAGCTGTATGATGTGCGCGTGTTCCAGGATGTGGCGGCCGCCGACCTGAAGGGCGAGCCGTTCAACACCTGGGCCGGCCCGGTGTCCACCGCCGTCGGCTTTGAATATCGCAAGGAACGGGTGAAGGTCCTGACCGACCCGGTGTCGGAAGCCAGCGGTTATCTGATCGGCAATCCCAAGGCCCTGGCCGGCGACTATTCGGTGAAGGAAGGCTTCGCCGAGATCGTGGTGCCGCTGGCCAAGGACACGGCCTTTGCCGATGAGCTGGATTTCAATGCCGCGGCACGCCTGACCGATTATTCGACCAGCGGCAGCGTCACTACCTGGAAGGTCGGCACCACCTATCGCGTGACGGATCAGGTGCTGTTGCGGGCCACGAGGTCGCGGGACATCCGCGCACCGAACGTGACCGAGCTGTTCACGGCCCAGATCACCTCCTTCTCCACGGTGATCGATCCCAAGGATAACAGCTCCGCCTTCATCCCGGTCTATACGGGCGGCAACAAGGGCCTGCAGCCCGAAAAAGCCGACACACTTACGGCCGGCATCGTGCTGGAGCCGGACTTCGTGCCGGGCCTGCGCCTGTCGCTGGATTACTATGACATCAGCATCGACGGCGCCATCCAGACCCTGTCGGCGCAGGCCATCGTCACGCGCTGCTTCAATGGCAACAATGCCCTTTGTTCGCTGGTCCAGCGCAACAGCGCCAACACCATCACCTCCGTCTCGCCGCTTTATGTCAATCTCTCGTCGGTCAAGACGGAGGGGTTGGACATGGAGGCCGCCTATACGCTGCCGGTTGGCGACGGGCACCTGACGTCGCGGCTGCTGGTCAATTACGTCTCCCGCCTGTCGACGGATGACGGCGTGACCGCCGTGGATCGCGCCGGCGAAGTGGGGCCGAACAACAATGGCGTGCCCCACTGGCGCGGGACCGCCAGCCTGACCTATGCCCTGCAGGGGGCATCGGCCACGGTGCGCGGCCGCTATATCGGCGGCGGCAAGTACGACAACACCTATACGGCGGCCGATATCAACGACAACCATACCGGCAGCGTCGTCCTGCTGGATCTGGCGGCGGACTATAAGCTGCCGGACATGGGTGACGTGGGCTTCCAGGTTTTCGCCAACGCCAATAATGTGCTGGACCGCGATCCGCCGGTTCTGCCGTCAACCTTCCAGAATGCCTTCGGCACCAACCCCATTCTTTACGACCTTGTCGGGCGCTACTTCCTGGCTGGCTTGCGCGTGACCTACTGACCCGACCGAACTGCCGGGCCGCCGTCGGGTGGCCCGGCTTGCACAGGAGAACAATCATGACGCGCACCTCCATGATCAGGACCTTGCTGCTGTGCGGAACGGTGATGGCGGGCCTTGCCGGTGCCCCGGCGGCCCTGGCGGCGGACCCCGCCTATGATGTCATCGTGCGCAACGGCATGGTGGCCGATGGCACCGGCGCCAGCCTGTTTCGCGCCGATGTCGGGATCCGTCAGGGCTATGTAATCGCGGTCGGTGACCTGACGGCGGCCACGGCCGGCCGGGTGATTGATGCCAAAGGGCTTTATGTGACGCCGGGCTTCATCAATGCCCACGATCATTCCCTGCCGGCGGCCCTGGCCACCGCCACCAACATGTTGCAGCAGGGTGTGACGACGGAGATCATGAATGCCGACGGGTCGGGAGAAACCGACATCCGTAAGCAGATCGACAATTATGCGGCCCCCGGTCTGGCCGTGAATATCGGCGCCCAGATCGGCTTCAACGCCGTCTGGACGCAGATCGTGGGGCGGACGGACATACGGCCCACCGAGGCGCAGATCAAGACCATGGGCGATATGCTGGTCGCCCAGATGCAGGCCGGCGCCTGGGGCGTCTCCTCCGGTCTGGATTACAAGCCGGCCTTCTTCGCCCGCCCAGCGGAGGTGACGGCTGTCATCAAGCCTGTCGGGCCCTGGCGGACCTATTTCCAGAACCATGACAAGCTGAGCCCGGAGAACAATTTCTCCTCCGTCGCCGGCATGCGCGAAACGGTCGAGATCGCGACCGCGGCCGGTCTGTTGCCGGTCATCACCCACATGAAGGTGCAGGGCCATGAACAGGGCAAGGCTCAGTTCATGCTGGACGAATTTTCCGCCGCCCGGGCCAAGGGCCAGGAACGCGGCATCGACGTCTATCCCTATCTGGCCGGCGCCAGCACGCTGACCGGACTGACGGTTCCCGGCTGGGCCATGGATGGCGGCTATCAGCAGTTCCTGGTTCGCATCAAGGACCCGGCGACCCGGGCGAAGATTGCGGTGGAGATCGAGCAGGCCATCAAGGCGCGTTTCACCGGTCCGGAGGACATGTGGATCCTGGATGCCGAGATCAAGCTGAGCGACGCCATGCGCCAGCGGGGTGCCGGAATGGGCGAAACGGTCATCCAGCTGCTGGAGAAGGCTGACATGCGCGGCATCTTCAAATTCGGCAAGGAAGAGGATCTGGAAGCCATCCTGCGCTATCCCACGGCGGCCGTCTCCTGTGATTGCGGGTCGCTGCCCGATGATGGCTTGGCTGCCAATGGCCGGTTCCCCCATCCGCGCTTCTACGGCACCTTCCCGCGTGTCCTGGGCCATTATGTCCGCGAAAAGGGGCTGTTGAGCTGGGAAGACGCCGTGCGCAAGATGACCGGCCTGCCGGCGGCCATGATCGGCATGGTCGATCGCGGCTATCTGGCACCGGGCATGGCCGCAGATCTGGCGATCTTCAACCCTGCCACCATCATCGACAAGGCCGACTATGCCAACCCCACCGCCCCGTCGGTCGGGATGGAATATGTGCTGGTCAACGGCGTGGTGGCAATTGAAGGCGGCAAGCCCACGCGGGCGAAGGCTGGCGGTGTCCTGCTGCGTGCGCCGGACATGCCGGCGCGCATTGATCATGGCGGCGACCGCAAGGCCGCCGGCAAGGCCACCCTGGCCGCGTCGGAGGGGGCCCGCACCGATGGTCTGACGCTGGATTACGCGCTGGCGCAAGGGGCGGGCGATCATGTCGCCAAGGGGCATTTGCGCGTGAAGGGAGCGGATGGCCGCATCGTTCTGGAGGCCAGCACCGTCGGCCTGTTGCAGACGGCGCCGGGATGGGTGGCCGTGACCGGGGTGACACAGGAACCGACCGGCCGTCCGAAGGCTTTCACCATGATCAGCGACGAGGGCAACCCGACCGCTGCCCCGGGGCGGAAAACCCTTTCCCTTTATGTGGACGGCAAGCTTTCCTACCAGTCAGCGCCATAGTCCCGGCCGGCACCGGCGGCGTCTGTGTAAAAGAAAAGGGGTGAGCGGTGCAATGCCGCTCACCCCTTTTTGCCGTGCACGCGGGTGGGAGTGGGCCGGTTACGTCAGGGCATCCTTGCCCGAACTGCACACGGTCATGAAACGACAGGGTTCGTCTGAGGTCGAAATATAGGCATGGCCCATGGAGCTGTCGAAATACATGCTCTGTCCGGCCTTGAGCCGCGTCGGCTCATAGAACTCGGTATAGACATCCATCTCGCCGGATAGGATGAACAGGAATTCCTGGCCCGGATGGCGGATCAGGGGCCCGAAATCGGCCAGGGACCTGGCTGTCGTCCGCCCCAGGATCGGCACCATGTCCTTGTGCGAGAAGTTGGGGCACAGGTACCAATATTCATACCATTGTGTCTTGACGTAGGTGCCCCCTTCCACGTCCGACATGTCGCGGCGGCCGGTAATGGCGGGACGGGGCGTGCCGCTTGCGCCGGCACCGCCGCCCGGCGTCTCCTCGCCCGCGAACAATGCCGACAGCTCCACGCCCAGCCCCTCGGCCAGCTGGATCAGCTTGTCGTAGGTCATGGACATCTGACCGTTCTCCACCTTCGAGATGGTGGAGCCGCTCAGGCCCGCCCGGCTGGCCACATCGGCAATGCGCAGCTTCTTGGCGGTGCGGATCGCCTTCACCCGCTGTCCAAGCAATGTCGTATGGTTGATCGTCATCTAGTCACCGGGTTTTCGAACTCGGGATTTCCTATCATAAACACGGAATTCCGCAAGCCGTTGCCCGATCAGGCGTCGGTTGCCCGGGGACGGCGCAGGATGCGGGCCAGCCCCAGGGTCACCAGCGGCAGAACGAAAACCACCAGGAAAAGCACCGCCAGGAAACGGTAGCCGTTGGCAATCAGCGTGACCAGCCCGAACCGGTCCGCGATGAACATGCACCCGAACAGCAGCGTTGCCGCGACGAGGCCGCGCCCCGTGGTGCCCAGCGCCTGGCCGCGGCGGGCCTGCCAGACCCCGGCCAGCCGTTCATTGATGGCATGGATGGCCCCGGTGCCGCTTTCCAGCAAGGCTGCGAAGATCATGAACTGGAACAGCAGGTGGAACACGGGAAGATCCAGCTTTCGCAGCATGAAGTCGGACGGCAGCGTTTCCTGCGTGATGCCGGGATAGAACCCCACCATGCAGACGAAGAACAGCAGGGCCGGGGCCATGGCCAGCGGTCCCGCGACCAGGCCGGCGATGACGGCGTCGCGCCGGCTGGTCAGATGGCGCAGGACCGGCAGAATCATCACGGCCCCGGCGACATTATAGGCGGCATAGGTGATGCCGCCCGTGGCCCAGCCGTCGGCCGGCACCGGAAGGGTGAAATTCTGCGCGATCTGGTCACCAAAGGTCGACAGGGCCAGCAGCAGGAACAGGGCATAGACGCCATAGAGCAGGAAGGAGACATATTTGAACAAAGCCTCCACCGCTTCATTGCCAAAGGCCGCGAATCCCGCCATGCACACGGCCAGCAGCAATGTACCCGCCAGTTTCGGCCAGTCGAACAGCGCCGCCCCGATTTCCCCCGCTGTGGCGCCGAAGACGGACAGCAGCAGGACGACCAGCAGCATGTAGGCCAGTTCGAACACAATCCAGCCCGGCCCCAGCAGGTGGGCGAAGAAGCTGCGATAATCCAGGGCGCCGACCGTGCGGGCATAGGCAAAGGTCAGAGCGGCCAGCCCGGCCCATACCAGGGTGGCCAGAAGCATGCCCCCGACACCACCCCAGGGTCCGGCCGGCATGAAGAATTCGACCAGTTCACGTCCCGTGGCATAGCCGCCGCCGATGACCACGGCCTTGAAGGCGAAACCCGGCAGCAGGAAGCGCTGAAACCAACTCGGTCGCGTAACCGCACTCATGATCATCCTCCGCCATTACGGCCGGCTGGAAATTGCTACATACCCATATCCTACATATCAAAATTCACATTGGAACTAAATTTTCTTATAGGAAAGATAATTCACTTTAGCGCTGGACAGGCTGTTGCTGATCCATGGTCCGGCCGCTGTGGTCAGTCGACCAGCGGCTGGTTCAGCAGGCTGTAGAGCGCCTTGACGCCATCCAGGTAATTGCCCAGGCGCAGGTTCTCGTTCGCCGCGTGCTGGTTATTGTCGTTGTTGACCAGGGGAACCAGCAGCACCGGAACCTTCAGCGCTTCCACCAGCGGGGCCGTGGGCACGGTGCCGCCCATGACCGGGATACGCACCGGCTCCTGCGCAAACTGCTGACGGAACGCCCTGGCGGCCCAGACGCCGATCGGCGCGTCCAGCGGCGTCATCAGGGCAGCCGTGCTGACCCCGGCCTTCAGGGAGGCCAGCTTCGGGTATCGCCGGCGCTCCTCCTCGCTGGGCACGCCATCCACCAGATGATAGCCCTGTCCGGCCACCCAATTGCGAACCAGGTCGACCTGACGGTCGAACGGGGTGGCGGGCAGGGTGCGGATATCGAAGCTGGCGGCGGCCTGCGCGGGCAGGATGGAGCGCTGGCTGTCGATCTCTCCCGATTTCATGGCTGTGATATTCAGCGACGGATAGTTGATGGCTTCCTGATAATTGGCGCCCAGCCGCTCGGCCTCCGCGATGCCGATGCGCGCGCGCATTGCCGCCTCATCATCGGGGACAGATGCCAGGACGCGGCGCGTCACCTCGCTGCGGTCGACGCCGTCATAAAAGCCGGGGACCAGGACACGGCCGTCGGCGTCCTTCAACCCGGCCAGCAGCGTTGCCAGACTTTGCGCCGGATTGGGCGCATAGTTCCCGTAATGCCCGCTATGCAGGTCGCCCTTGGGGCCGAACAATGTCAGGGTGAACACGCCGATGCCGCGATGGCCGAAGACCAGGGTGGGCCGGTTGCTGGCATGCATGGGGCCATCCAGGATGACCACGGCATCGGCGGCCAGCAGGTCACGGTTGCGGTCGATCACGTCCTTCAATGTGGGGGACCCGCTTTCCTCCCGACTGTCCAGGATGATCTTGACGTTGATGGCGGGGCTTTTGCCCAGGGTCTTCATCGCGTCCATGGCGGCCAGCAGCATGGCGATGGGGGCCTTGTCATCGGCGGCGGAGCGGGCGAACAGGCGCCATTCCGGATCGACGGGACCGGCGGTCAGCGCCTCAAGCGGCAGGGTCTCCCACTTGCCGTCAGTTGCCTTGCGTTTCAGGACGGGCTGGAACGGGTCGGCTTGGTTCCATTCCTTGGGGAAGACTGCCTGGCCGTCCATATGGGCATAAAAAAGGACGGTCTTGCGCACCGTGCTGCTGCCCGGCCATTGCGCAAAGACCATCGGGGTATCGCCATCCTCCAGCTGCTGGGCGGCAAAGCCCCGCCGCTTGAAGGCCGCTTCGGCCCAGTCGGCGTTGCGGTGCATATCCGGGCCGGGCAAATGTGCCAGATTGGGCAGCTTCAGGAAGTCGATGAATTCCGGCAAGGATGCGGTTGCCGCCGCGGCCAGCGCCTTGTCCTGCTTCGACGGCGTCCCGGCCATGACCGGGCAGGTGGCAAGAGCGGCAAGACACAGGAACGGCAGAAGCCGGTACAGGGGGCGCTTCATCCTTGAACCCTTTTCTCCGACATGGGGCGTGGCGCCAACCCTGCCACATGCAGGATCAGGAATGACGCACTGACGATAAGCAATAGCATTATCGATAATAGGAAAAAATGGTCATAACCGCCATCCCGATCGAACAGCCAGCCCGCCAGCAGGGGGGACAGCGCCGCCCCCAGCATGAAGGCGCCATAGACGATGCTGAAATTGCCGGTGTAATGGCAGCGGTCAAAGCAGCGGGACACCAGATAGGCAACGATATCGACCTCCGCCCCCACCGTGAAGCCGATCAGCAGGATGGGCAGCATGGCCGCTCCGGCACCATAGAAACCCAGCAGGCCGATGCCGGCCGCTGCCGTCAGGAAGATGCCGGATCCGACCAGACCGGTGGAAAACCGGTCCAGCAGGAAGCCGGTCCCCAGGCGCCCGATGATCACGGTGGCGCCGATATAGGCCACCAGCCCCGCTGCGGCGGGCGATGACAGTCCGGCACCCAGCAGCATGGGCATCAGGTGGACAACATAGCCGTTCACGGCCAGCGCAATGGCGAAGATGATCAGGCAGATGCCGGCCAGCAACCAGCGCGCACGCCGGTCCTGCGCCGGGGCCGGTGCTGCCGTCCGGTCGCCGCCTGCCATCTCCGGTCCGGCCAGGGTGATGCCACGCAGGCCGACATGGACCAGGATGGCGATGGCGAACAGGATAGCGGCCAGCACCTGATAGCCGGCCTGCCATCCCGCTGTCCGGATCACCGGTTCCAGGACCAGGGGCGCCAGACCGGCGCCGATGCCCGTTCCCGACATGGCCACGCCGATGGCAAGGCCCCGGCGTTGTTCGAAATGCTGGATGATGGCGCGGGTGTAGGTGACGGGTGACGCACCGGCGGCCAGCACGGCCCCCAGGACATACAGCGCCCAGAAGGGCCGGATGTCGCTGCCAGTGACGGACAGGGTCAGAAAGGTCAGGCCCAGCATGAAATGTCCGGAACTGGCCGTCCGACGCAGGCCGAAGCGGTCGATCAGCCGGCCGATGCCCAGCATGACCACGGGCAGGGTGAAGCCGAAAAGCGTAGCCGCCAGGGTGATGTCCGTCCGGGTCCAGCCCTTGGCCTGCTCCAGCGGGGCGATGAACAGACCCAGACTGTAGAAGGGGATGGCCGTGGTGGCCATGCTGATGCCCAGGGTCGCGACGACCAGCAGCTTCCAGCCGCTGGCGAATTCGCGCGGCTGTGCCTGCGCCTTGCGCGCGCCGTCAGACATTGTAGGTGGCGTTGATCAGTGCTTCGCAGCGGTCGCCAACCCCGGCCCCGCCGCACATGAAATTGGGACTGTAGCTGAAGGCCAGCCGGTTTTCCGGGTCGGCGAAGCCGATGGCACCGCCGGCACCGGGATGACCGAAAGCTCTGGGGTTGGTGCCAAACGGCAGCAGCGGCGGGTAATTCAGGAAAAAGCCCAAGCCATAGCGGAACTGGCGGTCTGTCATCTGGCAGGTGCCCTTCCAGGCTTCCGTCCGGGCCTGTTCCATCAGATCGCGGGAAATCAGATGGACGCCGTCCAGCGAACCGCCATTGGCCAGGGCCGCATAGACGCGCCCGATACCACGGGCATTGCCGCAGGTGCCGGATGGCAGAAGCGACCGCCGGTATTGTTCGGAATTATAGTCGGACCCGGCGGGGCGGATATGCCAGGCGCGACCCAGCTTCGTGCTGCGGTCGCGGATCTGCTGCAGGGTTGTGCTGTCGGGATTGGTGACCAGGAAGGCCGTGCGCGCCAACCGCTCATCATCCAGGCCATAACGGTAATCGGCACCGATGGGCCGGCTCACCTCCTCCTCGAAGAAGATGTTGAAGCGCCGGCCATCCACCTTTTCGATCAGGGCGGCCATCAGATAGCCCATGGACATGGAATGATAGGCGCCCTTGGTCCCCGGTTCCCATTCCGGCTTCTGCCGGGCCAGTGCGTCGAACATCGCCGGCAGGTCGAACATCGATCCGTCCGGCGCGGCGTCGGCATAGATCAGTCCGGCCTTGCCCTGCATCAGGGTGCGGACGCTGATCTTTTCCTTGCCGTTCTGGGCGAATTCCGGCCAGTAGCGGGCGACCGGCGCATCCAGGTCGATCCTGCCCCGGTCAACCAGCATCAGCACGCTGAGCACCATCATGGATTTGCCGACCGATTGCATGTGCACGATCGTGTCACGCTCCCAGGGCGTGCCGGTATGGGGATCGGCGATGCCGCCCCAGAGATCGACCACGGGCTTGCCGTCCTTGTAGACGGCGACGGCGGCGCCCAGTTCCTGCCGGCTGCGGAAATTCTCTTCAAACGCTTCCTTCACGCGGGCGAAGGCCGGATCGCAATGGCCCTTCATGGGGCTTCCAGCAGCCAGCGCGGGGGACGGCCAGGCAATCCGCGTCAGCGCGGCCGCACCCATCCCCGCCAACAACCCGCGCCGACTGAACCGCGTCATGTCATCTCTCCCGATTACTGGTCTTGATCCATCCAATGAAAGGGCCCGGGCCTGCCGTTGCGTGCAGGTCCGGGCGCCCGGGTCAATAGGTGTAGGACAAGCGTACGCCAAAGGTGCGGGGATCGCCCGGCGTCCCAGCGGGAACGACGGTATAGGTTCCCGCCGACAGCAGGTAATATTCATTGCCCAGGTTGCGGCCATAGGCAACGACGCGCCAATGGTCGTCCGGTGACGTGTAGGTGATGTTCGCGTTCAGCAATCCGTAGCTGGGCGAGCTTTGCACCATGTCATTCACGACCGTGTAATATTGCCGGCTTTTCCAGCCATAGTCGGCATGGAAGTCCAGCGTGCTGCCGTCCGGCAGCCCGTAATTATAGTTGGCATAGATGGTGTAGGACCATTTGGGCGCCGAATTCAGATATTTGCCCGTCGCATCAAACGTACCGCCCGTGATGGGCGCGCCGGGGAAATTCTTATAGGTGGCTTCCAGGCGGCTCAACGTGCCGCCGATATCCAGATCGTTGGTGACCTTGGCCTCCAGCTCCACTTCCAGCCCCTTCACGGTGGCATCGGCGGCGTTGGTGATGTCAGTCACGCCGGGCGTGATGAAGGCGGAGACCTGCAGGTCGGTATAATCGTAATAGAAGGCCGAGGCGTTGAACCGCAGGCGCTTGTCCAGCAGGGTCGACTTGAAGCCGCCCTCATAGCTCCACAGCTTTTCCGGATCGTAGCCCTGGATGCTGTTGCCCGAGGAGAAGTTGAAGCCGCCCGATTTGAAGCCGCGCGTGGCGGAGGCATACAGCATCACGTCGTCGGTGACGTCGTAATTCAGGCCGAACTTGGGGGTCCAGGCCTTGTAATGCCCTTCGCGCTGATATGTGCGCGGGTATGTCGCCAGGGGCAGGCCGGTGACGGTCGACAGGATGTTCAGGTTCTGGTCGAAATCCTTCTTCTCGTCGGAATAGCGGATGCCGACGGTTGCCGTCAGCGCATCCGTCAGATCGTAGTCCAGCTGCCCATAGGCGGCATAGGCATCCGTGTCGATGATCGGCTGCGGTTTCGTGATCCGGTTCAGGATGTTGGAGACGACACCGGCCCCGCCATTGGCAATATGCTCGTTGAAATAATAAAGCCCGAACACATAGCGCAGCGCGTCCAGGCTGCCGGACAGGTTCAGCTCCTGGGAGAACTGGTGCTGGCTTTCCGTGGAATTTGTATATTGCTTGTTCAGATCGGAACCGTCGGTGTCGGCGATCTGGAACTGCTTGCCGCGGCGGTAGGCGCTCAGCGACTTCAGCCGCGCGGCCGGGCCCAGATCATAATTGATCTCGCCGGACACGCCCTTCATGGTGCGCTCATAGACCGACGCCGTGTCGGCCGCAAATTTGTGCCAATCGCCGCGGATGCTGGCGGTCACGGGATCTTCCGGTCCCCCGGTCACGGGGTAATATGGCGCCAGCAGCACATGATTGATGGCGGGCAGCCCCTCATCCTTCATGTAATCGGCGCGGATCAGCATCTCCAGCTTTTCGGTCGGCGTGAAGCGGATCTGACCGCGCGTTGCCCAGTTGTCTTCCGAGGCGCGGTCATTGCCGGAGGCGACGACATTTTCCCAATAGCCGTCGCGCTTGCTGCGCGAGGCGGAGATGCTGGCCGACAGTTTTTCGGCGACCAGCGGTCCGCTGATATAGCCCTCGGAGCGCCAAAGATCATAATTGCCGACAGTCTGCTGGAATTTGGCCTGCACCTTGTCATCGGGCTTGCGGGAAATGACGTTGATCGTGCCACCCACAGAGTTGCGCCCGTACAATGTTCCCTGCGGACCGCGCAGCACTTCGATGCGCTCCACATCCAGAAAATTGAAGAAAGCGCCGTTGGGCCGCGCAATGAAAGTGCCGTCCAGGTGGACAGTTGAACTGGTCTCTCCGCCGCCGCCCGTGATATTGGAACCGATGCCGCGGATGTAGATCTGTGCGGCGTTGCCATTCTGGGCGATGACCAGATTGGGCGTGGAAATGGCTAGGTCGCGGACATCGCGGATGCCATTTTTGTCAAGAAAATCTGGCGTGTAGGCGGAAAGCGCGATCGGCGTCTCCTGCAGCCTTGTCTCCCCCATCTTTGTGGCGGTTACGATGATCTCCTCAAGCTTCAGTTCTTCTTCCGCCCGCGCCCCGGGTGTGGCTGCCAGTGCAACGGCGCCAAGCATAAGGAGCGTCTGCAAGTTACCCGTTTTCATTTCTGCACTCTCCTGTTCTCAAGATGAGGCTTCATCCAATGATATTTATTATCCAGATTTCTGGTTGCCGGGTTCGTGCCGGCTTTTGGCCCCTCTGTCGACTGACTCCGCCAGGGGAGGTCTCTTGGGGGCTCCGTCCGATTACGGCCGGGGCGAGGGGGCCATCCCTGGTCGCCCTTATCCCGGCTGCAAATGCCGCATGAAGGATACTAAGCCACAAAGTGTCGGCAGTAACAAGGATGATAATATTGGTGCGGCATGAATTTCCTTTCCATTCCGCTGTTTGGCGCCTGAATTGCCGGGGGGTGAGACTGAGACACCAGGATAGTGCAGACACTTTCCCGAAAGCTGTGGCAAATGGTCTGCGTGTCCGATGGATAAGGCGCCCCATCGGGCGGCGAATGATGGCCCCCTAAGGGGGGGCTTAGTCAGTGTCGGCACTTTGACCGGGGGTAATAGGGTGTCCCTCAGCCATGCTTGCCGACCTCCCAGCCATCCGACGCCAGGACGGTTGTCGCGAACCGGTGGGGCGTGGCCTCCAATGTGGTGGCGATCGTGTCGTTCCAGCGATTGAAGAAGCCGTAAAGGGCGATCACGGCCACGATTTCCACCTGTTCTTCCCGATTGAAATGGCGGGACAATTCCAGGAAATCGCCGTCGCTGACGGCGTTCGGGGTCTGGCCGGCACCGACGGCCACGGTCAGCGCCGCGCGTTCGGCGTTGCTGAACAGCGGGCTGCGTTCGTAATTCCAGATATCGGCGATCTTGTCGGCGGCGACGCCGTGGGCACCCGCCCCGGTCGCCGTGTGGGCCGAGCAATAGCGGCAGCCTGCCGCCCGGCTGGCCATGTAACCGACCATCCACTTCAAGCCCGGATCGACCGTTCCGGCCCGCATGACGCTGCCCCACAGGGCGCCGCTGGCCAGCAGGATATCGGGGCGGTAGGCCAGCGTGGGCACGCTGTTGGGCAATTCGTGGAAATCATCGCCGATGAAGGACAGATCGACCGACCGGGCGGCCAGTTCCGCCGGTGTCAATGGGGGGATGCGGGCCATGGTTGTTCCTTTCATTCCCATTCGACATTGCCGTCGACGGACAGAAGCTGGCCCGTGACGTGGCGGGCGCCGGTGGATGCCAGGAACAGGGCCATGTCGGCAATCTCCGCCGGCTGCACCTTGCTGCGCATGGAGATGTAGCGCAGGGCTTCCGCTTCCACGCTGGTCAAGGGCACGCCGCGCTGCTGGGCAATGTCGCCCAGGATGCCGCGCATGCGCGCGCTGTCCACGAAGCCCGGGCGGATGGCATTCACGCGGATATTGTCTGGACCCAGTTCCCGTGCAGCCGCCTTCGTCAACCCCTCCAGCGCCCATTTCGATGCAATATAGGGCGCGCGGTTGAGGGGCAGTGTCGTCACCGACCCTGTGGAAATATTGATGATGGCCCCGCCGCCCTGGGCCTTCATCAAGGGGGCCACGGCACGGATCATGAAGAAGGCGCCATGGACATTGACGTCGAAGCTGGCCCGCCAGCCCTGATCCGACAATCCCGCGATAGGACCGATCTCTCCGGCGATGCCCGCATTGTTGACCAGCACATCGACCCCGCCGAACAGGTCGCGGACATGGTCGACGAAGGATTGGACGGCAGCGGGATCGCACACATCGACCGGTGCGG
The DNA here is from genome assembly GCF_057809655.1 of Niveispirillum sp. FG148. Classification (NCBI taxonomy): domain Bacteria; kingdom Pseudomonadati; phylum Pseudomonadota; class Alphaproteobacteria; order Rhodospirillales; family Azospirillaceae; genus Niveispirillum; species Niveispirillum sp. FG148. Next base: position 58,137 of record NZ_JBMDKJ010000017.1, read on the forward strand.
CGGCCAACCCTGGATGGGCTGCGGCCAGTGGCACCAGACGGTCGGCATCGATGTCGCAGATGGCGACCTGTGCCCCCTCTGCCAGGAAACCTTCGGCAATGGCAAGGCCGATGCCGGACGCACCGGCAGTGACGATGACGCGCAGGGGCTGGTTCATGATGCGGCCCTCAATTCACGGGTTGCGACAGGGTCGGGCTGGCCGGTCGGGTCCAGCGCGACGCGGTAGATGTCGCGGGCGCGCCCAGGGCTCAGATAGCCCTCGCGTACGGCGTCGGCCACGCGTTCTGGTGCCCGCGATGTCGGCGGGCCATAGCCGCCGCCACCGGCGGAAATGGCGGTGATGATGTCGCCGGCCTGGACCCGGACCAGGGCGCAGGCCGGCAATGGTTCATGCCGGCCATCGGCCCGGTGCAGCCATTGATCGGCCCGTCCACCCGGACCGCCGCCCCGCACGCCGATGGGGGCGTTGACCGTGCCGTCCGAGCCGTAGCCAAGGTCGAAGGCCCCGACCAGGGGCCCGAATTCCACGATGGTGGACGGTGCGCCGGTGAAAGTGCCGGCCCCTTCGCTGTCGGCCAGGAAGCCGCGTTTGCGCACCAGCAGCGGCTGGTACAGTTCATCCAGTTCGACCCCGTCGATACAGCACATGCCGGCATTGCCGACATGGGCCGTCGTCCACCAGGCATCCGCCTGTGGGCTGGCAGCCCCGCCGGAAAAGGCCAGAAAGATCTGATTGACGAAGGGCCTGCCGTTACGGGCATCAACGCCGGACACCACCCCGGCCGATGGGGCGATCACGGCCCCGACCTCTGCCATGCCGAACCCGTCGCCCAATCCCGCGATGGCCACCTGCACCGCGTTCGCCACACGATCGGCGATATTGGTCGTCGCGGCGGAACAGCTATAGGGATGTTCGGTGATGCCGGCGATGCAGCCCCGCCGCAATACCAGATCGATGCGGCGGAAGGCGCCGGCATTCTTGGGCACCCGGTGGTCCAGGGAATTGAACACCCCGATCATGGCCGCGGTGCGGGCACACGCCTCGCTGAGATTCATGCCGCAGGGCAGGCTGTCGGGATTGTCGGTCAGGTCGACACAGATGCGGCCCGCCCCACCATCGACCGTCACCTTGGCTGTGATGGTCACGCCCGTTTCCGGCATGCCGGGGAAGGGATCATGGGTGCTGCTGGCCTGCGTGCTGCCGGGCGGCAGCCGGGCCAGCGCGTCGGCCATGGCCGCTTCAGAATAATCGAACCATTGCCGGGCAAAGCTGTCCAGGCGGGACCAGCCCAGTTCCCGCCCCATCGACAACAGTTCCTTTTCGCCGATGCGGACAGCACCGACCATGGCCAGGTAATCGCCGCGCCACTGGTCGGGCACGCGGATGCGCATCTGGCACAGGCGGATGATGTCGTCGATGTCCCGATAATCCCGCTGCACCTGAACGGCGGGGAAGATCAGCGCCCCTTCATGATAGACGTCGCGGGCGTTGGCCATATAGGTGGTGGGCTCTGAATTGCCGATATCCGCCTGATGGGCCTTGGCCAGAACCGTGAAACGATGAACGCCGTCATCATCAATGACGGGGACCAGCAGCGTCAGGTCGGCCGGGTGCGAGCAGCCGTGATAGGGCGAGTTATGCAGGAACGCGTCACCCCGGCGCAGCACCGGATGGAACTGCTTCATGGTGCGGGCCATCATGTCGGGCCCGGCCAGGACATGGATGGGTAAGCTTTCTGCTGCTGCCAGCAGGTCACCGTCGGCGGTGACGATGCAGCAGGAGAAATCCTTGGCCCGGTTCAGCACGCCCGACCGGCCGGTGCGCAGCAGCGTGTTCGCCATCTTGCGCACCACGCCTTCCAGCCGGCTGTTGAGGATGGCGAGTTCGGCACCGTTCAGTTTGGGGTCCATCATGGTGGCGTCCTTCAGGCCCGGCTTGCTGGATGGATGACAATGCTGCCCGCCGCCGATCGCTGCGCCGTGGCACCGGGATCGACGACGATGGTGGTGAACGCGCTTTCGATGATGGCGGGGCCGGCGAAGACCTGGCCCGCCGGCATGGTTTCCAGACGGTGGATCGCTGTTTCGGCCCAGCCGGTCTGCTGAAACCAGGCCCTGCGGTGGCGCCCGGGATTGGCGGCAATGGTGTGATCCGGGTCCAGACGGAATTCGGCAAAGGGCCGCACCGCACAGCGCACCGTCGCCCGCAGACCCACGATCTCCACCGCGGATGCCGGATCGTCGATCGTGAATATCTGGCGGTGGGTCCGGTCAAAGGTGCTGCGCAGGCGTGCCACGTCTTCCCCGTCCGCGAACTGATCCAGGTCCAGCTGCATGTCGATGTCCCAGACCTGATTTTCGTAGCGTGCTTCCGCGATGATCCCGACCTGGGCCGGACGGGCCGGGTCGCCTGACCGGTCTGCGAACGCGGCGCACTGCGCCTTCAGGTCGGCCAGTGCGGTGTTCACCTTGTCAAAATCGAAGCGCGCGGTGCTGGTGAAAAGGCTGGTGGCAAATTCACCTGTCACCTCCGACATCATGGCGCCGGCAGCACTCAGTGCGGCACCGGTTTCCGGGATGATCAACCGGTCGCAGCCCAGGCGGCGGGCGATGAAGGTGGAATTCAGCCCCGCCGCCCCACCGCCACCGATCAGCACGGACCGGGCCGGGTCAATGCCCTGGGCCACGGTGATGTCGGCAATGGCCTGAACCATGTTCTCCTTGGACAGATGGATGATGCTCCAGGCCGCATCCTCCACCGCTACCTCCAGTGGTTCGGCCACATGTTCACGGATGGCGGCCTCGGCTCCCGCGCGGTCCAGCTTCATGGCGCCGCCCAGGAAGAAATCGGGGTCCAGGAAACCCAGAACCAGGGCGGCGTCGGTGACCGTAGGCAAGGTCCCACCCCGGCCGTAGCAGACGGGGCCGGGCACGGCGCCCGCACTTTCCGGCCCGACATGCAGCAGCCCGCCGGCATCAACACGGGCGATGGAACCGCCGCCGGCGCCGACACTTTTCACCTCCACCGACGGATAGCCAACCAGATGGCCGCGCGTGGGCTGGCCGATCCATAGTTCCCGCGTCATGGGGACGTGGCCGCGACGGACCAGGCTGATGTCATAGGTGGTGCCGCCCGTGTCGGCGACGATGACGCTGTCGCTCACCCCTTCCAGCATCGCATAGTGATGGCCGGCCACCGGCGCCATGGACGGGCCGGAATTGATGATGCGGATGGGGGCGGCGGCCACGTCCGCGGCCGGCATCATACCGCCCGAACTGGTCAGGACCATGACCTGACCGTTGAAGCCCGCCTCCCGCATCCGGCTTTCCAGGCCCCCCAGATAGCGGCCCATCAGCGGCTTCAGCGCGGCATCGATGGCTGTGGAGGAGGCGCGTCGGAATTCCCGCAGCGTGGGGTTCACCTGATGCGACAGGCTGACCGGCACGCCGGGCAGTCCCTCGGCCAGCAGCGTGCCGATACGGCTTTCATGCACCGGGTTGATGGTGGACCAGAGCAGACAGACGGCCACGGCCTCTACTTTCTCCGCCTTCAGCCGGTCAATGATGGCGGCCAGCGCGCCTTCATCCAACGGGCGGTGGACGGAGCCGTCATGGATGATGCGTTCCGGCACTTCGAAAGTGAGGGACCGGGGCACGAAGGGTTTGGGATAGGGGATGGAATGGTTGAAGGGCTCCAGCCGTCCACCTTCCCGCAGGGTCAGGATGTCGCGGTGCCCTTCTGTCACCAGCAGCGCCGTGCGGGCCGTGCGGCCGGTGATGATGGCGTTGATGGCGTGTGTGGTGCCATGGATGAAGGTGGTGCCACGGGCCAGAAGCCCGGCCAGATCCAGTCCCCGGTCCTGGGCCGCCAGGGTCAGCCCGGCCAGTACGCCCTGCACCGGGTCGCCGGGTACGGTGGAAGCCTTGTACATGCTGATGCGGCCATCATCTTCTTCCACCACCAGGTCGGTGAAAGTGCCGCCGGTATCTGTCGCGAAGCGCATTTTGAAATCCCCGATCAAAACGCAACCCGGTCCGGTCCCTTCAGGGACAGCATGGCGCGGGCCTCGTCGGGGGTGGCGACCTCGATCCCCAGTTCGTCCAGGATGGACCTGATCTTGCGCACCTGTTCGGCATTGCTGCGGGCCAACTGCCCCCGGCCGATCATCAGGCTGTCTTCCAGCCCGACACGGACATTGCCGCCCAGCATGGCCGACAGGGTCAGGAACCGCATCTGCGACCGGCCGATGCCGAAGGCCGACAGATAATAGTCATTGCCGAACAGCCTGTCGGCCGTCTGCTTCATCAGGGTCAGGTTCTCCAGATCGGGGCCAATGCCGCCCAGCACGCCGAAAATGCCCTGGATCAGGAAGGGTGGCTTGATCAGGCCCCGGTCGGCAAAATGCGCGACATTGTAGAGGTGTCCCAGATCATAGCATTCGTACTCGAAGCGCGTGCCATGGGCTTCGCCCAACTCCCGGATGATGCGTTCGATCAGTGCGAAATTATGGTTGGCGGGGAAGCGCTGGCTGGCCTCCAGGAACGGCTTTTCCCAGGGATGTTTCCAGTCCTGATATTTATCGGCCAGACCGAAGACGCCGAAATTCATCGACCCCATGTTCAGCGAGGTCATTTCCGGCAGGGCCCGCAGCGGGGCCGCCAGCCGGTCATCCTCGCTGAAGCCTGGTGCGCCACCGGTGGTGATATTGATCACGGCGTCTGTGCGCTGCTTGATCTGGGGCAGGAACTGCATGAACAGGTCGGGATCGGCCGACGGACGACCGTCGATGGGATCACGGGCATGCAGATGCAGGATGGCGGCACCGGCCTCCGCCGCCTCCACCGACTGGTCGATGATCTGCTGCGGAGTGATGGGCAGGTAGGGCGACATGGTCGGCGTGTGGATGGAGCCGGTGATGGCGCAGGTGATGATGACTTTTTCGGCTTTGCGCATGGTGTTTTCTTTCATGGACCGGCGCGGATGGCGCCGGTGAGTGTCGTGGGCGGGGCCCTGCTCAGCCGATGGTGGCCGAGATGCCCTCATCAATGACCAGCGTGGTGCCAAAGACGGGTCGGGCCGCGGCCGAAAGCAGGTAAAGAGCCGCCTCCGCAATCTCTTCGGGTTTGGAGAAGGTCACGCCGCTGGGGGTCATGCGGCGCAGGCCGTCCAGCGCGTCCGCCATCTCCGGCGCGGTGCGCAGCGCCAGGTTCATCGGGGTTTCCGTATTGCCGGGGGCGATGGCGTTGACATTGATGCCAAAGGGCGCCAGTTCAGCGCCGGCCACGCGCGTCAGCATCACGATCGCGGCCTTGCTGGCGCAATAGAGGGCGAAGCCCTTCACCCCGATCGTGCCGGCGACGGAAGCGAAGTTCAGGACCTTGCCGCGCCCCCGCGCCTTCAGATGCGGGGTAGCCGCCTGAAGGCAGTTCCAGGTTCCCTTCATGTTGATGTCGATCATCCTGTCGGCTGTTTCGGGTGCGGTGCCACCCACGGGGGTGGGTTCAAAGACCCCGGCGGCATTGACCAGGATGTCCAGGCCGCCGAAATCCGCCGTGACCTTTTCCAGCAGTGCCGAAACCGCATCCGGATCACGGACATCGGCGGCGTAGGCCCTGGCCTCGCCACCGGCGGCGACAATGGCATCCACCACCTGGGCCGCCTTGGCCGCATCGCTGCTGGCCACGATGGCGACCCGGACGCCGCGCCGGCCCAATGCCACCGCCAGCGTGGCGCCAATGCCGGAACTGCCACCCGTGACAAGCGCGATCTTCTCGTTGAAATCCTTCATTTCACCCGTCCTCTGGGTCAGGCGCGGCAGGGGCCGCACCGCCGGTTGTCATGGAGCCGGTGGCCTGCGGGTCGCCAAAGGGCGTGTGGCCGGAGACATCACCGGTATAAAGATGCCGACAAGACGGACAGCAGCATGCGGACGGTTGTCGTGGCCTTGTCGGCCTGGCCATCATCCGGCCAGAAGTCGATCTTGCCCGTTGCCGCAGACGGGGTTCAGTCGTTCCCTGGGGGACCGTGTGCCGCGCGGGCCATGATCAGACGCCGAAACGCAACCCCATGGCCCGGAATTGGGTCAGGTATCGCTCGCCATACCGGGTGATGGCGCGGGCGGTTGCCGACGGGAACGTGATGTCGTCCACGTCATGCACGCCACCGGTGATGATGACCTGCAGCAGCCCGTCTTCACCCCCGATATTGCGAAAGGCACGGGCAAGGCCCGGCGGCACCGAAATCGTGTCGAACGGTCTCAGGGTCTCCCTGAACTCTCCATCCTCGCCCACGGCGAATTCAAAAAGCCCCTTCAGCACCGTGAAGGTCTCAAAGGTTCTGCGGTGGGTATGAAGGGAAGGGCCTGTGCCGGGCGGGCAGGCCGCCAAGGTGATCGACATGTCGCCGGCCCCTTTGATCGGTGCCTTCGTGCCAAAGGGGCCTGGGGCATCATCGGCCCGCGTCAATACCGGCAACAGCCGACGTGACCAGATCAGGTCGGCCACGGCCTGCGGGACATCATGGTCCCGTTGGGCCGCGATCTCCGTCAGCTGATCAAAGCGCGCGATGCGTGCTGCGATCGGTTCCGGGAAGGGGGAGGGGGTGGATTGGTGTTTGCTCATGGCGTCAGTCCCTGATGAAGCAGCCCGCCGGACGCCTTCAATGCATCACAAAGTGTCGGCACTTTCAAGTGGTCAAATTCTGGAATGGATGAAAATTTCCCGGGCACCGCCAGGTGATCATAATAAATGCTGTGAAATCAGTATGATACGGCATACGCTTATTGGTGGGTGGGCATATTCAGGATGGGGATGGTGAAATGTGTCGACACTGAAAATGGTTACGCTATGCTCTCTCAACGCCTTCTTTGCGAAGGGACGGTCGATGTCGTAGCATCGGCCACGCAGGTGGGGCATCGGGTGGTGGCGAATGTGTCGACACTGCCGCGCGACATGGAAAAGCAGTTGCTGGGCGGGTTTCGGGATGACGCAAGCCGTTAAAGACGTGAAATCAAAGGTGCGGGCCAGACGCCCCCCCCGGACCGACGACGCCGACATGGCGATGGACGGATCGGATCGCGGCTCCAGCATTTCCCATTCGCCATTCGGCGCGCCGAAGCTGATGGCCGATGGCAGTACCCGGACGACACTGGTCCAGCGAATGCACGAGATATTGCTGCAAAGCCTGGACGAGGGGGTGCTGAAGCCCGGGCAGCGCATCAAGGCAGCCGAACTGGCCAAGCGGCTGGGCGTCAGCCGCGCACCCGTGCGCGAGGCGCTGCATGTGCTGGCCGGCCAGGGGCTGGTGGAATTGCTGCCGGACAAGGGCGCGGTCATGCGGGTGCTGACCCTGGAGGACCTGATCCAGATCTACGAGGTGACAGGGCCCATTGCCAAGATCGGCGTCGTCGCCGCCACACGGCTGATCGATGAAGGGGATAACCGGCAGCGCGTGGAAGCCGCCATCGAACGCATCCGCGCCGCGCGCGACGCGCCGCCATCATACAAATTCTATCTGGTTCTGAACGACTTCCACTATCTGCTGAACTCAATCGCGAAGAAGCCCTATGTCGACTATCTGATGGGATTGCTGAATATCGAATATTGGAACCGCCTGCTGGCCACCACCATCGACATGCGGACCTATATTCCCGGCTATATTGCCAATTACAACCGATTGGCGGACGCCATCCTGGCTGGTGATGGCCGCGTCGCCGCGGCCATCATGGACAGCCATGTCGAATGGTCGATCCGCGCGTTGGAACAATCATCGGCAAATGCCGCAGCAAAGGCGGGAGCAGGCGGTTGAACTGCGGGTCATTGTGACCCGCCCCCGGGGGGCGTTGGTCAGATGTCGTGAGTTCCCTGCCTGCCTGGTGATGGAAGACCGGGGATTGCGCCCATCCTGTTGCGTCCGGATGGCGACGCCGAGCAGAAATCGCGCCAGTGGCCAAGCCGGCATGTCAACGTTGGCTGGCCGGAATATGGACAAGAATGCCGTCAAGTGTGGCGTTCATTCTGATCTGGCAGGCAAGGCGTGAGGTTTCGCGCAGATGCAGCGCGCAGGACAGCATTTCCTTCTCCTCATCCCCGGGGCCGCCAGCCTTGGCGAACCAATCCGGGTCGATATGGACATGGCAGGTGGCGCAGGCGCATGCACCACCGCAATCGGCGTCAATTCCCGGTACACCATTCTGCACGGCAACCTTCATCACCGACTGGTCCGGTGCGGCGTCAAGGACGTGCTGTTGCCCATCTGGATCAATGAAGGTGATCTTGAGCGGCATTGATGGTCTCTCCTGTTTTATGTCGTATTTTATCGTGTGGTCGCGGCTGTCAGACGGCGGTACAGACCCCAGCGGTCGCGCAGGACATGGCCGTCCGCGACGGCCCCGTCACGAACCCGGACCATGCCGGAGCAATGCATCCAGACTGGGGTTCCGGGCTGTCCATCACTGAACCCGTCCAGGAGCACGCCTTCCTGCCGTGCATGGAAGGCGACGCGGTCCCCGGCGGAGACGATATCGGTGATGATGATGGCAGTTTGTGAAAGGATCGATGGCACCCGGCGCGTGGCACGCTGATCATCAATCTGCACGCTGGCGTGGTCCGTCAGCTTTCCCGATCCGAGCCAGTCCCTGACCACCTGTTCGCCGAAGGGGTTGGGCGGTTCAGGCGGACTGTCCCAGGGGGCGATGGCGGGGTGGTCGACCCGCATGGCGGGGCCTTCCTCCAGTTGCCGCCGCCGCGAGAAATAATCCTGCTCGATGGCGCAGCCGGCCAGCCGGCCGTCTCGCAATTTGTAGATCCCGATGCTTTCCCACGCCGCTGGCCGGCCGGCATGTTTGATCGAGGCTCCATGTTCGGTGAAGCGGACGGCGATGCAATCGCCGGCCACCATGACCTCATGCGGGGTGAAGACCAAACCGGGAAATTGCTGGAACTGGCGGGCCACGGCGGATCGGTAAGCATCGTCACGGCCGCTGATGGCCTGGCCGCCGGTCTGCAGCGTGTAATCGGGCCACATGATGTCGCCGATGACCGAGAAATCGTGTCGGTTCACAAAGCCGGTCACATAGCGCCGGAAGATGGAAAGGTTGGCATTCATCGGGGCTCGTCCATATGGGATCAGGCCGTCGGCGCCTGATAGGGTCAGACTTCGCCATAATCGGGGCCGCTTCACCTAACTTTGGATGGGTGTCCCTGCTGCCATCGGCCTGTACCAGGGGTCGTCTGGACGTGAAGCGACGATCGGGGAAGGGATACCAGGATGACGCAGAAGAACACCCGGCCTGAAGCGGGGGATACCACCATTGCCGGTCTGCTGGTGGCGCAGGCCGCGCTGACGCCCGATGCCGTCTTCGGCATTTTTCCCGACAGCCAGGTCACCTATGGTGCGCTGCATGCCCGCGCCTGGGCCATGGCCAAGGGTTTGATCGCGTTGGATGTCAGGCCCGGCGACCATGTGGCGACGCTGATGCCGAACAGCGCCGACTGGCTTCCCTGCTTTTTCGCCGGCCTCTATGCCGGTGCTGTCATGGTGCCCCTGAATGCCCGCTACAAACGGCATGAACTGTCCTACGCCATCGCCCATTGCCAGGCACGGGTGCTGTTCACCACCGACGCCATTGACGAACATGTCGATTTTGTCAGGCTGCTGGAACAGACCCTGCCCCGTCTGACGGAAGGGGCGGATGCCGGGGCGCCCGATCTGCGCCACGCCGTGCTGATGGGACGGCGGCGTCATCAAGGCTTCCTGTCGGAAGAGGCCCTGATCGAAGCGGGAAGGGACGTGACCGACAGTGCGGTCGACGTGGCGTGGCGATCGGTGGCGCCGGAGGAGGCGGCCGTCATCATCTACACTTCCGGCACCACCTCGGCGCCCAAGGGCTGCGTCCTGTCCCATGCCGGCATCCAGCGCAGCTGGTACACGTTCGCGGAAACGGTCGACCTGACCGCGGCGGACAGGATCTGGATGCCCATGCCTTTTTTCCACACGGGCGGGGTGGGGCCGATGACGGCGGTGCTGTCACGGGGCGCGGCCTTCATGACCCAGCCGCATTTTGAGCCGGAGGGCGCGGTCGACCTGATCCGGCGGCACCGCATCGCGCATCTCTATTCCGGTTTTCCACAAATGTCGCTGACGGTGCTGCAACACCCGTCCTATTCGCGTGAGGGTTTCGGCTTTGTCCGGTCGATGCTGAATGTCGGGCCGCCGGCCACGCAGCAGGCGGTACAGAAACTGCTGCCGCCGGGCGCGGTGCTGTTGAACCTGTTCGGGATGACGGAAGGCTCCGGCATCGTCACTTTCACGCCCGCCGATACCTCGACGGAGCGGCGCGCCGTGACCAGCGGCCGGCCACCCCGCCATACGGAAATCCGCATTGTCGACCCCGACAGCGGGGGCTTGTGCCCGCCGGAGATGATGGGGGAGATCCAGTTTCGCGGTGGTGGGGCCTTCCTCAACTATTATCGCGACCCGGACGCCACGGTGGCCACCATCCTGCCGGGTGGCTGGGTGCGCACGGGCGACCGCGGCCGGATTGATACCGATGGCTGGTTGCACTATGCCGGGCGGTTGAAGGACATGCTGAAGGTCGGCGGCGAGAATGTCGCCGCGGCCGAGATCGAATTCTTCCTGACCCGGCATCCCGACGTGAAGATGGTCCAGGTGATCGGTGCACCCGACACCCGGATGGGGGAGGTGCCGGTGGCCTTCGTGGAGCGGGTGCCGGGCGGTACGGTGACGGAAGAGGCGTTGATCGCCATGTGCCAGGGGGAACTGGCACGCTGGAAAATCCCGCGCGCCATCGTCTTTGTCAGCGAATGGCCCATGTCTTCCACCAAGGTGCAGAAATTCCGCCTGCGGGCCCTGCTGCCCGAACCCTACCGATCCACCGCCATCGGATAGGGGCTGCGATCGTAAGGGCGTGATTGTCTGGCGTTCTGGTTTTCCACATGTGGCGGATGAAACGATGAACGCCTTTGATGCCCTTTTCCGGCCCTTCGACCTGGGTCCGCTGCATCTGCGCAGCCGGATCGTCATGGCCCCGATGACACGCTGGAAATCCCCTGACCAGTTCCCCGGCCCCGATGTTGCCGCCTATTACCGGCGGCGGGCCGAAAACGGGGTGGGTCTGATCGTGACGGAGGGGACGACGATCGACCATCCCACCTCTTCCTACTCCGTCCGCGTTCCGGCCTTTCATGGCGCGGCACTGGACGGGTGGCGGCGGGTGGTGGACGGGGTGCATGAAGCCGGGGGCCGCATCGTGCCACAGATCTGGCATGTCGGACCCATGCGCCACCCCAGCAACGATTATCCCAACCGGCATCTGCCCAATGCCAGCCCGTCCGGCCTGTTCAGGCCCGGCGGCAAGCAGGCGTCGCCACCGCTGACCAGAGCGGAAATTCGGGAGATCGTGGACAGTTTCGCCCGGGCGGCCGCCGATGTGCGGGCGCTGGGCTTCGACGGGGTGGAAATCCACGGCGCCCATGGCTACATCCTGGATGCCTTCCTGTGGGAAGGACTGAATATCCGTGATGATGAATATGGTGGCGATGCTGTTGCCCGCACCCGTTTCGCGGTGGAAGTGGTGGCCGCCGTGCGCGCTGCCGTGGGGCCGGACTTCCCCGTCATCCTTCGCATCTCGCAATGGAAGCAGCAGGATTACGGCGCCCGGCTGGCCGACACGCCGGAGAATCTGAAGGCCATTTTTCAGCCCATCGCCGATGCCGGTCTGGACATGTTCCATTGCTCTCAGCGCCGGTACTGGGAACCGGAATTCCCCGGATCGGACATGAACCTTGCCGGCTGGATGCGGCACTTGCTGGGCAAGCCCACCATCACCGTGGGCAGTGTTGGCATGGCCGGTCCCATGTCGGTGACCGACGTCGGGGAACGGGCGGAGGTGTCTACAGACCTTTCCCCCCTGATCGCGCGGCTGGAGGCGGGGGAGTTCGATCTGGTGGCTGTTGGTCGCTGTCTGCTGGCCGATCCGGAATGGGCGCGCAAGCTGCGCGAGGGGCGGCTGGACCAGCTAAAGCCCTTCACCAAGGAGGCGTTGGACACGTTGTACTGATCGGGCCGACAGGGGTGGACAGTGGCCGGGCCGGCTTCTGTCCACCCCTGTCCGGTCATCCCCCCGGAGAAACCGGCAGCGGCCCCATGGACCGCATGTACAGGCCCCGGAAGTAGGGGGCAGGCCCGTCCGGATCCAGGGATACCGTCGGGTGCCGGGTCAGCAGCAGGGCCACCGCCTCCTGCATTTCCGCCCTTGCCAGCTGTGCGCCCACGCATGACCGGATGCCCCGCCCGAAGGCCAGATGCGCCGTCGGGTCCGCCCGGTCCAGATCGGCCCTGTCAGGACAGGGGAAGCGTTCAGCGTCGCGATTGGCCGCGGCATGCAGGAGGATGATGATCTGGCCCGTGCGGATGGTGACGCCGCCCACGACCGTCTCTTCCAGACAGCGGCGGTGGCGGAACTGCACAACATTCATCAGCCGTAGCGCCTCTTCCACCAGGGCGGGAAGGGCGGCGGCCTGATCTGCCATGACGCGCGTCTTCAGGGCCGGATCGGACAGGATCAAGTAAAGCGCATTGGCGATGCCATGGACACTGGTATCGGATCCGGCAAAGAACAGCTCCCGGCAGATGCCCATCACACCCGCTTCATCCAGGTCGATGCCGTCGCCGGGCGCCTCCTGCCAGACGCGGCTGATGAAATCATCGCCTGGTGTTTCGCGCCGGGCCCGGACATGCGGAAGCAACAGGTCGTTCAGCCGCTGTGAAGCGGTCTGCGCCAGATCCCGCAAGCCCGTGTCGCGGTAGCCAGAGGCGATGAAACGCACGATGGCCTCGTTCGCGTCCAGGATTTCCATGACGGTGCCGTCGTCGGTGGGCATTCCCAGCAGGGCGCAGATGATGCGGGGCGGGATCTGGGCGGCGTAATCGGCGGCCAGATCGACCCTGCCTGAAGGGGGGAACCTGTCCAGAAGGCCGTTGATGACGGGCCGGACATGAAGGTCCCGGAACCGTTCGACATTGGCCGCGGACAGAAGTCGGAAATGGAACCGGCGCAGCTTCAGATGATCCTGTCCCTGGCTCAGCGTGATGTTGGCTCCGCCGCCCTTGATGGCCACCGTGATCGGGTCGGCATCCATGTACATGTTGGCGAAGCGGCTTTCATTGCGTTCGCAATCAAGGCATTGCTGGAAATCATGCACCAGCCAGGCACCCGCCGTTTCATCCCACACCGGGGCGGGGCCGGCGGCCGACAGACGGGCGTAGTACCCGAACGGGTCCTTGTCCGCGAAATCCAGGATGCCGGCCGCATGCGGGCACCCCTCGGGACTGTCCGGTGTCATCCGGCCATCGGGCATCTGTTCCTCCCCAATTTTTGAAATCTGATGATGGCAGCTTAGGCCGGTGCAATTACACAGGGAACCTATCGATCGGCAGGTTCCGGCCGCCGCCAGGAGATGGACAGTGGGCAAGGGTCTGGTGTGCCGCCGATGAAGGGTCGCCGCAGCTCCCATCATGCAGACATGGGTATGGATACGCCTTGCATCGCAAGGGCGATGCTGGTGAGTCCTGCCAATAAACGACGCGATCCCATGCAGGACGCGGCAAAGGGAGGTAGTGATGAAAAGGAAATCCGGGCTGTCGTGCGGAATTTCCCTCTTGATACTGTCTCTGGTGGCGGATGCAGCGGTGGCGCAATCGGTGCCCGCGACCGACGACATGATGCAACTGGATGAGATCGTGGTGACGGCGCGCAAGCGGGCGCGGGCCGAAAGCCTGCAGGAGACACCGATTTCTGCTACGGCCTTCGGTCCGGCCCAGATGGAAGATTTCCTGGTCAAGGATATCGTCGATATCGGCCGTCTGGCCCCATCCGTCGCCTTGCAGCCATCTGCCCAGAAGGGTGTGCAGAATTTCGCCATCCGTGGCATGGGCGTGTCGGGGTCAACCCCGTCCGACGAACCTGCGGTCGGCATTTTCCAGGATGGTGTCTATTGGGGGTCGAACTACGGCGCGCTGGGCGACCTGTTCGATGTCGAAGGTGTGGAGATCCTGCGCGGCCCCCAGGGGACTTTGTTTGGACGCAACGTCACTGGGGGCGCGGTTTCCTTCCGCAGCGCGCGGCCTTCTGCCGTCAGCAGCACGAAGGCCACCGTCGGTATTGGCTCCTATGGCAGTTATGAAGCCTCGGCCGTGCTGAACCGGTCGCTGGTGGAAGACAAGCTGGCCGCCCGCCTGGCGGTGCAGAGCCGGTGGCTGGACGGCTATTTTACCGATGCCACGACCAACAGCGATTATGGCAAAAGCCATTCCGTCATCCTGCGGCCCAGCCTGCGATTCACACCCAGCGACGACCTGGATGTGACGCTGATTGGCGAATGGTATTCGGAAAAGGGTGATCCCGTGGTGGCGCGGGGCATATCGCCCTCCACCCTGCCGGGATCTCCCATGACCCTGCCGCAGCAGGAGGGCTATATCACCCCGGCCGATTTCTGGACCGTGGCGCCCGACACGCGCGGCAGCAACGATATCGATGTGCTGTTCGGGGTGCTGGAACTGAACTGGACCGTGGGTGGTGGCGTGCTGACCTCCGTCACCGGCTATCGCGATGTCCGCACGCGCGTGCTGACGGATTTCGACGGCACGCCCAGCCGGGCCTTCCTGCAAAGCATTGCGCAGAACCAGGACCAGTTCAGTTCCGAACTGCGCTATGCCATGCCGCTGTCCGACAGTTTCGACTTCACCACCGGCCTTTACTATTTCGAGCAGAGCTTCAATTTCCGCGAAGGGCGCAACCTGAACAAGGGGGCGCAGCGGGTCGCCACCCGGTCCCTGCTGAACAATGACAGTTTCGCCGCCTTCGCAGAGGCCGACTGGCGCCCGCTGGAGAAGCTGACGCTCACCGTCGGGGCCCGTTATACGGAGGAGAACAAGAAGGCCCGGTCGGCGCCGTTCGGGTCCTGTGCCCTGGATTTCTCCACCTGCACCCTGTCGCCACAGGCCAAGACCGACGACAGCAATCTGTCGCCTAAGCTGGGCCTGTCCTATCAGGTGACGGAAGACCAACTGCTGTTTGCCTCGGCCACGCGCGGTTTCCGCAGCGGCGGTTTCTCCCTGCGCGGTACGGCCATCATCGAGCCGTACAAGGCGGAGCAGGTCACGGCCTATGAGATGGGATACAAGGCTGACCTGCTGAACCGGCACCTGCGCCTGAACCTGTCCGCCTATAACAATGATTACAAGGATTTGCAGCGCACCGTGCTGGGCGTCAGCCCGACGCTGGGCGTGGTGCAGTCCGTGTTCAACGCCGCCGACGCCACCATCCAGGGCGTGGAGGTGGAGGCGACGGCCATCCTGACACCGCATCTGTCGGTGTCCGGCAGCTATGGCTATACCGATGCGGAATATAAGAGCTTCGCGGGTGTGGCCGATCCGGGCAGCCGGCAATTCGTGCGCGTGCCCAAGGACAGTTTCAACCTGACCGCCAGCTATGAGCGCACCCTGGCCGATGGCGGGGCGTTCAAGGCCAACCTGTCCAGCAGCTACACGGGCGCCTATTTCTTCGACGATCCCAACCTGCTGAAGCAGAAATCCTATAACCTGATTGATGCCAATCTGAACTACACGACCCCGTCGGGGGTCTGGACCGTGTCGGCCTATGGCAAGAACCTGACGAAGGAGAAATATGCCTTCTGGGGATCGACCCTGGGCTTCCTGGGCCAGAACATGTTCCCCGGTGCCCCGCGTGTCTGGGGGCTGCGCCTGACGGCGGATTATTGATGAAAGGCAACCGGGGCGGGATGACCGCCCCGGTTGCCTATTTCGTTGGAAAATGTCACCGGAAAAGCTGGCGGCCGGCCAGGTCCAGCATGATCTCCTCCGACCCGCCGCCGATGGCGTTCACCCGCACCTCGCGGTAGATGCGCTCCACCTTCGAGCCGGTGATGTAGGAGGCACCGCCCAGCACCTGGGCCGCCTCGCGTGCCGCCAGTTCCAGGGTGCGGGTCGCCTGCACCTTCAACATGGCGGCACTGGCCGGCGCCAGCTTGCCCTCCCGGTGCATCCAGGCGCATTGGTCGACCCAGGCCTGGGTCCCTTCGATCATCAGGGCGATATTGGCCAGTTTCACGCGGATGGTCTGGTGCTCGACCAGCCTTTTGCCGAACGTTTCCCGCACCAGGGCCCATTCCACGGCTTCAGCTAGGCACACCCGGGAATGGGCACAGCATTGCATGGCCATCAGCAGCCGTTCATCGTTGAAATTGCGGACGATGCGCTGAAAGCCCTGGTTTTCCGGCCCGATCAGGTTTTCGGCCGGCACCTCGACATTGTCGAAATAAAGCGTGGCCGTGTCGGAACAGCGCCAGCCCATCTTGTCCAGCCTGGTCCGGGCGAAGCCCGGCATGTCCGCTTCCAGCAGCAGCAGCGAAATGCCGCCCATGCCGGGCCCGCCCGTGCGGACGGCCGTCATGAAATAATCGGCCCGCATGCCCGACGTGATGAAGGTCTTCGACCCGTTCACCACATAATGGTCGCCCGCACGCCGGGCCGTCGTCTTCAGGTTGGCGACGTCCGATCCGCCGGACGGCTCGCTGATGGCCAGTGCGATCAGCTTTTCCCCGGCCAGGACGGCTGGGGCGACGCGGCGTTTCATTGCGTCGGAGCCCAGTTGCAGAACGGGCAGCAACGCCATGGAATGGGTCATCAAGGAGGCGTGCAGGCCGCCGGCACCGGTCTTGGCCAGTTCTTCGGCCTGGGTGAAAGTGTGGAAGATGTCGAACCCTTCCGACAGGCCGCCATATTCCTCCGGAAAGCCCAGGCCCAGGATGCCGGCGGCCGCGGCCTTGCGGTGCAGGTCGCGGGGCAATTCGCCCTCCGCCTCCCAGCGGTCGATATGGGGGGTGACTTCCCGCTCCACGAACTTGGCCACGGACCGGGCCACCGCGTCATGGGTTTCGTCATAGAAGGGCGAGCGGGCGCGCCAATCGTCGAAGGAGAGCATGGTGGGCTCCGGTTGGAAGTGTGGCACTGACGGCGTGCGGAACGATCTTCCCTGCCTCCCCCGCGAAAGCGGGGGTCCAGGGGCCAGAAGCCCGACCTTTCCTCAAACCTGCATTAACATTGTGGGGGCCGTTTCCCGCTTGGCCCCTGGACCCCCGCTTTCGCGGGGGAGGCAGGAGAAGGCCCATGCGACGACCGTCTAGCCATGCAACCGCCCCCGTAAATACCCCGCGATATCCGCGATGGCGGGGCCGGCGGCGGCGATGGCCGCACCCATGAACAGGAAGCCGTGGATCTGTCCAGGATAGGGTACATGGGTGACGGCGCCGCCCGCCTGGATCAGCGCGGCGGCATAGGCCCGCCCCTCATCGCGCAGCGGGTCGAAACCGCAGGTGACGATATAGGCGGGCGGCAGGCCGGCATGGCTGGCGGCCAGCTGCGGGGAAACGCGCCAGTCGGATGCATCGCCCCCGTAAAGGTCGCGGAACCAGCGCATCATCCCTGCCGTCAACAGCCCGTCGCCGTCGGGCATGGCATATGATGCGGTTTGCATGCGCAGGTCCGTGACCGGGTAGAGCAGAATCTGCGCTTTCAAGGACGGCCCGCCCGTGTCGCGCAGCGCCAGACAGGCCGCCGCCGCCAGATTGCCGCCGGCACTGTCGCCGCCGATGGACACAAGGTCGGCGTAGATGGCTAGGGCGGGCGCCTGCTGCATCACTTCCCGCACCGCTTTCAGGGTGTCATCCAGACCGGCGGGGAAGGGATGGTCCGGGGCCAGGCGGTAATCGACGGAGATCACGGCGATGCCCGCCGTCGATGCGATTTCCGCACAGAAGGAATGGCATCCGTCCAGATCGCCCAGCACCCAACCCCCACCATGCAGATGAATATGGACGGGCAGCATGGCCGTATCCTCGGCTTCCATCGGACGATACAGTCGGGCCGGAACGCCGCCCAGATCGATCGCCCGCATCCGGTGGGGTATGGCGGGCGGCTGCAGCATCGTTGCCATCCCCTGCACGGCTGCGCGGGCATCGGTCACCGGCATGGCGTCCAGGGGCGGGGCGCCCAGGGAAGCGGCCATGTCCAGCAGGCGTCTGGCGTCGGGGTCCATCACCATGGCTCAGGGCTCCTTGGCTGTGCGGCGCAGATGGCCGGCCTCGTCAGCGACATAGGCGCGGATGGCCTCCGCCTCGTCTGTGGTCAGGAATGGACGGAAGCTGATCATGCCCCGGTCCTGAAAGGCGCCGTCCATCACCACCTGCTGCCAGGCCTCCTTGCTTTCCAGCAGCAGCGACCGGCGCAGGTCGGGCAGGATGCCGCCCGACAGCGTGCCCATGCCATGGCAGCCGCCGCAATTGTCGGCATAGAGCAGGCGCCCCTGCTCGATCCGCTCAGCCGGTGCGGGCACGCTGGCATTGCTGGGTGGTGCGATGGCGCCGTCAAGCGGCGGCAGGGTGGCGGTGCCGTCCAGTGCGAAGGCCAGGATGCGGCCATTGGGCCGGACAAGGGGGCCCTGGAAACTGGGCAGGGCCAGCGGCACGGCCCCGCCCGTGCCGGCCAGCACGGCGATAAATTGCTTGCCATTGACGCTGTAGCTGACGGGACCCGCCATCACCCCGGTCTGTGCCGCAAAGCGCCACAATTCCGCACCGGTGCGCGCGTCATAAGCCTCGAACTTGCCGTCGAAAGTGCCTTGGAAGACCAGTCCGCCGCCCGTGGCCAGCACGCCGCCATTCCAGGCCATGCCATGGTCGGCCCGCCACACTTCCTTCTGTGTCACCGGGTCCCAGGCGGACAGCCAGCCCTGCAAACTGTCCTGCATGGCCTTGCGCCCGTCGCCGTCGCGCGGGATGGGCACCTGCATCAGGTCGTAACCCAGGTTCCAGCGCCCCTTGCGATAGGTGAAGGCCTTGTCGCGATGGTAATAGCCGGGGATCAGTTGCACGGGGATATAGACCAGCCCCGTCTGTGGGCTGAAGGCCATCGGGTGCCAGCTATGGGCGCCCGCAGATCCGACCGTGGCGATGAAGGGCTTTTCCAGATAGCGCGCCTCAGGGACGATGGCAGGCCGCCCGGTGGTCAGATCGACATGGGTGGCCCAGTTGGCGGGCGCATATTTTTCCGCCGACAGCGGCTTTCCCGTCTGCCGGTCGATCACATAGAAGAAGCCGTTCTTGGGCGCGTGCAGGATCACCTTGCGCTGCCCGTCTTTAAGGGGCAGGTCGGCCAGCATGATCTGTTGCGAGGCGGTGTAATCCCAGCTTTCGCCCGGCACTTCCTGATAATGCCATTTATAGGCACCGGTATCGGGGTCCAGTGCCACGATGGACGACAGAAACAGATTGTCGCCCTTGCCATCCGACCGGATGACATGGTTCAGCGGCGATCCATTGCCCACGCCGATATAAAGCTGGTCCAGGTCGGGATCATAGACGATGCTGTCCCAGACGGTACCGCCGCCCCCGCCATATTTCTTCCAGTAATCCTGTGCGCTCCAGGTCGCGCGGCCCAGCTTTTCCAGGATGGCGTCCGATGCCGCACCATCCTTGTGCGACGGGTCGCCGGGGACGGTGTAAAAGCGCCAGACCAGTTTGCCGGTGCTGGTGTTATAGGCGCTGACATAGCCGCGCACGCCATATTCAGCACCGCCGTTGCCGATGAACACCTTGCCCTTGGCCACGCGCGGGGCGCCGGTGATGGTATAGGGCTTTTCCGGGTCGGTGGTCTGCACCGACCAGAGCAGTTTGCCGGTGCGTGCGTCCAGCGCCTGCAACCGCCCGTCCAGCGTGCCCAGGAACAGTTTGCCATCGGCATAGGCCGGCCCCCGGTTGACCACGTCGCAGCAGCCATTGAAGGCAGCCCGGCCCGGCACCTGCGGGTCGTGTGACCAGAGCGGTGTGCCCGTGGCGGCGTCGACGGCGACCAGTTTGCTCCAGGCCGTGGTCGTGTACAGGACCCCATCCACGACCAGCGGCGTGCCTTCCTGGCCGCGACTGGTATCGAACTCATGATACCAAGCCAGTTTCAGGCGGCCGATGCTGCCGGGATTGATCTGATCCAAGGGGGAGAAACGCTGCTCGCCATAGGTGCGGCCATGGCTCAGCCAGTTCTGCGGCTCGGTATCCGCCGCCTGAATGCGGTCATTGGCCAGGACGGGCGCGCCGGTCAGCAGCGTGCCGGCCAGCAGCAGGGCAGAGAGGGGCTTAAGCATGGAGTTGCACATAGACGGATTTGGTCTCCAGAAAGGCATTCATCCCCTCCATCCCCATCTCCCGGCCCCAGCCGGATTCCTTGAACCCGCCGAACGGCATGGTCGGGTGCATCACACCATAGCAATTGACCCAGACATTGCCGGCCTCGATCCGGTCGGCCAGCAGGTGGGCCTTGTTGATATCGTTGGTGAAGATGCCGGCCCCCAGGCCGTAACGCGTGTTGTTCGCTGCCTGGACCACCTCGTCCAGGCTGTCGAAGGGGGTGGCCACCAGGACGGGGCCGAAAATCTCCTCCTGCACGATGCGCATGTCGGCCTGGACATTGGCGAAGAGGGTGGGCTCCAGGAAGAAGCCCCCCTGATCCGGCACACCGCCACCGGCCAGGATTTCCGCCCCTTGCGCCCGCCCATTCTCCACAAAGGACCGCACGCGGTCGCGCTGCCGGGCGGAGATCAGGGGGCCGATGGCGGTGTCCGGGTCCAGGCCCGACCCGACCTTCATATTCTTGATGATGTCGGCGATGCCGGCGACCACCGTGTCAAAGGACCGGCGCTGTACGAACAGGCGGGAGCCGGCGAAACAGACCTGTCCGCTATTGGCGAAGATGGCCATGGCCGCACCGGGAATGGCGCGGTCCAGGTCGGCATCGTCGCAGATGATGCAGGGCGATTTGCCGCCCAGTTCCAGGGTCACACGTTTCAGGTTGCCGGCCGATGCTGTCACGATCTGCCGCCCGATGGCAGTCGACCCGGTGAAGGAAATCTTGTCCACGCCCGGATGATCGGCCAAGGCGGCCCCGGCCACGGCACCGGGCCCGTTGACGATGTTCAGCACGCCCGGCGGCAAACCGGCCTCCAGCGCCAGTTCGCCCAGGCGCAGGGCCGTCAGCGGTGTATTCTCAGCCGGCTTCACCACCAGACAGCAGCCGGCGGCAAGCGCCGGGGCGACCTTGATGATGAAGCTGCCGATGGGGCCATTCCAGGGCAGGATCAGCCCCGCCACCCCCACCGGCTGGCGCACCGTATAGGCGTGCAGGTTGTTGCCGCCGCCCGACACAGCGCCCGACGCATTCTGGCCCAGGATATTGCCGGTCAGGCCGGCATAATGGCGCAGCCAGGAGGCGCTGGCCCCGATGGCCCATTGGGCGAAACCCAGCGGCATGCCGTTATTGCGGACCTCCAGCCAGGCCAGTTCCGCCGCATTTTCTTCCAGCAGGTCCGCATAGCGCCAGAGGGTGCGGGCGCGGGCATCACCGGTCAGGCCGCGCCAGACGGCCCCTTCATGCGCCGTGCGGGCGGCGGCCACGGCCCGGTCAATATCGCTGGTATCACCGTCGGGCGCCTGGGCGATGATGTCGCCCGTGGCGGGGTCCAGAACGTCGAAGCGGCTTCCCGATGCCGGCTCCACCCATTGCCCGCCGATCAGGTGGCGGTGCTGTTTCTTGAGGAAACTTTCGCCCGTAATCATGCCACTTCCTCCCGGCGCGTAGGGGCGGGCAGCAGGGCGAAGCCTGTATAACCTTCGGCCGCCACCTTGTCGCAGATGTCGCGATAGGGGCCGACACCGCCCACATAGATCATGAAGACATTGGGCTTGCCGGGGATATTGGCCCCGACATACCAGGATTTCGCGGTGGGGATCAGGGTGGCGTTGGCCACCTCGCCCACATGGCGGACCCAGTCATCCTCAGCGGTCTCGGTCGCTTCGATGCCGGCAAGTCCCCGCCGGCGCAGATGGTCCAGGCAATCCCCGATCCATTCGACATGCTGTTCGATGGAGACGACAACATTGCTGAACACCGACGGGCTGCCCGGCCCGGTGATGGTGAACAGGTTGGGAAAGCCCGCCATGCCCAGCCCCAGATAGGTGCGGGGGCCGGCTTCCCATTTCTGCTTCAGGCCGACGCCCCCCCGCCCCCGGATATCCATGGACAGCAGCGCTCCGGTCATGGCGTCGAAGCCGGTGGCGAAGATGATGATGTCCAGATCGACATCACCGCTTCCCGTGCGGATGCCCGTCTCCGTCACTTCCAGGATCGGATCGGTGCTGTGATCCAGCAGGGTGACAGTGGGGCGGTTGTAGGTGGCATAATAGTCGGTGTCGACGCAGATGCGCTTGGCCCCGATGGCATAGGAGGTGGGGCACAGCTTCTCCGCCACGACGCGGTCACGCACAATCTGGCGGATCTTGGTGCGGATGAACGCGGCCGCCACCTCATTCGCATGGTGGTCGAACACCTGATCGGCGAAGGTGAACATGAACCAGGCCCCGCCGCGCTGCCAGCGCCGTTCCAGTTCCGCCTGCTGTTCCTCTTTCGTCATCTGGGCGGCGGTCAGGGGCTGGGGCAGGGGTTCTTCGCCCGGGATACGCAGGTCGCCATTGCCATGAATCTGGCCGGCGCGAAGCTGGCGCGTCAGGTCGGGGAAATGGTCCTTCACCGCGGCGCGATAATGATCCGACAGCAGGGCGTTGCGGGCCGGTACGCTGTAGGCCGGGGTGCGCTGGAAGACATAAGTGTGCCCGGCCTGGGCCGCGACCACGGGGATGATCTGGATGCCGGTGGACCCGGTGCCGATGATGCCCACCCGCTTGCCCTTGAAATCTACGGGTTGCTCCGGCCAGTGGGCCGACTGGATCACCTGTCCCTTGAAATGGTCGATGCCGGGAATGGCGGGCAGGCGGCTGGCTGACAGGCAGCCTGTGGCTGCGATGCAGAAGCGGGCCGTGATTGTCCGGCCCTGATCGGTCGTCACGCGCCACAGATTGGCGCCATCGTCATAATGGGCGGCCGTGACGCGGGTGTTGAAACTGATGTCGCGGCGCAGGTCCAGCCGGTCGGCGGCGAAGCGGATATAATCCAGGATTTCGCGCTGGGTGGCGAAGCGTTCAGACCAGTTCCATTCGGCCGTGATCTCCGGCGAGAAGGAATAGCAATAGGCCACGCTTTCTACGTCACAGCGCGCACCCGGATAGCGGTTCCAGTACCAGGTGCCGCCGACATCGGGGGCCGCTTCGAACACATGCGCCGTCAGGCCCGACTGGCGCAGCCGGTGCAGCATGTAAAGGCCGCCGAAGCCGGCGCCGATGATGATCGCATCCAGGATGGTGTCATCCGGGGTGGACGCTGGCCGGGTGTTTCCGGTCGTCATGTCTTCCTCCCTGTTCCTTGCTTTTTCTTTGATCATGGGGCAGGGGGCGGGCGACGGGCGCCTGTCCGGCGATAGGGGTCAGCTGCCCCGCACCCAGCGCCGACGCCCATCCGCCATGGCTTCCGTGCGGCCCGCACTGCCCACCGGATCGCCCTCGGCCAGCCAGTCCAGAACTTCCCCGTCATCACCCGGCACGGCGGCCAGGAAACGGGCGCCGTCGGGCGCGCGGGCGACGATGGTGGCGCCCAAGGGTTTGCCCTCACGCCCATAGGGCATGGTGAAGCTCTCCACCACGCCCGGCCCGGCGTGCTCATCCAGCAGTGCCGGAATGGGGCCGCGCAGGACATCGGCCACTGACTGCGCGTCGAAATCCTGCGGGAAGGGGTTGGTGGCCGGGGTGTGGCTGGTCAGGACGATGGCGTGGTTATGGGTGGCATAGCCGCCATTGGCGACGATCAGACCGTTGCCCGGTGCTGCCCGCAGCTTTTCCACCATGGAAGCCGCCGCGTGGGTCATGCAGTTACCGATGGGACCACCGCCGAAGGTCAGGCCGCCATAGACACTGGCGGGCCGTTCCGCCGGCCAGCCCAGCCGCCGCCGCGCCATCTTGGGTACGCAGGGAAAACAGCTGTAAAGCTCCACATGGTCCAGCAATCCGGTGACAAGATTGTTCAGGGCAAGGGCGCGGTCGATGCTGGCATTCAGGCTGGCTGAGCCGGTGAACCCGTCACGGCAGAGGAAATCCGCCGGCTCATGCGCCGCGGCTCCCGGCCCGACAAAGACCAGACGCTCGCGCGGCACCCCCAGGGAAAGGGCCGTTTCCAGGCTGGCCAGGATCAGGGCGGCACTCTGGTTCACGGCGCTGTTGGCCACCATCAGCTTGGTATAGGGAAAGCTGATCATGCGGTTGGCCGGCCCCTCGGCCAGGATGTCATCCGGGGCCAGGGGGGTGCGCAGCCAGGCATGCGGGTTGTCCGCCGCTATCCGCGACAGGCCGGACCAGATCAGCGCCGTCTCTTCCTGCGCCGCGGCCAATGTCTGGCCCCAGGCGGCGCGGGTGGCGTTCTCATACAGGGGATAGACATCGGCGGGCGTCACCAGGCCGTAGCGGCGGGCCAGCTTTGTCGCCCCGGCTTCCGCCGCTGCCGCCAGGGCGTTGGCCATGGCCCCGCCCTTGGCCTGTTTCGCGGCGGTGCGCAGGGCCTCCCCACCGGTGATGGCGGCCAGCCGCACCTCTCCCCGCCCGATGGCGTTGGCGGCCCGGTTCAGCAATTCGATGGGGCCGTGACCGCTGGCATCGTCGGTCAGCCGGATATGGCCGGGTCGGGCGGGCAGGCCGCGCGCCACTGTTTCGTCAACGGCGGCATCGGGGAAGGAAATCTGGTTCTCGATGCCCAGCCAGTCCAGCCGGCCCAACAGGGAAAGGCCGGCATCCCGTTCTGCCGCGGCCAGGGCCGCCAGCATCAGACCGGCGGAATCCAGCCCCGGCTCTTCCGGTCCCGGCCGGTCATTGATCTGGCCGACGCCGATGATGACGGGCAGCAGTTCCAGGCGGCTCATGTCCGCCACTCCGGCTGGCGCTTTTCGATAAAGGCGCTGGCACCTTCCTTGACGTCGGGACCTGACAGGACGATGCCCACCGCGTCAGCCTGCAGGGCCAGCAGGTCATGTTCCCCCTGATCGGCGGCGGCGCGGACGACCCGCAGGCTTTCGCGCACGGCCAGCGGTGAATTGGCAGCCACCAGCCGGGCCAGCCGCAAGGCCTCCGCCAACACCTCATCGGCCGTGGGCACCAGACTGTTGACCATACCCAGCGCATGGGCGCGGAGGGCCGGCAGCGGGTGCCCCACGATCAGCATTTCAATCGCCAGCGGCCGGGGCAGGTAGCGGGCGATGCGGAAGGACCCGTTGGCCCCCGCGATCAGGCCGCGCCGCACCTCCGGCAGGGTGAAGCTGGCAGTTTCGGCCGCCACCACCATGTCGCAGGACAGCGTGATCTCCACCCCGCCGCCATGGGTGGGGCCTTGTACCGCAGCGATCCAGGGTTTTGTCCGCTTGGCATCGACAAAGCCGGCAAAGCCGGTGCCGGGCCGGGCCAGCGACATGCCACGGCCTGCCGCCACCTCTGCCAGATCAGCGCCGGCACAAAAGACCGGGCCCTTGGCCGCCAGGATGGCGACGCGGATGGTGGGATCGGCCTCGATCTCGTGAACGAATTGCTCAATAGTTTCGGCCATGGCGGCGCTGATGGCGTTGCGCACGGCCGGGCGGTACAGGGTGACGATGGCGACGGCACCGTCGCGTTCCAGCGTCACGGCCGGCAAAGGGGTGGCTTGGTCACTCATCTCACTTCCTCCTGCCAGACGACAAGCCCGTCCAGGGCTTCGATCTCTGCGCCGGCCACGCGCAGCGGGTTCACCTCCAGTTCCGCCAGCCCCCCGCCCAGCGACAGGGCAGCGTCACCGATGGCGACGATCACCTGGGCCAGCCGGTTGATATCGGCCGGCGGCGATCCCCGGAACCCGTCCAGCAGCTTTGCCCCGCGCAGGCCCTTCAACAGGGTCTTGGCCTGACTTTCATCGATGGGCAGGGGGGTGATGGCGACATCGGCCAGCATCTCCACCAGTACACCGCCAAAGCCGACGGCAATGACCGGCCCCCAGGTGGGGTCACGGCGCACACCGACCAGCATTTCCAGCCCGCCGCTGCGCATGGGGGCGATGATCACGCCGTCCAGCCGGGCGGCGGGCCGGGCACGGGCTACATCGGCCATCAGGGCGGTGAAGACTGTTGCCGCTGCCCCTGGCGGCACATTCAGGCGGACGCCGCCCACCTCCGTCTTGTGGGCGATGTCGGGGGACAGGATCTTCAGGGCCAACGGGGTGGTGAAGCCGGCGGCGATGCCGGCCGCCTCCGCCGCGCTGCGCACCAGATGCTGGGGCACGACGGGCACACCCCTGGCCGCCAGGAAGTCCAGCACGGCGCGTTCGGTGTTAAGCGTGGGTGCGTCCGTGCGGACGGGCTGTTCCAGAGCCGGCGGCAAGGTCGCCTGCTTCAACTGGCCAGACCACCACAGCGCAGGGCCGGCGGCGCGCAGCAGGGCGTCGATGCCGGTCATGACATGCGGCAGCCCATGCTCGGCGATGGCCTCGCGCGCATGATCGTTCAGCGACTTGCCGCAGGTGGAGACCAGGACCGATGGCGTCTTGATGGCAGACGTGGACCGGCCGATGGCGGTCAAGGCGGGCGGCAGGCTCTGCCCCGGCATGGTCGGCACGGCAATGCCGATGCCGATCAGGCCTACCTGTTCATTGGAGGCCAACAGCGGAATGACACGGGCGAACAGGTCCGGGTCGCGCATGGCCGCCCCGGTAATGTCCAGCGGGTTCAGGGTCGATCCCAGGTCCGACAGCACACCGCGCAGGGCTGTCACCGTCGCCGGGTCATTGGCGGGCAAAGGCACGCCGAACCCTTCCGCTGCGTCGGCCACCAGGGTGCAGGCCCCGCCGGAGATGGACAGGAAGCTCATCCCCCCCGCCGGCAGCGGCCCGGTGGCGGCCAGCAGGCCGGCGGTGTTGATCAGATCCTCGGTGGAGGTGACGCGGATGACGCCCAGCCGGCGGCAGACGGCATCAAATACCGCATCATTGCCGACCAGCGATCCGGTATGGGCCTGGGCCACCTGGGTTGCCAGATCGCTGCGCCCGATCTTCAGAATGACAATGGGCTTGGCCTTGGCCCGTGCCCGTTCAGCGGCGCGGACGAAGGCGGCGGGCTTGCGGATGCTTTCCGCGAAGACGGCGATGGCCTTGGTAGCGTCATGATCAACCAGATAATCGATGATGTCGGCCAGACTGATCTGCGCCTCGTTGCCCGTGGCGGCCACGAAGCTGGTGCCGATATTCTGCCCCTGGGCATATTCCGCGAGCTCCGCCGCCGTCGCCCCGCTTTGCGACAGGATGGCGATGGAGGGGGGCAGGAAGGGCTTCACGGCCGGGATGACGGAGACGGGAATGCCGGCTTCGGCGTTGTTGTAGCCGAGCGAATTCGGCCCCCACAGGGTGACGCCCAGTTCTTCCGCCTGTGTCACCAGCGCGTCCTGGCGTCGTCGCCCATCCTCGCCGATTTCGGCGTAACCGGAGGTCAGGATGGTGACATTGCGGATGCCGGCTGCTGCTGCATCGGCCAGCGCATCCGGCACGGCATCGACGGGCACGAAGATGAAGGCGACATCCACCGGTTCGGGAATGTCGCGGCAGGAGCGGTAGCCCTTGATGCCGAACGTATCGATCCCGTTGCGGTTGACAGCATAAAGCGCGCCACCATAGCCGAAATCACGGAAATTGCGGACGATCAGCGTCGTCCATACCGACTTCTCCGTCGCCCCGACCAGCGCCACGGAGCGGGGCGCGAACAGGCGGGCGAGGGGGTGCGGATGGTGTGTCATGGCGATGCCTTTCGCGGCTGGAAGGGCTGTGCGACGATTGGAGAATGCGGGAGAGTTGCCCGCCTGTTCATCTGCCTTCCCCGCGAAAGCGGGGATCCAGGGGCCACAAGCGCGACGCTTGGGTGCTCTTGGCGCCTGGGCCCCCGCTTTCGCGGGGGAAGCAATGGTGTGAAGGCCGTTAAGTCAGTGCCCCGCAAATCTCCGCTAGCCCCCTACGCCTCTTCGGCGAAGGCCAGCATGCGGGCCAGGGCGTCGGCGAAGTCCTGCTTGAAATCCTGCACGACGGCGGTGGCGGAACGCACATCCTCCACCAGCCCCACGCCCTGGCCGACGAAATAGCTGACCAGTTCGCGCGCCGGGGCGTCGCGCCGTTCGGCGGCCTTGTCGATCATCTCGAAGGTGGGGATGGAGATCATGGCCATCAGCGGCATGGGCAGGGCTCCGGGGCTGCCTTCCTTGTCCCAGGCCGCGTGCCAGCCTGACCGCAACTGGCGCGAGGGTTTGCCGGTGCGCGTGGCCGATCGCACCGTGTCGCGCGAACTGGCCGCCACCATCTTTTCCCGGAACGTCTGACTGGTTTCGGCCTCCGTCGTGGCCAGCCAGACCGATCCGGTCCAGGCACCGGCAGCCCCCATGGCCATGCAGCCGGCCATCTGCGCCCCCGTCATGATGCCGCCCGCTGCCAGGACAGGAACAGGACGCAGAGGGGCGATGGCGCGGATCACCTCCGGCACCAGCACCAGGGTGGAAACCTCCCCGCAATGGCCGCCGGCCTCTCCACCTTGCGCGATGATGATGTCCACACCGGCCTGCACCTGGCGGATGGCATGTTCCCTGGCCCCGACCAGGGCGCCGACGGGCACGCCATGGGCCCGCGCGCGGGCCAGCATGGAAGGCGGGGCGATGCCCAGCGCATTGACGATCAGACGGATGGGATGACGGAAGGCCACGTCCATCAGCGCCTCCCCCACTTCCGGCAGGGTGGCGGGCAGCTTCTTCGTCACCACGTCGCCCGGCCCGGCATGGATGCCGTAGCGACGCAGCAGGTCGACGGTGAAATCGACATGGCCCTGCGGGATACGGCCGGCCAGCGCCTCGATATCCAGCCCGCCACCCAGCTGCTGATGCTCCGGGATCAGGATGTCGATGCCATAGGGCTTGCCGTCGACATGCTCGTCGATCCAGCGCAGCTCCGTCTCCAGGGTCTCTGGGGTGAAGCTGCTGCCGCCCAGCACGCCGAAGCCGCCGGCCCGGCTGACCGCCGCCACCACGTCACGGCAATGGCTGAAGGCGAACAGGGGGAAATCCACCCCCACCAGTTCCTTGATGGTTTTCATGGGATAAACTCCGTAGGTCGTCTTCACCGACCAGATCCCCGGGAATTAAGGTGCTTTCCCCACGAAAGCGGGGTCCAGGGGCCAAGCGCACCCAAGCGTCGTTGATGTGCCCCCTGGCCCCCGCTTTCGTGGGGAAGGCAGGGAACTGCGATGTTTATGCGGCCCGTCCAGGGTCGCGATGGTCAGAACGTGTAGCCGACCTGCACCAGAACCTGCCGACCGCGTGTGGGGATGGCGAAGACCTGGGAGGGCGTGCCCGGCGTGGTGGGCGAACCCGGCTTTTCCTGCAAATAGCCGTACATGGCATTATTGAGATTGCGGCCGACCAGGGAGATTTCCCACTGCCGGTCCATTTCCAGCCGTGCCGCGGCATCCAGCACCCAATAGCCTTTCAGCAGGCCGCCGGGGTTGGAATTGTCGGTGCCGTTGATCTTGCTGGTGTAGCGGGCATTGCCAGACAGCCCCAGGTCCCAGGCACCCGACAGCGGGATCGTGTAATCGAAGCCGCCATTCAGCGACCAGTCGGCGGCCCGGGTCAGAGGACGGCCGGACATGTCCTGGCCATAGCGGTCGTCGGCCGTACCGGCAACGCCGTCGGCCCCCACGCTGAGCCGGTAGTCACAGCCCATGGCGAAGGTCTGGCCGCCATAGCAGCTGCTGATGAATTCCTTATAGCGGCTGTGATTATAGGCGACGGAGCCGTACAGCGTCAGGTCCGAGGTGACGCGCAGGTTGGCGTCGATCTCAAACCCTTTGCTGCGGGCGCTGGCGGCATTGGTGACGGTGAAGGAAGCCAGCGCCGCGTTGAAGGCGTTAACCTGCAAATTGCTGTAGAGGTAGGAATAGGCGGCCGTGGTCAGGGTCAGCTTCTTGTCGAACAGCTGCGCCTTCAGGCCGATTTCCTCGCCCCGCACCTTCTCCGCCTCGAAATTGAAATCGTCGGCGGTGACGGCCTTCGGGGTCAGCACGGCGCTGAGCCCCAGGCCGCCGGATTTGTAGCCGGTCTTGTAGGCGATATAGGCGGTGATCTCCGATGTCGGGCGCCAGGTCAGGGTGGCCTCAGGCGAGTAGTTCGCGTCACGGAAATTGTCCCTGAGCACTGTCGTGGGCGGCAGGAAGGAGGCCGCCAGCAGCGGATGGACCCAGCTATCATAGAGGTATGAGTCCTTGGTTTCCCGCGTGTAGCGGACGCCCCCGGCCATTTCCACCTCTGGCGTGACGGCCCAGATCAACTGGCCGAAGCCGGAATAGGCCTTGCCCTTGGTGCCGCTGGGCTTTTCCCAGCTATGGTACTTGCCCGTGGCGGGATCGGCCGGCAGCAGGGCGATGCGGCTGTTATTGACGAAATAGAGATCGGAATCCTGGTAATAGGCGCCCAGCATGAAGTTGACCGACCCGTCAAAGGATGAGAGCAGGCGGAATTCCTGGCTGAAGGCGTCGAAATCCTCTCGTTCGGCGGCACCGATGATGTAGTAGGAGGTGGCGTCGTAACTGTCGCTGGTCCGCGACCGCGTGCTGAAATAGCCGGTCACGGAGGTCAGGGCCAGATTGTCCCAGGTGTAGTTGGCCGAAAGCGAGGCCAGATAGACCTTCACGTCGCTGTAGGGTTGCTGGGCGGCATAGGGCCAGTTGTCGGCCACGCCATTGGCCAGTCCGGCGGACGAATAGTACTTGTCGAACTTGCATTCGCCATAGGGGTCGACGCGGCCGGCCACGCCACCCGCGGGCAGGGCGCCGCAATAGAAAAGCTGCTGTCCGGCGGCGGGGCCGTCATCGCTGTAGTCGCTGGCCGACAGTTTCAGCGTGGCGTCGAAATTGCTTTCGGCGGGCTTCCAGGACAGGGTCAGCCGACCCATCGCCTCCTCATCGCCGGGACGGTCCACACCGGGGACCGACGTCGATACGGGCCCCCCGATATTGTGCAGCCATCCATCCATCTTGCGGTAACGCACCGCCAGGCGGGCCCCCAGGGTGTCGCTGACGGGGCCACCCACGGCAGCCTCGGCGATGGCCTCATCCGCCACCGTCTCATAGCCCAGACGGGCATAGCCGGACACCTCGTCCGTCGGACCGGCAGACGTGATGGAGATGACGCCGGCCGGGCTGTTCTTGCCGAAGAACAGGGCCTGCGGACCCTTCAGCACCTCCACATGGCCGACATCGAACAGGCCCTGGGTGATGGCGCGCCCGCGTGAAGTCTGCACGCCGTCCAGGTTCAGCGACACGGTCTGTTCAAACCCGGCCTGCCCGGGGGAGGTACCGATGCCGCGCAAGGTGATGGTGGCACCCGCACCGCTGCTGACCTTGTCGATCGCCAGACCGGGCGAGTAGTTGGCGAGGGAACGGACATCGGTGACGCCGAAATTGGCCAGCGTCTCTTCGTTAACGGCGGACACCGCCACGGGGACGGAGATCAGGGTTTCGTTGCGCCGGCGGGCGGTCACGATGATCTCGCCCAGGAATTCCTGGGCAGGGGCCGCCTGCGGATTCGCATCGGCGGGGGCGGATTGTGCGATGGCGGGCATTGGCGTCAGCGCCAGCAGCGCCAGCGTGGCCGTGCCGGCCGCCAGATGCGCCTGACCCCGTCTGTTCTTGGACCCGATTTTCATTGTTTCCTCCCTGTTATTCGTTCTCGCAGCCCTTGTTGAAGATTTGCTGCTTGTGTCGGCTGTGGCGGGTTCCGCCCCGCCTGCATGTCCATCTGTGACGGAAAGGGTTGGGGGGCGAACCTATCCGTGGAGGGGGCACCTATCGAGAGACTGCATCATAGCGTATTCAGCCCTTGGCACCGAGCAGGTCCAGCAGCGGCATGGCGAAGGCATCGTTCTGATCGTTGGTGAACATGTGCCCTACGCCCGGTGCCGTGGTGACCTGCAGGTGCGGTGTCAGGTCTCGGAAGGCCTGTACGCCGGCATCGGTCAAGACATCGCTGTGTTCGGCGCGAACCAGAAGGACGGGGCAGCGGACGGCCGCCGCGGCCCGTTCCATCAGGGCCGTTTCCCCGTTGGCATCATGGAATCCCGGCAGGGCGGTGCGCGGGTCCCAGCGCCAGTAATGCCGGCCATCATCGCCACAGCGCAGCGCCCGGGCCAGGGTGCCGGCATCGGCGGTATGGCGGCGCCCGGGCAAACTGTCCAGCGCCTGTGCCGCCGTCTCCACACTGTCGAAGCCATGCAGGCTGCGTTCCATGAAGGTGCGGATGGGGGCTACGCCCTGCCGGTCGATATGCGGGCCGACATCGGCCAGCAGCACCAGCCTTGTCTGCGCCGGCTCCGCCGCCGCCGCGACCAGCGCCACCTGCCCCCCGCGCGACGCGCCGACCAGACCGGCCGGCTGGTCGAAGGTCCGTAGCACCTGGCGCAGGTCGCTGGCCATGATCTCCAGCCCATAGGCGCCGTTGGGGGCCCAGTCGCTGTCGCCATGGCCGCGCATGTCGATGCTGATGCCCTGATAGCCGGCGCCGGCCACCCGCCGCGCGGCGTTGCGCCAGGAATGCCGGCTTTGCCCGCCGCCATGCAGGAACAGGATTGGCGGTGCCTGCGGATCGCCGATGGCATCCGCTACCAGTTGCAGACCGTCGCCGGGCAGAGTGATCGTACGGAACGAATTCAAGGACGCGACCCCGCCGCGTACCAGCGGCCGTCGCCATGGCTTTCATAGGGGGCCGCCACCTCCACCAGTACGCCATGCGCGCTTTTCGGGCCGATCCAGCCCCATTCCTGCCAGGTCATGTTGGGGTCGCGGTTGGTGGTCCCATCGCCCAGTACCTGTACCCCGTCCGCCGCCAGTCTGGCGAGGCTGCCCGCGACATCGGGTGTGGTGAAGCACAGGTGATGCACATGTTCCCCCTTGGCCGCCAGCCGGTCGCCCAGCGGCGTGCCCGGGGCGGGCTGGATCAACTGGATTTCGGCGGAATGATTGGCGACGAAGGTCGCCCAGCGCATGCCCTGGTCAGCACCGCTGGAAAAGCCGTCATAGCGCACAACCGGTTCGGTCAGGGCCTGCGGGTCCAGGACGGACAGGATTTTGGTCCAGTCGGCAACGGCCTTGTCCAGATCATGGACCAGCATGCAGACATGGGCGAAGGGGCCGCTTGGCATGGCGTTTCCTCGGTTTTGGGATGTTTACAGGGTGATCGTGGCGGTGCCCTGGATGATGGGGCGGCTGCCATCGGCGGTCAGCCAGACCTCACAGACGGCGCGGGCCGCGTCGGCCTCCACGACCCGCCCGCCGGCCGTCAGGCAGTCGCCGGCATAGGCATTGTCGATGAACCGGCTTTCCAGGGCGGCAATCTGCCCGCCGGGAAATGCCGACAGCAGCATGTTGATGATATAGGCCAGATTGGCCGGTCCCTGGTTGATCACCCGGTCCCCCAACCCCTTGGCCCGGACGACATCCGGGTCCAGGTGGATGGGGTTGGGATCGCGCAGGAACACCGACCATTCCCGCATGGCATCAGCGCTGACGGCCGGTATGGTGAAGGAAGGTAAATCCGTCATCACATCAGCTCCCGTCGCGGCAGCACCCAGACATTGGTGGTTTCCAGCACCATGGCGCCATCCGCCTCATGCAGGCGCAGCCGGTATTCCAGCAGGTCCATCAGGCCCAGCTTGCGGCTGGATTTGCGGGTCAGGCCGGTGATTTCCCCCGTCACGCGGTAGGGACGGCCGGTGCGCAGCGGCGCCTGGAACCGGACGCTGGAACTGGCCATCATCGGCCCCTGTTCCACATCGAAATCACACAGGGCGCACAGCCCGGCCACGGTCTGGCCCATGGCAACCTGGGTGGCGATGTAATAGTAGGACGGATGGGCCGTGCCGTCGCCGGCCGGTTCCACGCCGGTGGACCGGCACAGGGCCGCATTCTCCACCGGGTCGATGATATAGGTCGTGTCGCCATCCAGCGATTTGCCGGCGACCTCTGGCGCGGGGGGATAATCCATCTCCATCCTCCATCAGGATGCGGACGGCGCATGACCCGCGCCGCCGCCATTGGCAATCATCAGGCAATTGCTGAGGCCCCCATCGACCAGCAGGTCGACCCCGGTGATGTGGCCGGCATGGGGGCTGAGCAGGAACAGGATGGCGTTGGCTACGTCGGTCGGCGTGCCCAGCTTGCGCAGCGGCATTGCCGCCTCCCGCTCCGCCCGGCGCACAGGGTCGGCATAGCCGGCCGCCGTCATGCCGGTCAGGGTGGGGCCGGGGGAAACACAGTTGCAGCGGATGCCGTCCGGTCCCCAATCCACCGACAATTGCCGGATCAGCATGCGCAGGGCGGCCTTGGCCGGGGCATAGGCGCCCAGTGGCGGCGTCGGCTGGGTCGCGGCCATGGAGGCCGTGGCGACCAGCGCCCCCCGGCTTTCCCGCAGATAGGGATATGTCGCCCGCGCCAGCAGCCATGTCGCCCGCGTATTGACGGCGAACAGCCGGTCATAATCGGCCGCTGTCATCTGCATCAGCGTGCCGGCGGCGATGGCGCCGGCATTGCTGACCACCCCGTCGATGCCGCCCATATGGTCCAGGGCGGCCGCCGCGATGATGGCGCTGTCGGTATCGTCCGTCACGTCGGCCTTCAGGATGGTTGCCGCCGGTCCGATCAGGTCGGCCACCCGCGCCAACCCGTCCGCATCGCGATCCACCAGCAGCATCCGGTGGTCGCCCCGGATGATATCCCCGTCCTGAAGCCGCTGGGCGACGGCCTGGCCGATGCCGCTGGCGGCGCCTGTGATGATGACCCGCATGTTTCCATCCCCTTTGTCGTTGGGGGCACGATGAGGGGGGACAGGCCTGATTCCACCTGCCCATGGATAGGTGCGGCCGGGCGGCGGGGATGGGAAGACGGCACATCTTCCCAATTCAAAAGCCATGGACCGACCAGGATGGAAGCCTTCATCTATGACCATGTGCGCACGCCGCGCGGCCGGGGACGGCCCGACGGCGCCCTGCACGAGGTCACCGCCGTCGAACTGCTGACCCAGGTGCTGCGGGCCCTGCGCGACCGTAACGGGCTGGATACCAGCCTGCTGGACGATGTCGTCATCGGTTGTGCTCAGCCGGTGGGTGAGCAGGGCGGCGTCATCGCGCGGGCCGCCGTGCTGAACGCCGACTATGCCGAGACCGTCGCCGGCCAGCAGATCCACCGTTTCTGCGCATCGGGGCTGGAGGCCGTGAACAATGTCGCGGCCCAGATCATGTCGGGTATGAGCCAGGCCGGTATCGGCGGCGGCGTTGAAAGCATGAGCCGTACTTTCATGGGGGCCGACAGCGGCGCCTGGAGTGCCGATCCCCGCGTTGCTTGGCACAATTATTATATCCCCCAGGGCATTGGCGCGGACATGATCGCCACGCTGGACGGGTTCACCCGTGCGGATGTCGATGCCTATGCCCTGGAAAGTCAGCGCCGCGCGGCGCGGTCCTGGGCCGAGGGGCGCTTTGCCCGGTCGGTAGTGCCGGTCACCGATATCCTGGGCGATGTGCTGCTGGACCGGGACGAACATCCGCGCCCCGACACGACGCTGGAAGGGCTGGGCAACCTGAAGCCGGCCTTTCCAGGCCTGGCGGCCTTAGGCTTCGATCAGGTGGCCATGCTGCGCTATCCGCAGATCGAGGCCTTGTCCCATGTCCATACCGGCGGCAATTCGTCGGGCATCGTCGATGGATCCGGTGCTGTCCTGCTGGGATCGAAGACCTTCGGGGAACGCGCGAACCTGAAGCCCCGGGCGCGCATCCGCGGTTTCGCCTCCATCGGGTCGGAGCCTTCGATCATGCTGACGGCCCCGGCCGCCGTCAGTGAGAAGGCCCTGCGCAATTGCGGGATGGCGACGGGCGATATCGACCTGTTCGAACTGAACGAGGCCTTCGCCAGCGTCGTGCTGCGCTATATGCGCGTCCTGGATATCCCGCCTGACCGCATCAATGTCTGCGGTGGTGCCATTGCGTTGGGTCACCCGCTGGGGGCCACGGGCGCCATGATCCTGGGCACCGTTCTGGACGAACTGGAACGCACCGACAAGGCAACCGCCCTGGTCACGCTCTGCGCCGGCAACGGGCTGGGTACCGCCACCATCATCGAACGGGTGTAAGGGCCATGAACATGCGCCATGTTTCCATCGCCAAGGGTGCCGACGGCATCGCCATCCTGACGCTCGACAATGCTGATGAAAGCGTCAATCTGGTCACCCAGCCCTGGCTGGCGGAGATGGATGCCGCCATCGCTGACCTGACCCGCGACGCCACCGTGACCGGGGTCATCCTGACCTCGGCCAAGAAGGGCTTCATGGCCGGGGCCGATCTGAAGCTGCTGGTTGACGGGTTCGACAGCATGACCCGGCGCCAGGCCTATGATTTCAGCCAGCGTGCCACCGCCATGCATCGCGCCATCGAAAAAAGTGGCAAGCCCTGGGTTGCGGCCCTGAACGGGCTGGCGCTGGGCGGCGGGTTTGAACTGGCGCTGGCCTGCCACACTCGCATCCTGGTTGATGATCCCAAGGCCGTGGTCGGCCTGCCGGAGGTGGGTGTCGGCCTGCTGCCCGGTTCCGGCGGCACGCAGCGTCTGCTGCGGCTGGCCGGCCTGAAGGTCGCGGCTGACCTGCTGCTGTCCGGGCGCGCTGTCGGCCCGGAAGAGGCGTTGCGCCTGCGCATCGTGGAGGAGGTGGTGCCGGCGGCCGAACTGAACGACGCCGCCCGGTCCTGGCTGCAATCCGGCCCGGACCCGGTGCGGGCCTGGGACCGCAAGGGTTACTCCAGCGTTGAAGCGCGCGGGCTGCTGATCCCGGAAACGGCGGTTCTGTTCTCCGCCGCCACGGCCGGGGCGGCCAAGGGCGGGCGCAACAGTCCGGCCGCCATCGCTATCCTGTCCTGCCTGTTCGAAGGGGGGCAACTGCCCTTCGACCGCGCCCTGTCGGTGGAGAGCAAATATTTCGCCCGCCTGCTGACCGATCCCGTGGCCCGCAACATCATCCGCACCAGCTTCCTGTCGAAGCAGGCGGCCGAACGCGGTTTCCGCCGGCCGGCCGGCATTGCCCCGTCCAGGGTGACCAAGGTCGGCGTGCTGGGCGCCGGGATGATGGGCGCGGGCATCGCCCTGGTCTCCGCCCAAGCGGGGATCGCGGTGGTGCTGCTGGACCGCACCACGGACCTGGCGGAGAAGGGCAAGGCCTATGCCGCCAGGGTGCTGGGCAAGGAGGTGGAGAAGGGCCGGCGCAGCACCGCTGAGATCGAGGCGATCCTGTCCCGCATCCAGCCCACGGTCGATTTTGCGGATCTGGCCGGCGTCGATCTGGTGGTGGAAGCGGTGTTCGAGGATACGGCCGTGAAGGCCGACACCACGGCGCGGGCCGAAGCGGTGATCCCGCCCGGCACCCTGTTCGCGTCCAACACCTCCACCCTGCCCATCACGCAACTGGCCGAGGCATCGGCCCGGCCCGACCGCTACATCGGCCTGCATTTCTTCTCCCCCGTCGAACGGATGGGACTGGTGGAAGTCATCATGGGGGCCAGGACCAGCCCGGAAACGCTGGCCCAGGCCCTGGATTACGTGGCGCAGTTGCGCAAGACGCCCATCGTCGTCAATGACAGCCGGGGTTTCTATACCAGCCGGGTGTTCCAGACCTTCATCCATGAAGGGGCGTCGATGCTGGCCGAAGGGGTGCCGGCGGCCGTGATCGAGAATGCGGCCCGGGCCGCCGGCATGCCGGTGGGGCCGCTGGCCCTGCTGGATGAGGTGACGCTGGACCTGCCGCTGAAGATCGTGGACCAGACCATCGCGGAGGAAGGCGACCGCTACACCCCGCCGCCGGGTGTGCCGGTGCTGCGGCGCCTACGCGACGAACTGGGGCGCAGCAGCCGCAAGGCCGGCGGCGGCTTCTATGACTATCCGGCGGGCGGGCGCAAGCATCTCTGGCCCGGTCTGGCGCAGCATTTCCCATCCCATCCAGATGTCGATGCCGAAAGGCTGGCGCGCCGCTTCCTCTATATCCAGGCATTGGAAACGGCCCGCTGCCTGGAAGAAGGCGTGTTGACCACGCCGCAGGATGCCGATCTGGGGGCTGTTTATGGCTGGGGCTTCCCGCTCTGGACCGGGGGCACGCTGTCCTATATCGACACCGTCGGGATCGTCGAATTCGTGGCAGAGGCGGACCGGCTGGCCCAGGCCTATGGCCCACGCTATGCCCCGTCGGGCTGGCTGCGGGCGCGGGCGGCGGCTGGCCAGCCCTTCTATGACAAGGCGGGGGCCACGCCATGCGCCGCCTGATCTTCCAGCCCGAACATGACCAGTTTCGCGAGACCGCGCGCCGCTTCTTCCAGAAAGAAGTGGCGCCGCACGGGGAGCGCTGGCGTGCCCAGGGCCAGGTCGACCGCGATATCTACCGCAAGGCGGGAGACGCCGGGCTGCTGCTGACCTGGGCCGATGAACGCTTCGGCGGGGCCGGGATCAATGATTTCCGGTTCGAGCAGATCATCATCGAGGAAAACATCATCCATGGTGAGATCGGCTTTTACATCAACCTGCATTCCAACCTCGTCGCGCCCTATATCGATGCGCTGGGGACGGAGGCGCTGCGTCAGCGCATCCTGCCCGGCTGCGTGTCCGGTGACACCATCCTGGCCATCGCCATGACGGAACCGGGCGCCGGTTCCGATCTGGCCGGCATGCGGACAAGGGCGGAGGACAAGGGCGACCATTGGCTGCTGAACGGGGCCAAGACCTATATTTCCAACGGCTTCCTGGCCGATCTGGTCATCGTGGCGGCACGCACCGTGCCCGACCAGAAGCACGGGCTGGGCCTGTTCCTGGTGGAAGCCGGCATGCCTGGATTCGACCGGGGGCAGCGGCTGAAGAAGATGGGTCTGCATGCGCAGGACACTTCGGAACTGTTCTTCAACGACGTGAAGCTGCGCAAGGAAAATGTGCTGGGCGATCCGGCGTCCGGCTTCCGCTATCTGACCCGGTTTCTGGCCAAGGAGCGGCTGGTGGCCGCCATCGGGTCGCTGGCGGCGGCACAGGTGGCCTTCGACATCACGCTGGATTATGTGCGCGAACGCCGGGCCTTCGGCCGCCCCATCGGCGCCTTTCAGCATAACCGCTTCGTGCTGGCGGGATTGCGGGCGGAAATTGACGCCGTGCAGACCCTGATCGACCAGTGCGTCCTGCTGCTGAATGCGGGCGAGTTGTCCGGCGAGGATGCGGCCGAATGCAAGCTGCTGGCGACGGAGCTGGAAGGCCGCATGGTCGATGCCGGTGTGCAGATGCATGGCGGTGCCGGCTACATGGACGAATACCGCATCAGCCGGCTCTACACCGATGCCCGCGTCAGCCGCATCTTTGCCGGTTCCAGCGAGATCATGAAGGAAATCATCGGCCGCGGTCTGGGGCTGGATGAACGGAAAATGGGGTAGGTCGCCCGCTGTCGCGCCCCCCAACAACAAAATCCCAAGGAGCATATGTCATGGATTTCAATCTTCCCGAGGAATACCGCGCCTTCCGTGACGGTGTCCGCCGCTGGGTGGAGGCGGAGGCGCCGAAGGCCTGGGCGCGCGATCTGGAAAAGGACGAGCACAATTATCCTTTCGTGCTGTGGGATAAATTCTCCGAGGCCGGGTTCCATGGTGTCGGCATTTCCGAAGAATATGACGGCCAGGGCGGCGATGTGCTGATGCAGATGATCCTGGCCCGCGAACTGGCGCGTACGCTGGGCGGGCTGGCCTGGATCTGGGGCATCACCTCCTTTGCCGGGTCGAAATCCATCGGCATCTATGGCAGCGAGGCGCAGAAGAAGAAGTACCTGCCGCTGATCGCCACCGGCAAGCTGCGGGCCGCCATCTCCTTCACCGAACCGTCCGGGGGCACCGACCTTCTGGGTTCCATGCGCACCACGGCCACGCGGGTCGACGGCGGCTGGAAGCTGAACGGAGAAAAGATCTGGAGTTCGTCGGCCCATGTTGCCGACTATCTGCTGGTCATTGCGCGCTCCAACCGCAATGTCGCCAAGAACCACCAGGGCCTGTCCCTGTTCTGGGTTTCCACCAAGTCGCCGGGCATCAAGGTGGCGTCGCTGGCCAAGCTGGGCATGCGGTCCATGGGCTCCTGCACGGTGCATTTCGACGATGTGTTCGTGCCGGATGAGGATGTGCTGGGGGAGCCGGACAAGGCCTGGTACATGCTGCTGCCGACGCTCAATAACGAACGCATCATGGTCGGCGCCTTCTGCCTGGGCGTCATCGACGGGGTGCTGGAGGATGCGCTGGACTATGCCAAGCAGCGCCAGGCCTTCGGCCGCACCATCGGCCAGTTCCAGGCCATCCAGCATTACATCGCCGATATCGCCACCATGCAGACCAGCACCGAACTGATGCTGCATTACTGCGCCTGGAAACAGGCGTCCGGCCAGCCGGTGGGCAATGAAGCCAACATGCTGAAGCTGATCGCCTCGGAGAATGCCAACAAGGCGGCCGATCTGGGCATCCAGATCCTGGGCGGCATGGGCTATTCGGCGGAAACCGACATGCAGCGCTACTGGCGCGACAGCCGCCTGTGGCGCATCGGTCCCATCACCAACGAGATGGTGCGCAACGGCATCGCGGAGAGCCTGGGCCTCCCGCGCTCGTTCTGAGGGGGACGGCAATGGGACCGTTACAAGGAGAAGTGGCTATCGTTACCGGGGCAGGGCGCGGCATCGGCCGCGCCATCGCCTTGAAGCTGGCGGGTGCCGGTGCCGCAGTCATCGTCAATGATCTGGATGAAGGACCGGCGGCCGACGTGGTCGCCGCCATCCGGGCCGCCGGCGGACAGCCGGAAGCCTGCGCCGGTGACGTGCTGGCGTCCGGATTTGCCGAACGGTTCGTGGCGCTGGCGGCGGAGCGGTTCGGCAATCTGACCATCATCGTCAACAATGCCGGCTACACCTGGGACAATGTCATCCAGAAGACCGCGGACGAGCAGTGGGAGGCCATGATCGGCATCCACCTGACGGCCCCCTTCCGCGTACTGCGCGCGGCTCAGCCGGTCATCGGCGCGGCGGTCAAGGCGGAACGGGCGGCTGGCACGCCGCCGCGTCGGCGCAGCGTCGTCAACATCTCCTCCATCGCCGGGCTGGGCGGCAATCCGGGGCAGGTGGGTTACGCCGCCGGCAAGGCCGGGGTGACCGGCCTGACGAAAACGCTGGCCAAGGAATGGGGCCGCTACAATATCACGGTCAATGCCGTGGCCTTCGGCGTGATCCTGACGCGGCTGACCGACGCGGAACAAAGCGGTGGCAGCATCGACATGGCCGGTCGCGCCATCAAGGTTGGCATCAGCGCCGAACTGCGCAGTGCGGCCGAAAGCGCCATTCCGCTGGGCCGTGCCGGTACGCCCGAAGACGCGGCCGGGGCCGTCTATCTTCTGTGCCTGCCGGAAGCCGGATATGTCAGCGGGCAGGTCCTGACCTGCGGCGGCGGCTACACGCTGTAGCGTGGTGAATACAAACGCGTTACCCTATCCATGGATAGGGGATGAACCATGTTTCCCCCTCTATGTTCCTTCCTGCCGCCCTGTTTTAGCCGGCGCCCGCATTTCAGCCCAAGGAGGTACGACCCGGCATCGGAACGGTCCATCAAGCCCCGCGAAAACAAAAAACAGCGTCAGGCAATGGGAGGAAACAATGGGTATCATCTCCGCCATGGTCGGGTCCGCGCCCCTGCGCAGCGGCCCCCTGGTGCAACGTTCGCGTTTGGACGACCTGCTGGATGCGGTCGACCGGTCCCGCGTCACCCTGGTGCATGCACCGGCGGGTTATGGCAAGACCACCGTTCTGCGCGGCTGGGCCGATGGGCTGCGCAGCCGGAACCGCCCGGTCCTTTGGCTGGCGGCGCGCGGCGGCATGCGGGGGGCGGAGGATTTCCGCTCCTGTCTGTGGGCGGCGGCGGCACGCTGTGACCTTGCCCGTCCCTTGCCGGCACCTGAAGGATCGGCGGAGGACCTGCTGGCCCTGCTGATCGGCGATGGTGCCCGTCGGCCGGTGCTGATCGTGGATGATGCGCATCTGTTGACGGCCGACACGCACAGCCTGATCGAACGCCTTGTCGTCACCATGCGTGATGCCATGACCACCATCCTGGTTGCGCGCGGCCGCAACAGGGTGCCGCTCGCGCGGCTGCGGTCGCTGGGCATGCTGGTGGAAGTGGGTGAACAGGAACTGCGCTTCACGGCAGAGGAGACGGAAGCCTGGGTTACCGCTCATGGCGGGGGACCGAGGGAGGGGGCGGCGCTGGCAGCGCGCACCGATGGCTGGGTGGCTGGTCTGGTGATGGCGCAGCGGCTCGCGGGTCTGGAGGAGGCCAGCCGCTGGACCCGTTTCGCCCGGGATGTCGGTGATTATTTTGAAGAGGAGGTGCTGGCCGGCATCGACCCGGCCATCGCGGCCTTTCTGACCGACACAGCGGTGCTGGACAATCTGACCCCGGCCTCGTGCGAGGCGTTGACCGGCCGGAAGGACAGCCGCCGGCTTCTGATCGAGATCGAGGCGGCGGGCCTGTTTCTGACCCTGGTCGATATCGACACATCGCGGTACGTCCTGAACCCGCTGCTGCGGCATTTGATGCGGCGGCGGCTGACGGAGGACATGCCCGCCCATGCCGCGGAAATGCACCGGCGGGCGGGGCGCTATTTCATGTCCATTCAGGAATCGCTGCCGGCCATTGCCCATGCCCAGTCCAGCGGCGATCTGGATTTCCTGGCCGACTGCCTGGATGCCATGGCGGAGACGGCCACCTATGCCGGGCATCTGCTGCAACTGGACAGCATCGCCGGCGTCCT
Organism: Niveispirillum sp. FG148; assembly: GCF_057809655.1. Classification (NCBI taxonomy): domain Bacteria; kingdom Pseudomonadati; phylum Pseudomonadota; class Alphaproteobacteria; order Rhodospirillales; family Azospirillaceae; genus Niveispirillum; species Niveispirillum sp. FG148. Next base: position 101,102 of record NZ_JBMDKJ010000017.1, read on the forward strand.
GTCCTGGCCACAGCTTGAAGGCCGGCCCAGCCTGTTGCTACTGCTGGCCTGGCGGCGTATCCGGGGGCTGGCCTTCACGCCCGCACAGAAGATGATCGATGCCGCCGCCGACTGTATCGAAGCGCAGACGGCGGCGGGGCTGCTGCCCCCGCATCAGGCCCTGCACCTGCGCCGCCTGGTCGAGCACCGGTCCATCATTCTGGCCGCCGCCCGCGACGACATGACCATGGTGGAGACGCGGGCACAGGCGCTGCTGGCGGAACTGGGGGATGATTACCCCTATCTCAGTTGCACGATGCTGGCGCAGCTGATGGCGGCGCGGCGGGAACTGTACCATTTCCGCGACATCCTGAAGCTGGAGGCGGAAACCCGCCGGGCCCTGGAACTGCCGGGCGTGCGCTTCGCCTCCATCGCCTTGAAATCATCGGTCGCCCCCACCTTCATGGTGCAGGGCAAGGTGGAGGCCGCCCGCGCCCTTCTGCGCGAAGCGCTGGAGATCGCGGAGGATTTCGCCGGCAAGGGATCGCCGCTGGCGGCGCTGCCGGCCCTGCCGCTGGCCGAACTGCTGTATGATTGCGGGGACCTGGGGGGCGCCGACGATCTGGTGAAACGCTATGTGGGCGTGGCGCGGCAACTGGGCTTTCTGGACCAGCTGGCCGCCGGCTATCTTGTCCGGGCCAAGCTGCTGGCGGCGCGCGGACAGATCGATGCGGCGTTGACGGCGCTGGAAGGGGCGCATCTGGTGGCCATCGAATGCGGTCTGGACCGGCTGCGCGCCTATGTCGTGGCGGAGCAGGTCCGCCTGCTGCTGCGCGACGGCCAGCCGCAGAAGGCCGCTGCCGCGTTCGAGGCGGGCGACCTGTCACTGGATGACGAGCCGCTGCCGACCATGAACCCGACCCGTCGGCAGGAAAGTGTCGCCATCGCCTGGTTGCGGCTGGAAATCCATGCCCATCGGCTGATCCGGGCGCGCAAGGTAGCCAAGCGCTGGAGCGTGTTTGTCCGTCGGGCAGGCGCCCTGCGCTCCGCCGTGGCCTTCGAGTTGCTGCTGGCCCAGATCGCCCTGCTGGACGGGGATCGGCAGGAGGCGCGCCGCGCCGTGCGTGAGGCGGTCACCCTGGCGGCCCCCGCCGGCTGGACCCGCATCTTCCTGGATGAGGGGGAGGCGGTGGGCACCTTGCTGGTCGATGCCTACGGACACGGTCCCGTGATGGATACGCCGGTCGACCGGTTTGCCGCTAAGCTGGCCTCTTCCTTCACCGGCATCATTCCCTTCCTGGATGTGGATGAGGAAGAGATGGGCGATAGCCAGCCCAGCAGCCGCCTATCGCCCCGTGAGCTGGAAGTGCTGGGCATGGTGGGGGCGGGCCTGCGCAACAAGGAGATCGGCAACCGCCTCGGCCTCACCGAGGGGACGGTCAAATGGTACATGCAGCAGGTCTACGACAAGCTGGGCGTTCGCCGCCGGCCGCAGACCGTCATCAAGGCGCGCCAGCTTGGGCTGATGGTGTGAGCCATCGCGGCCGGCCGGCATCGCGGGAAGGAAAGCCATGACACAAATGCCAAGCGGCCCCCTTTTCGGGCTGCGTGTGGTCGAGCTTGACGCCATCGGACCTGTGCCGCTGGCGGCCATGCTGCTGGCCGATATGGGTTGCGATGTGCTGCGCATCACCCGCCCCCCCTATCCGGGGGCGGCATGGGAGGATGTGGGCGGGGCCATCCTGCATCGGGGCCGGCACAGCCTGACGCTGGATCTGAAATCGGCGGCGGGCCGGGCCGACCTCTTGTCGCTGGTGGCCGGGGCCGATGCCCTGATCGAAGGCTATCGGCCCGGCGTCATGGAACGGATGGGGCTGGGACCGGCCGAATGCCTGACCCGCAACCCCAGGCTGGTCTATGGCCGCATGACCGGGTGGGGACAGACGGGACCGCTGGCGCCCCGCGCGGGGCACGATATCAACTATATCGCCGTCGCGGGCATCCTGCATGCCATCGGGGCGGCGGGACAGCCGCCGACAGTGCCGTTGAATGTCATCGGCGATTATGGCGGCGGGGCCATGTTCCTGCTGGCCGGGCTGCTGGCCGGGCTGCTGTCGGCCGCAAGGATCGGCAAGGGGCAGGTTGTGGATGCCGCCATGACCGATGGAACGGCAGTAATGACCAGCCTGTTCCAGGCCTTTCTGCATACGGGTCAGTGGCATGACCGGCGGGAAGCAAACCTGCTGGACGGGTTCGCCCCCTTCTATCGCTGCTACGAATGCGCAGACGGGCGCCATGTGGCCGTGGGTGCGCTGGAACCGCCCTTTTTCGCGCAATTGCTGGCGGGTCTGGGCCTGCCGCCGGGGCGGTTCGTGCAATATGATCAGGCCGGCTGGCCCGCCATGGCGCAGGCATTCGCGGCGATCTTCCGCACCCGGTCGCGCGATGTCTGGGCCGCCCATTTTGCCCAGGGGGATGCCTGCGTCTCTCCCGTCCTGTCGCTGACCGAGGCACCGGAGCATCCGCATAACCGCGCGCGGGAGACCTTCACTACCCTGGCCGGCGTGCCGCAGCCCGGGACGGCGCCGCGTTTTTCCGCCACGCCGGGCAGTGTGCGCCCGGCGTCCGGCGCACTGGATCTGCCGACGGCCCTGGCACGCTGGGCCCTGCCGGCCGACAGGTGATGGCCGGCCCCCAGGTGACCCATGCTGTCCCCGTGCATCATCGGAGGAAACATCATGCGTGCCCTGATCCTGCGTTCGGCCACGGGGCCGGACGCCGCCCGCCTGGAGGAGGTACCGGTTCCCGCCCCTGTCGAAGGGGAGGTCCGCGTGGCGCTGAGGGCTGCGGCCCTGAACCATCGCGAACTCTGGATTGCGCGCGGGCAATATCCGGGCATGACCCTGCCTGCCATCCTGGGGGCTGACGGGGCGGGAGTGATCGATGCTGTCGGGCCGGGTGTCGATCCGGCGCGGGCGGGGGAGGCGGTGCTGCTCTATCCCGGCCTGCGCTGGGGGGATGATCCCGACTATCCGGGGGCAGCGTTCGGCCTGTTGGGCATGCCAGGACCCGGCACCATCGCCCAGTCCGTCTGCGTGCCCGCCGCCAGTGCGGTACCATTGCCACCGCATCTGGATTTCGCACAGGCTGCCGCCCTGCCCCTGGCGGGCCTGACGGCGTGGCGCGGGCTGGTGACCAAGGCCGGGTTGCGGGCCGGGGAGAAGCTGCTGGTCACCGGTGTCGGTGGTGGGGTGGCGACCTTCGCCCTGCTGTTCGGTGTAGCCATGGGAGCGGAGGTGTTTGTCACCAGCGGTTCGGAGGCGACGCTGGCGAAGGCTGCGGCGCTGGGTGCCCGCGCGGGGTTCAATTATCGCGACGAGAATTGGCGCAAGGCGCTGGCCAAACAGTCCGGTGGCATCAATGTGGTGTTCGACGGGGCGCCCGGCGCCTCCTATGCCCAATATGGCCGGGCGCTGGCCATGGGCGCGCGGGTGGTGCTGTACGGATCGACGGGCGGCACGGATTTCACCGTGAATGCGCCGGAACTGTTCCTGAAGAATCTGCGCCTGATCGGCACCAATGTCGGCAACCCGGCGGAATTCGCCGCCATGGTGGCCTTTGTCGCAGAGCGCGGGCTGACACCTTCCATCGACCGTCGCTTCCCCCTGGCCGCCGCCGCCGAAGCCCTGGCCTATCTGGAACAGGGACATGGGTTCGGCAAGATCATCATCGATATTGAAGGGGCATGAGATGATGGCTGATCTGTTCTCCCTGTCGGGCAAGCGGGCGCTGGTCACCGGCGGGGCGCAGGGGCTGGGCCGCATGATCGCGGAAGGGTTGCTGCGTGCCGGTGCCCAGGTCACCATCACCTCCCGCAAGCCCGAGATCTGCGCCGGTGCTGCGGCGGAAATGTCGGCCCTGGGCACCTGTCTGGCCCTGCCGTCGGACCTGTCGACGCCGGAAGCCGTGGTCGATCTGGCCGAGCGCTATCGCAAGCAGGCCGGTGGCCTCGACATCCTGGTCAACAATGCCGGCAAGACCTGGGGCGCGCCGATTGAGGATTTTCCGGACAAGGCCTGGTCTTCGGTCATGACCGTCAATGTGCATACGCCGTTCAAGCTGGTGCAGCAGTTCCTGCCCGATCTGACCGCTGGCAATCGGACTGGCGACCCGGCCCGCATCATCAATATCGGATCGGTGGCCGGCGTGGCGATCGAACCGTTGCAGGCCTATTCCTACGGTGCCAGCAAGGCGGCGATCCACCAGTTGAGCCGGCAGCTGGCCAAGGATCTGGCCGACCGCCACATCACCGTCAACGCCGTGCTGCCCGGCTTTTTTCCCACCGCGATGACAGCCCATCTGCGCGATGGCGACGACGCGCCCAAGGGGGCCTTGCAGGGCCATATTCCGCTGGGTCGCCTGGGCCGAGCCGACGATATCGCCGGCATCGTCATTTTCCTCTGCTCCCGCGCCGGTGCCTATGTCACCGGTGCTGAAATCCCGGTCGATGGCGGCATCCTGGGGTGCCGCTGACCCAACCTCCCAAGAGATCATCCAATGAAAGTACTGGTCGCCGTGAAGCGGGTTGTTGATTACAACGTCAAGATCCGCGTGAAGCCCGACAATAGCGGTGTCGAGCTTGCGAATGTGAAGATGTCGATGAACCCGTTCGACGAGATCGCGGTTGAAGAAGCCGTGCGGTTGAAGGAAGCGGGCAAGGCGACAGAGATCGTGGTCGTTTCGATCGGGCCTGCGGGCGCGCAGGAGACGATCCGGACGGCGCTGGCCATGGGCGGCGACCGTGGGGTGCTGGTGCAGACCGACGCCGAGGTGCAGCCGCTGGCGGTTGCCAAGCTGCTGAAGGCCGTGGTGGCCAAGGAAAGCCCGGATCTGGTGATCCTGGGCAAGCAGGCCATCGACGATGACAGCAACCAGACGGGCCAGGCTTTGGCCGCCTTGCTGGGCTGGGGCCAGGGCACGTTCGCGTCCAAGGTGGCGCCGGCCGATGGCAAGGTTGCCGTGACGCGTGAGATCGATGGTGGTCTGGAGACGGTGGAACTGAAGCTGCCGGCGGTGGTCACCACCGACCTGCGCCTGAACGAGCCGCGCTATGCCTCGCTGCCCAACATCATGAAGGCGAAGAAGAAGCCGATCGAGACGGTGGCGCCGGACGCGCTGGGCGTGGACATCACCCCGCGCCTGACCACGCTGAAGGTGACGGAGCCGGCCAAGCGCAAGGGCGGCGTGAAGGTCGCCAGCGTGGAAGAGCTGGTCGCCAAGCTGCGCGACGAAGCCCGCGTCATCTGATCCGCCAACCGTCTTCAAAGGATAAGCAACATGAGCATTCTGGTTGTTGCCGAGCCCTCGACGGGCGCGGTGAAGAAGCCGACCCTGACAACGCTGGGGGCGGCTGCCAAGATCGGTGGCGCGACGCATGTTCTGGTCGCCGGTGTAGGTGTGGGCGAGGCGGGTGCCGCCGCTTCCAAGGCCGCCGGCGTGGCCAAGGCGCTGGTCGCCGACAGTGCCGAATATGCCCACCCGCTGGCCGAGAATTTCGCGCCGCTGGTGGTGGCCGCGGTGAAGGCGGGTGGTTACAGCCATGTGCTGTTCACCGCCACCACCTTCGGCAAGAACCTGGCCCCGCGCGTGGCGGCCCTGCTGGATGTGCAGCAGATCAGCGAGATCAGCGGCGTCATCGATGCCGACACGTTCGAACGCCCGATCTATGCCGGCAATGCCATCGCCACCGTGAAGTCGTCGGACGCGATCAAGGTCATCACCGTGCGCGGCACGGCGTTTGAGGCGGCGGCGGAAGCCGGCGGTGCGGGGGCGGTGGAAGCCATCGCCGCCACGGGTGACGCCGGCCTGTCGACCTTCGTGTCGGCCGAACTGACCAAGTCGGAACGTCCGGAACTGACCTCCGCCCGCGTCATCGTCTCGGGCGGTCGCGGCATGCAGTCGGGCGACAATTTCGTGCTGCTGGATGCCCTGGCCGACAAGCTGGGTGCCGCCGTCGGTGCGTCGCGCGCGGCGGTGGATGCCGGTTTCGTGCCCAACGATTACCAGGTCGGCCAGACCGGCAAGATCGTGGCCCCGGAACTGTACATCGCCGTCGGCATCAGCGGCGCCATCCAGCACCTGGCCGGCATGAAGGACAGCAAGGTCATCGTCGCCATCAACAAGGATGAAGAGGCGCCGATGTTCCAGGTGGCCGATTACGGCATCGTCGGCGACCTGTTCAAGCTGGTTCCGGAACTGACTGAGGCCATGGGGTGAGGGCGACAGGCTGCAGGTCAAGTCCTGCAGCCTCGCTCAAACCTTCTGCCGTTGGCCAGCCCCGCTCCCCCGCCATCGGCGGGACAGCCCCTGCGCTGGCGCAAACGGTGTCCGTATTCGAAAATGCGCTGATGACGCTCGTCAGCCGACCATCGCCACCATATGTTCGCGGGCATTGCGCAGATGGCGGCGCATGGCGGCCTCTGCCGCGTCGGCATCACGCGCCTCAAGCGCCTGCACGATGGCCACATGTTCGGCATAGGCGTCGGATGCCCGGCGGTTCAGCGTGCTGGACTTGTACCGATAGATGCGCAGCAGGTCGTAAAGCTCTCCGCACAGCATGTTGATCAGCCGCTGGTTGCCACTGCCCATGATGATGCGGTGGTGGAAGTCGAAGTCCGCCCCTTCCTGCAAATAGCCGGAGCCGGTGCGCACCCCTTCCAGCTGACCATGTTCGCCCAGCAACCGCCGCAATCCGGCCAGTTCCCCATCGGTCATGTGCCTGGCGGCCAGACGCGCCGCCATGCCCTCCAGCGCTTCGCGTACCAGCAGCAGCTCGTGCAGATCCTCCCGCGACAGCGAGGCGATGCGGGCGCCGAAATTCGGTTTGCGTTCGATCAGACGCCGCCCCTCCAGCCTGCTGATCGCCTCGCGCAGGGGGCCCCGGCTGACCCCCAGATTCTTCGCCAGCGCCTGTTCGCTGATGCGGTCGCCCGGCGCCAGCTCGCCGCTGATGATCGCGGCCTCCAACTGTCGGGTGATCATGTCCACAAGGGACTGGGGCGTTACGGGCTGCAGGGTCATGGGCGGTTCTGACTGAGGGTGCGTCGCAAGCGGGAGGCGCTCCCGCGCTGAATTAATAGGACCGCCCGCGCCATTTGCAAAGCGTAAAGGGCTTGCGTTGTAGGAGTGAGAACTGTAGACAGTATGAAAGTAGACAAACTTAAAGGCACATCATGACTGACACCGCCCTGCTGCTGATCGACCTTCAGAACGAAATGGTGGACCCCGCCGGCAAGATCGGCGGCGGTGGCCTGGCACGCGCCGCGGCGGAGGCCGGGGTGCTGGACAATGCGTCGCGCGTCCTGGCGGCTGCCCGCGCGGCGGGGTTGGCCATTGTCCATGTCCGTCTGGGGTTCCAGCCCGGCCATCTGGATGCGCTCAGCGTGGCCCCGCGCATCGCCCGGCTGAAGGAACATGGCGCCGCCCTGCTGGGCACCTGGGGAACGGAGTTTCCGACCGCTGTCGCGCCGGCCGACGGCGAACTGGTCGTCACCAAGCAATGCGTCAATCCGTTCTACAATACCGGTCTGCTGAACTGGCTGCTGCACAAGGGAATCCGCCGCGTGGTCATTGGCGGGGTGGCGACCAATCTGGCCGTGGAAAGTGCTGTCCGCGCCGCCGACGATGCCGGTCTGGCCCCCGTCGTGCTGAAGGATTGCTGTGCAGCGCCTAATCCGGACTGGCACCGTTTCTCGATTGAAAACATCATTCCCGTCTTCGGGTCGACCAGCACGGCCGACGCCTTCATCCAGTCGCTGGGCTGAGGGGTTGCCATGCGCCCTACCACCCGGCTGAAGCAAATGGCCCTGCGGCGGGAGGCGATCCTGGTGCCGGGGGCCGCCAACGCCCTGTTCGCCCGCGTCGTGGAGGCGGCGGGCTTTGAATGTGCCTATATCACCGGGGCCGGCATCGCCAACATGCGTCTGGGGGCCCCTGATATTGGTCTGACAACCTTGAGTGAGATTGTTGATGTTGTCTGGTCCACGGCTGATGCGGTCGATCTGCCCCTGATCGTGGATGCCGATACGGGCTTCGGCAACGCGCTGAACGCCTATCGCAGCATGCGCATGCTGGAGCGGGCGGGCGCGGCCGCCCTGCAGATCGAGGACCAGGTGTTCCCTAAACGCTGCGGCCATTTTGCCGGCAAGCAGGTCGTGCCGGTCAATGAGATGGTGCAGAAGATCCGCGCCGTGGCCGATGCCCGCATCGATGGTGACCTGTCGATCATCGCCCGTACCGATGCGCTGGCCATCGACGGGATCGACGCTGCGCTGGACCGGGCGCGCGCCTATCTGGACGCCGGCGCCGACATCACTTTTGTCGAAGCCCCCACCGACGAGGCGCAGATGCGTCGCATCGCCCGGGAATTGGACGCGCCACAGGTGGCCAACATCGTCTTTGGCGGGCGCACGCCCGAGCCAGGGGTGGAAAGGCTGCGCGATATGGGCTTTGCCTTTGTCCTTTATGCCAATGCCGCGTTGCAGGCTGCCCTTCTGGCATCGCGCGAAGTGCTGGAGGCGCTGCGGCGGCATGGGGCCCTGGCCTCGGTCGCCGACCGCCTGGCTTCTTTCGAGGTGCGACAGCAGGCAGTGGCCAAGGATGTCTGGGATGCGCGCGAGGCGCGATACGGCGGAAACGAATAAGGGCAGCCGCCCAGCGGCGGCGCATAGGGGAGGAAACGCACTGTGCATGACGTGATCGTGGTGGGATCGGGCGTTGCCGGCCTGTCGGCGGCCCTGTCGGCAGCTGAAAAGGGACTGTCCGTCCTGGTCGTCGAACGCGCGCCGGAAGGGGAGCATGGCGGCAATACCCGCTATACCGAGGCCTATCTGCGCATGAAAAGCGTCGACGAGGTTGCCGACGATTTCCATGAGCATTTCGCCGCCAATGCCGGCGGCTATGTCGACCCGACCTTCCTGCGCGAGATGGCGCTGGATTACGCCAACTGGTCGCCGCTGGCGCGGGCGCAGAGCATGGCCGATCCGGAACTGATCGCCGGCTTTGCCGATGCGGCCGGTCCGACGCTGCGCTGGCTGGAAAGTGCGGGCGTGCGCTTCGACTTCCTGCCCACGGCCTTCCTGACGACGACGACGACGCGATTGCTGCCGGTCGGTGGCGGTCTGGCCATCGTCGAGACGCTGACCGACCGGTGCAAGGCGGCGGGAGTGACCTTCCTGTTCGATACGACGGCCCGGTCCCTGCGGCGGTCCCCGGAAGGGGCAGTGGCCGGCATTGTCGCCCGCGACCGTCAGGGGCGGGAGGTCCATCACGCTGCCCGCGCCGTCATCCTGGCCAGCGGCGGTTTCGAGGGCAATCCGGAGATGCTGGCCCGCTATCTGGGACCGCGTGCCATCAATCTGCGGCCCGTGGCCCGCGGCGGGCATTACAACAAGGGCGAGGGCATCCAGATGGCGCTGCAGGTCGGGGCCGCGCCCAATGGCGATTTCGGCAGCTATCATGCCGAACCCATCGACCCCCGGTCGGGCGTGGCGGAGCCGGCGATCTTCGCCTTTCCCTATGGCATTCTGGTCAACAAGGACGGGTGCCGCTTCACCGACGAGGCGCCGGGAACCGTCGATGCCCATTATGAGAATGTCACCCGCCGCATCTATGAACAGCGCGACGGCATTGCCTGGCTGATCCTGGATGCGGGGATCGAACAGGTGCCCAACTGGCGCAAGGCCGTCCGAACGGATCAGCCGCCGGTCAGCGCCGCGACCCTGGCCGATCTGGCCCACGCCATCCAGGTTGATCCGGCAACGCTGGGCGCGACCGTCGCGGCCTATAATGCGGCCTGCCGTCCGGGGGATTTCCGGCCGCTGGTGCTGGACGGGCTGGCGACGGAGGGGCTGGAACCGCCCAAATCCAACTGGGCGCGGCCGCTTGAACACGGGCCCTATCTGGCCTATCCCGTCATTTCGGCCAATGTCTTCACCTTCGGCGGTCTGAAGGTCGATGCACAGGCGCGTGTGCTGGATCAGGACGGTGCACCGATCCAGGGACTCTATGCGGCGGGGGAGACGATGGGCCTCTATTACCGCGTCTATACCGGTTCGACGTCGGTCCTGCGCGGGGCCGTGTTCGGGCGTCTGGCCGCGCTTCATATTGCCGGGACCGCAGCATGAGCGGGCAGGAATATGCGCCCGTCGCCGTTGATCTGCGGGGTCGGACCGCGCTGGTGACCGGGGCCGCGGGTGGATTGGGGGACGCCATTGCCCGCCGGCTGGGCCATGCGGGGGCGACGCTGTTCCTGACGGACCGGTCGCCCTGTGACCGGCTGGCGGCCGACCTGCGGGCGGAGGGGATCACTCTTTTCGAGCAGCCGGCCGACATCGCCGATGCCGTTTCCGTGGAGGCACTGGTCAACGCAGCGGCGGCCATGGGCGGGATCGACATTCTGGTGACGGCGGCCGGCGTCACTTCCGCCGGTGCGTTCGAAACCATCACGGACATGGAATGGGATCGCGTCCATTCCATCAATCTGAAGGGCGTATTCCTGACCTGCCGCGCCGTCCTGCCGCATATGAAGGCCCGCGGTTGGGGGCGCATCGTCAATATCGGTTCGGTCCTGGCCAAGAATGGCGGCAACCCGCGCCCCTGGCTGGATCCGGAGGAGCAGAAGGCGGCCGCCAATGCCGCCTATGCCGCGTCGAAGGCCGGCGTGCATGCCCTGACCCTGTGTCTGGCCAAGGAGGTGGCGTCCTTCGGCGTCACCGCCAACGCCATTGCCCCCGGCCCCATCGAAAGCGCCATGACCACCGCCTTTCCCGCGGCGCTGAAGGCGCAGATCCCGCTGGGCCGCCTGGGCCGCGCGGACGAGGTGGCGGCCCTGGCCGCCTTCCTCTGCTCGCGCGAGGCGGCCTTCATCACGGGGGAGATCATCGACGTGAATGGCGGACTCTGGCCGGATTGAGGGGGCGGCGGGGGGCATCATCGGCCCCCGCTTCCGGCCATGCGCAAGCGCAATATCCGGTCACCCACCACGGTGCCGACCCAGATGTCCGCACCGACCTGTGCCGCAACGCTGGCCATGCCGAAATCCGCATCCGACCGGCGGGTCACGGGGCGTGGCTGCAGCGTCCGCGGATCAAGGACATCGATCGCCAGGGCGGACGGGCAGGGCCCTTCCGCCATCAGGCATTTCCAGCCATCGCCGACGCTGGTCGTCTGCCCGGTGACCAGGATTTCGCCATCATTCGACCAGCGCAGATTGTCGGGCATATAGGGCAGTTCCGGGGAGCGGTTTGCGTCACCGCTGCCATCCAGCGGTACGCGCAGAACGCGTCGTTCAGCCCAGGCCGCCACGATCACAGCATGCCCGTCCGGCGTCACCAGCACACCATTGGCACCCGACGCCGCCGATCCCGGAACGGCGCGCCAGCCCGCACCCGGCGCCCATTGCAGCACTTCGCCCGTCTTTTCCCCTTGCGCCATGCGCGGTGAATGATCGGGGTCGCGGCTGTCGAACATCTTTGAGATGACGAACCCGCCGCCCGGCACCGCTGCCACGCCATTGGCGAACACGCCGTCCGGCACCGCCACGCAGGTGATGAAGCGCGCAGTCGGCTTGTCCCCGGAGAGGTCCAGCCGAAAGATCTCGACGCTTTCCCGTTCACCGTGATTCACGACATGAAGGATGCTGCCCCCCCGTTCACTGGGGGTGACGTGGATGCCGTGCGGCTTCAGCGCGCCGGGAGCCAGGGCCGGACCGCAGGCCCCGGCATCCGGCCGGTCCGCCGGCAGCAGGGCGAGCGGGGACAGGGCCAGGCTGCGGCTGTCGAGCAGATGCAGACCGGCCTGATCGTCGGTCGGTTTGGCAGCGATGGCACTGACCAGAACCCAGCGGCCGCCGGGCAGGGCGACAATATCTTCTGGTCGCGCCGGCCCGTGGATCAGGTCGGGCGCGGTATCGGTTGCCGCAGCGGGGGGCCGGGTCAGGCCGGCGGCAAATATCGCCAAGCCAGTTGCCACCATAGCGGCCGTTCGCCAATGCCGGTGATAACGTCGGATATGGCGCCGATGGTTGGATGGGGTCATGGCCACTCCACGGGTGAAAATGCAGAATGGCCGGCATCCGCGGCAACGCGGATGCCGGCCGCTGGTCGCGGACGATCAGAACGCGTAGGTAAGGCGTGCAAACCATTCGCGTGGGCGTCCGACCACACCGCGGATGACACCCAGGCCCGCCGGTCCCAGACCGGACGCGTAATATTGCTTGTCGAACAGGTTGGTAGCACCCACCGCCAGGGTGACGTTCGTACCCGCCGGCGTGAAGGTGCCCTGGATGTTGACCAGAGGCAGGGCGGCGGTGATGCCCGGGGTGTTCAGCGGATTGAAATAGATCTTGCTGCGATAGCTGTAGTCGGCGGCAAGGGTGAAATCACCGGCCCCTTCCACCTGGAAATCATACCGGGCGGCCAGCGACAGCGTCCATTTGGGCGTGCCCATCAGCTTGCTGTCTTTGGTGATCTCCGTCGCGGTCGGGCTGACTTCCGTAAAATAGGCGTCCAGATAGCCCAGCGTGGCGGTCAGTTCGAAGCCCCGGAAGGGGACGGCGCTCAACTCCGCCTCGATGCCCTTGATCTTGGCGCCGGCCGCGTTCTCCTGCCCCAGCAGCAAGGTCACACCATCGGCGGCCAGGGAGGAGACGGCGAATTGCATATCCTTATAATCATTCAGGAACGCCGCCAGGTTCAGGCGCATGCGGCGATCCATGAATTCCGATTTCACACCGGCTTCGTAGGTCCAGACATATTCGGGATTGAAGGGGCCTTCCGTGCCGGGGGCCGCGGCGCGGCCATTGAAACCGCCGCTCTTGAAGCCCTTGCCGACCGAGGCATAGGTCATCAGGCTGTCGTCCCACTTGTAATTGACACCCAGGCGGGGCGTCCAGGCCGACCAGTCGGCCGTGTGGTCGGCGGGGGCCAGTTCATAAATTCCCGCCACATCACGCAGGGTGGAGATGTTGGCCTTCTTCTTTTCATAGGTGAAGCGCAGGCCGCCTGTGACCGACAGCTTCTCGGTCAGGAAATAGTCGGCCTGACCATAGGCGGCATAGCTGCTCTGGGTCTGATAGGTGGCGACATAACGGTCGTTGAAACCCCGAAACGGGAAGATCGGCAGGTCGCTCATGATATCGACATCGATCATGTGCGAGGCCTTTTCCCGCAGGTAGAACAGACCGGTCGTATAGTGCAGGCGATCATCGAATGCCGTGCCTGACGCCTTGAACTCCTGGGTGAACTGGTGCTGGTGGATATCGTCCTTTTCCTCCAGCATGTGGAAGGGAGTACCGTCCAGGTCACCGGAATTGACCAGATCGCTGGAGCGGTAGCTGGTGGTGGAGGTCAGGGTCGTGTTGTCGCCGATGGTCCATTCGCCCACGCCGCTGACGCCCCAGATATCCTGGTCGATGTAATTGTCGCCGGTGGCGTAGCTTTCATGGAGCTTGTCGGTATCGTACCGGTCCAGGCCGCCCGGGCTCAGCAGCTTGTAAAGCCCCGCCGGCATGTCAGTGAAGCGACCGGCATAACGATAGGGGCCATGCTGTGTGCGTGCCCGCGTATAGTCACCGGCGACATCGTAGGAGAAATTCTCCGACGGGGTCCAGCGCAGGGCCAGGCGGCCCGCCTGGGAATCCATGTCCCCCTGACGTTCGCCCGGCTGCAGCACGCGCTTGATGAAGCCGTCGCGCCGTTGCACCAGCACCGATGCCGACGCTGCCAGAACGCCCGGTTCCAGCGGGCCCGACAGTTTCACATGCGCGTCGCGGCGATCGTAGGAACCGATCGTACCGGTCACCGATCCCTTGAAATCATCGCCGGGTCGCCGCGTCACCACATTGATGGCACCGCCCAGCGCGTTCTTGCCATAAAGCGTGCCCTGCGGCCCCCGCAACACCTCAATCCGCTCTACATCGGCCAGATCCAACAGATTGCCCGTGGTGCGGGCCAGATAGACACCGTCCAGATAGACGCCGACACCAGGGTCGGTGGTGATCATATAGTCGAACTGGCCGATGCCGCGGATAAAGGCCTGGCCGGAATCGGCCACGCCGAACCCGCCTGGATAGATGGCAACGCCCGGCGTGAAACGAGAGATATCGTCCAATTGTCCGGCGGAGCGCATCTCCAGCGCATCGGCGCTGAATGCCGTGACGGCCACAGGTGCATCCTGAAGCCGTTCTTCCACGCGGCGGGCCGTAACCACGATCTCTTCCAGCGCAAAACTCTCATTGCTGCCCGGTTCGACCGCCAGGGCCGGCAGCGCCAGTGCGCAGGCCGCCGTGGATATCAGGGCCGTCGCCCCGTGCCGACGGATGGCGGCACCGATTGTGCCGAGGGCGCGACCGGCCTTCGGGCCAGCCTTGAAAAAACGGATCATGTTACCTCCCCTTTGTGTCGAGGTCCGAGCCTGTCCGATCGTCAACTGTCTACAGTTTTTCAGGGCAGAATGACGCCGACGGAAACGGCACGACTTTTTACGGCTTTGAACGCCGCCACGAAGAAGGTGGCGAAGTTGGGGGTATCGGCAAAACGATATGTTTCGAAAGCCACTATCAATAAAATCGATAGTCATTGATTTCAGAACGGTACGATGCCGGCGCTACCGGTCGGCCTTGTCCGGCAGGGTCCAGCCGCCGCAGGCTTCCACCAATGACGTCCGTAGCCAGAGATGCGACTTGTCATCGTCATGTGCCGACTTCCAGGCCATGGAGATGTCCAGAGGCGACATGGGCAGTGGCGGGGTGATCCATTTCAGCGGTAGCCCGGATGGTGACGCTTCGATCATGCGCCGCGGCACGATGGCGACGGCGTCGCTGTTCAGCACGATGCGCAGGAAGACCAGATAGTTGGTCATGGTGATCTTGTAATTGGGGCCGTCACCCAGGTCATCCCAAAGCAACGATTCGTGACTGAAGGTGGCGCGTGGAACGGCCGAATAGCCGACATGGGGCAAGGCTATGAACGCGCCGGCCGGCATGCCTTCATAAAGCGCGTCATTGTCCGCATGGGCGATGCAGACATACTGGTCGCGGTATAGATGCTGGCGGCGCAGCCCCGTGACCCGCAGGGCATTCATGGGGAAGATGAACAGGTCGATGTCGGGCAGACTGCCCTTGTTGATCAGCTGCGGCTTGATTTCCACAAAATCCAGGGTCAGCGCCCCCTGGCCCGGCCCCATCCGCTTCAGCAATTCCGGGCCGACCATTGCGGCCACGTAATCCGCGGTGGCAATCACCAGATGATGTTCGACATCGGCCAGCTTGCCGCGTGCCTTTTCCAGCACGGATCGCACGCCCGACAGAACCTCGCTGACATCGGGCATCAACTGGCTGGCCAGCGGCGTGGGCACCATTTCGTGTCCGTTCCAGACGAAGACGTCATCGTCCAACTGTTCGCGCAGCCGGTTCAGGGTTGCACTGACCGTGGACTGCGCCAGGTTCAACTGGCGTGCCGCCGCACTGACGCTGCGCGTCGTCCAGATCGCATCCATCAGGGTCAGAAGATTGATGTCGAAATCCCGCAGGCGCATTGTCTTATCGATCCTCTCGATACTGGTTATCTAAAAATATCGCATTGCGCGATAATGCCAACTGCATGACGATGGCGGCAATGGAGCTGCCCGAAGAGGCGATGCTCCCCCAGCAAGAATAAAATTGCATACCGGTCACAGACAGAACAGAGCTGCGATTGGAAATATGCAAGGGGAGGAAACCAAAATGAACAAGATGGAATCGTTCGTCTAGAATCTGCCCTCATTCCCGACAAATAGCCGGGGATGCCAGAAATTCTCTGACAATACGCCTCATTCGACAGGGGTTCGCCAATAGTGTTCGTTGGCGACCATCGGTGACTTGCGACTTGCAGCAGCGGCTTACCCGGTTTTGCCGGGAGGCACGCGTGGTATCGTGCCGCGCGGCCGCCGCGGCTGGCCCGAACCCGAAGAGAGAAGCCATGGCCGAGCTATCCAACCTTGCCTATATCGTGCTGCAGGCGTCCGACCTTCCACGGTGGGAAGACTTTGCTGTCAATATCATCGGCATGCAGGCCGGTGCGCGCGGTGACGGGACCCTGGACCTGCGCGTCGACGAATATCCCTGGCGCATCCGCCTTGAGCAGGGCCCCGCCGACGATCTGATGGCCGCCGGCTGGGTGTTGGACGATGAAGCAACGCTGCAAGCCTATGTCGCCCAGGTTCGCACCGCCGGGGGTGACGTTCGCTTGGCAGACGCCGATCTGGCGCGGTCACGGGGTGTTCAGACCCTGTACGTTCTGGAAGACCCCATCGGTTTCCGGCACGAGTTCTTCCATGGCCGCGTGGCTGCCGATACGCCCTTCAAATCGGATCGGCTGACCGGTCCCGGTTTCAGGACGGGCGACCTTGGTCTGGGCCATATCCTGCCCGTGGCCAAGGATTATGCCGCGTCCAAGCGCTTCTATACCGATGTGATGGGCCTTCGGCTCAGCGACATCATCCGCGAGGAACTGGCCCCCGGCATTGTGGCCGATGCCACCTTCTTCCATGCCAAGACCGGTCGCCACCATTCGCTGGCCACGGGCCAGTTCCCGTCGCAGCGTCGCCTGAACCACTTCATGGTCGAACTGATGTCCATGGATGACGTCGGCTTTGCCTATGACCGGGCCCGCAAGGCCGGTTACCGCATCCTGCTGCATCTGGGCCACCACCCGAACGACAAGATGTTCTCCTTTTACGTGGAGGCGCCGTCCGGCTTCGGGGTGGAGATCGGACATGGCGGCATCGTCATCGACGACCGCGATTGGCAGGTGGTCACCCATCACAAGATGAGCGACTGGGGCCATCAGCGCGCCGCCTCCCTGATCGGCGAACCCACGGCGAACGCCTGATCCCGCCGTTTCCCCCAATTTCATTGGAAAGGTTGCACCCGCATGTCCATCTGGCTGGATTTTTTTGGGGCCGAGATCCGTTATGTCGACACACCGACCTTCGGCAGGACCCGTATTGCCGAAGCGGGCAGGGGAAATTCGGAAACCCTGTTTCTGATGCACGGCATCGGCGGCCATATCGAGGCCTATGCCAAGAATGTGGTGCCGCTGGGCGAGACGTTCCATGTCGTGGCCTTCGACTTTGTCGGCCACGGTCTGTCCGCCAAGCCCACCGACATCGCCTATCAACCGGCCACCTATGTCGCGCATCTGCGTGAACTGATGGATGTGATGGGGGTCCAGCGCGCCCACATTTCCGGCGAGTCCCTGGGCGGGCTGGTGGCGGCGGCTTTTGCCGTCCAGTATCCGGAACGCACGTTGAGGACGGTGCTGAACACCGCCGGCGGCATCCCCATCGTCAGCGAGAAAGGGCGCAAGGATCTGGCCGATCTGGCCGAACTGTCGGCCCGCAATGTCGGCAAGCCGCCGACGGCCGAAACGGTCCGGGCCCGCATGCAGTGGCTGATCCATGAAAGCAACTGGGAACGGCTGCTGGACGATGAACTGATCGAAAGCCGGGTGCGCATCTATCGCCAGCCCGATTTCCAGGCGGCTGCCCCGCTGGTCTTCGCCCGCCTGAACCGCGCCGCGGGCGGCAACACCTCTCCCGACATGGTGGAGATTGAACGGATCGAGGCTGAAAGCCTGCTGTTCTGGACCAAGTACAACCCCATCCATGACGTGGATGCGGCCGAGGCGGCGTTGCCGCGCCTGAAGCATGGCAAGCTTTATGTCATGAAGGGCGATGCCGCCCACTGGCCGCAGTATGAATGGCCGGACGAGTTCAACAACGTCGTCAGCCATTACCTGCTGACGGGCGAAATCTGATGAAAGCCGGCCCCGCCCCGTCCCCCACCCTGTTTCGCCAGGGGATGCGCCGTCTGGCCGGTGCCTGCTGCATCGTCACCTCCGCCCCGGCCGGTGCCGACCGGGATGGCTGGTCGGGACTGACGGCCACCGCCGTCAGTTCCCTGACCGCTGAGCCGCCCCGTCTTCTCACCTGTGTAAACAGGTCGGTCTGGGCGCATCGGGTCATCACCGACAGCGGTGTGGTCGGCATCAACGTGCTGGCAGCCGATCAGGAGACCCTGGCCAGGCGCTTCGCCGGCCAGGGTGACTGCGACCCGGCGGCCAAATTCCAGGCCGGTTCCTGGCGGCAGGATGCGGTGACCGGCGCCCCGCTGCTGGACGATGCCCTGGTGGGCTTCGGCTGCCGGGTGTTCCAAGCCATCGATGCCGGAACCCACGACATCTTCATCTGCGACGTCCTCTCCGTGCGGCTGCCGGAAGGCGATGCCTCTCCCCTCATCTATTTCAGCGGTGCGTTCCGGACGGTCCCCGCGATCTGACGCCGCCTTGCGCCAAGGAAACAAGCCATGACCTCAATCGCCGCCCTCAGCCCGGCCACGTCCATACCCACCCCGGAAGAACTGGTCGCCCGGGCCCGCGCGATGATCCCCATGCTGCGCGAACGCGCGGACGAGGTGGAACGCCGCCGTTCCGTGCCGCCGGACATCATCAAGGGCTTTGTCGATGCCGGGTTCTTCCGCATCCTGCAACCACGCCGCTGGGGCGGGTATGAGATGAACCCCATCGTGCTGATGCGGGTGTTGCAGGAACTGGGCCGTGGCTGTGGCAGCAGCGCCTGGAACATGATGATCCTGGGCATCCATACCTGGGAATTCGGCCTGATGGACCCGCGCGCCGGCGATGATGTCTGGGGCACGGACCAGAATGCCATCGTCGCTTCTTCCTACCCACCGGCCGGGACACTGACGGAGGTGGAGGGCGGCTATGTCCTGAACGGACGCTGGCCCACCTCCAGCGGCTGCGACCATGGGCATTGGGCCTTCATCGGCGCCCTGAAGAAGGATGCCGAAGGCCGGCCCGTGGACCGCTACGCCCTGCTGGTCCCGGCCAGTGACTATGAGATCATTGACGACTGGCACGTTTTCGGTCTGGCCGGCACGGGCAGCAAGAGCCTGCTGCTGAAGGATGTCTTCGTGCCCACCCACCGTTGCCACAGCATGCTGGACTATACACTGACCGACCGCGGGTCGATGTATCTGTTCCCGTTCAACATGATCTTCTATTCGGCCGTGTCGTCGGTGATCCTGGGCTTTGCCCGCGGCGCCGTCGATATCTTCATCGAGCAGATGAAGGTGCGCAAGGATATGGGCACGGGCCTGCCTACGGCCCTCAGCCCCTATGTCAAGGACCGTCTGGCCAATGCTGTGGCCAAGGTGCGGTCATCCAGCGCCCGGCTCGAACAGATGATCGCGGAGACGACGCCCAAGGTGGAACGGCGCGAGATGATCCCGCTGGAAGATCGCGTGCATTACATGCTGGACAGCGCCCGCGTCGGGCGGGAGGCGGAAGAAGCGGTGCTGCTGTTGTTCAAGGCCCTGTCGGCCCGCGGCATCTATTCGTCCAACCCCATGCAGCGGGTGCTGCGCGACACGCTGGCCGGCGCCAACCACATCACGCAGGATGCCGACAACAATGCGGGCGTGCTGGGCGGGATGCTGCTGGGCCAGCCCATTCCGCCGCTGATGTATACGCGGCCGGAATAAGGGGGCGGTCCATGGCGATGCGCATATGGCATCAGAGCTTCACCGTCCTGGATGACCTGCCGGCCTATGGTGCCGCCCTGGAACGCCATTTCCGGCAGGTGGCCCGCCCGGATACGCAGATCGTGATGCATGGGCTGCGGCCCGGCACCTACCGGTCCAACTATCCGGGAGAGGACATCAAGCATGTGGGCCTAATGCATCTGCATGGCCTGCAATTCATCCAGGCGGCGGTGACGGCGGAACGGGCGGGGTTCGATGCCTATGCCCTGTCCACCCTGCCGGAGCCGGCCTTGCAGGAAATCCGGGCCCTGGTCGATATTCCCGTCGTCGGCTATGGCGAGGCGGCCATGCTGTCGGCCTGTGCGCTGGGGCGACGCTTCGGTGTGCTGGTCTTCATCGACGAGCTGGCGGAACTGGTGGCGGAAAACGCGGCCCGGCATGGGTTGGGCGACCGCTTTGCCGGGTCGCGGCATGTCGGGTTCCGCTTCACCGACGTGCTGGCCGCCTTCGACCAGCCCGGCCCGCTGATCGACCGGTTCCGGACGGCGGCGCGAGACCTGATCGGTCGCGGGGCCGATGTCATCATCCCCGGCGAGGCGCCGTTGAACGTGCTGCTGGCCTGTGAAGGTTTGTCGGCCGTGGACGGTGTTCCCATCGTCGACAGTCTGGCCGCCTGGGTCCGTCAGGCCGAAGGGCTGGTCGATCACCGGCGCCGGGGCGGGCAGATCCACAATAGGCGCGGCTTCTTCGCCGCCTTGCCCGATCCCGGCCGCGTGGACGAGGTGCTGCGCTTCTACGGCCTGCAACCGGCGGAATGACGATGGCGGAACAGCAGATTTATCCCGACGTGCTGGTGGTCGGCGCCGGCAATGCCGCTATGTGCGCGGCCCTGTCCGCGGCGGAGGCGGGGGCCAGCGTGCTGGTGCTGGAACGGGCCCCGCAGGACGAGCGGGGGGGCAACAGCGCCTATACGGGCGGTGCCTTCCGCATGGCCTATGACGGCGTGGCGGATATCCGCCGCATGGTCCCCGACCTCAGCCCCGCGCAGGAGGCGGAGACGGATTTCGGCACCTACGATGCCGGCCAGTATTTCGATGATCTGGCGCGGCTGTCGGGCTATCGCACCGACATGGCGCTGGCGGAAATCCTGGTGGCCGACAGTCTGGACACGGCCGACTGGATGCGCGGCATGGGCGTGCGCTTCATGCCCATCTATGGCCGTCAGGCCTTCAAAAGCGAAGGCCGCTTCCGCTTCTGGGGCGGGTTGACGCTGGAGGTGGCGGGCGGTGGCCTGGGGCTGGTGGAAAGCCTGCATGCAGCGGCCGGGCGTCGCGGCGTCATCGTGCGCTATGACACCCGGGCGCTGTCCTTGCTAATGGATGGCGGGACCGTGACGGGCGTGCGGGCGCGCAGCGGCGGGCGCGATATCGACATCCGGGCCAAGGCTGTGGTGCTGGCGGCCGGCGGTTTCCACGCCAATGCCGAATGGCGCGCCCGCTATCTGGGGCGCGATTGGGATCTGGCCAAGGTCCGGGGATCGCGCTTCAACACGGGCGACGGCGTGCGCATGGCCATCGATGCCGGTGCCATGCCCTATGGTCACTGGTCGGGCTGCCATGCCGTCGCCTATGACCTGGCGGCGCCGGAATTCGGCGATCTGGACCTGCTGGGCCAGCAGAAGAACAGCTTCCCCTTCGGCATCATGGTCAATGCGCGGGGCGAGCGCTTCTTCGATGAAGGGGCGGATTTCCGCAACTACACCTATTCGCGCCTGGGCCATGCCGTGCTGGCCCAGCCGGGGGCGCTGGCCTGGCAGGTGTTCGACGCCCAGGTCGCGCACCTGTTGAGCGATGAATACCGCGTCCGCCAGATCACAAAGGTGGAGGCGACAAGCCTGGACGAACTGGCCGGAAAGATGGAAGGCGTCGATCCGGCCGGGTTCCTGGCCACGGTGGATGCCTATAACCGGGCCGTGGCGGGGAATGTGCCCTTTGATCCCACGCGCCGCGACGGACGGTCGGCCATGGGCCTGCCCGTGCCGAAATCCAACTGGGCCAACCGGCTGGAAAAGCCGCCCTTCGTCGCCTTCGGTGTGACCTGCGGCATCACCTTCACCTTCGGTGGCGTGCGAACCGATGGGCATGGGCGGGTGATAACGGTCGAGGGCGGGGCCATTCCCGGCCTTTATGCCGCCGGCGAGTTGGTGGGCGGTCTTTATTACGACATTTATCCCGGCGGTGCCGGGCTGATGTCCGGCGCCGTCTTCGGCCGCCGGGCGGGCGCCCATGCCGCCGGCTTTGGACGGGAGATGCAGCCATGACCGCCATTGCGGATCTGGTGATCGTGGGTGGCGGGGCGGCCGGCTTCGCCGCGGCCCTGACCGCCGTGGAGGCGGGGCTGGATGTCATCCTGCTGGAAAAGCTGACCCAGACCGGCGGGTCGTCGGCCATGAGCGGCGGGTGCCTGGCCTTTGCCGGCACGGACCTGCAACGCGCCCATGGGGTGGCGGACACGCCCGACCTGTTGTTCAACGACCTGCGCGAGGTTGGCAAGTTCGAAAATGACGAGGCGCTGGTCCGCCTCTATGCCGACCGGCAATTGGCGACTTATGAATGGCTGAAGGCGGCGGGCGTGGAGTTCAGCCCCACGCTGGAGGCGGCGTCGGGCCAGTCGGCGCGGCGCGTCCATAGCGTCGACCCGGCCGACATGGTCCGGCGGCTGGCGGCCAACGCCCTGGCCAGCGGGCGCCTGCGCCTGCTGATGGGGGTGGCGGTGCGGGAACTGGTGCGCGAAGACGGGCTGGTCACCGGTGTGCGCACCCATGGCGCCCCCGATCTTGTCCAGGCGCGCCATGGCGTGCTGCTGGCCAGCGGCGGCTTCTGCCGCAACCCCGCCCTGGTCCATCGGTTCGCCCCGCACTATGACGAGGCCGTGTTCGTCGGTGGTGCCGGCAGCACCGGCGACGGCTTGCGCATGGCCTGGAAGCTGGGTGCTGACCTGCGCGACATGGCCTATATCAAGGGCACCTACGGCAAGCATCCCACGGACGAAACCAACGATCACAGCCTGCAGGCCGTCTATAAGGGGGCCATTGCGGTCAATCAGGATGGCGACCGCTATGTTGATGAGAGCCTGTCCTACAAGCTGCTGGGCGATGCCTGCATGGCCCAGCCCTATCACACGACCTATCAGATTCTGGACCAGGACATTTTCGACAGTGGTGACGACCGCGTGCGCATCTTCGATTTCGGCCGCCGGCTGGAGGAGGGGTTGTTCGTCGTGGCCGACACCCTGGCCGATCTGGCCGGGCAACTGGAAATCGACCCGCAACGCCTGATCGCCACGGTGGACCGTTATAACGGCTTTGTCGATGCCGGCCATGATGCCGATTTCGGCCGGGCGCATCTGGTCCATCGGCACGGGGCGTTGCGCCGGATCGAACGCGGCCCCTTCTATGCCTATCCCTCGACGGCTGTCGTCTTCGGCACCTATTGCGGGCTGCGCGTCGATGAAAGGCTGCGGGTCATCGATGTCGACGACCAGCCTATTGCTGGGCTGTTCGCGGCCGGCGAGGTGATGGGCGGCTTCCACGGGGCGGCCTATATGACCGGATCGGCACTGGGCAAGGCCGTGGTTTTCGGGCGGCTGGCGGTCGAGGGCATCGCGGAGGGGCGGGCATGAGGATCATGCTGCTGCTGGCCGGGGTGATGGACCCGAAATGGCCCCTGGACTGGCCCGTTCCGTCGGCCCTGCCATCCCGTCTCCCGGATCGGATGATCCTTTCCCCCTTTGACGAGGCGGCGCTGGAACTGGCCCTGCGCCTGCGGGACTTGTCGGGGGCGGGGGACGCGGTCAAGGCCCTGGTGGTCGGGGCGGAGGATACGCTGCGCACGGCCCGCACTGTCGCTTCCTACCGGGTGGAGACGCAGCGTCTGGTGCTGCCCGAAGCCAGCCTGTGGGATACGGCCGGCGTGGCCGCTTCCATCGCGTCCTGCATCGGCCCGTCCCGTCCCGATCTGCTGCTGATCGGCCGGGAATTCGGGGACCATGATGATGGCAGCTTTCCCGCCTATCTTGCCGGCCTGCTGGACCTGCCCTTTTTTGGGCTGGCGCAGGACATGGCCTGGACGGATGGCCGGGCGCGGTTCATGCGCGAACACGCTGGTGCCGAGGAATGGGTCACCATCGACTGCCCGGCCCTGGTCAGTGTCACCAATGATCGCCGCAACCGGCTGCGCAAGCCCTTGATGAAGAATGTCATGGCCGCGCGTCAGGCGGCCTTGCCAGCGGTGCCGGTCGCACCCAGGGGGACAGGGCCAGCGGGCCTTCATCTGCTGTCCGCCGAACCGCATGCCACGACGCGCGAACAGGTGGCGGGCCGCATCCTGTCCGGGCCGGTGCCGGCGCAGGTCGCAGCCGCGGCCCTTCTTTTTCAGCAATGGCGGGCCGGGCGATGACGGATGCGCTTCACCATATCGTCGTTCTGGCCCCGTGCGGCGACGCCACGGATATGGATGCCGACAAGGCCCGGGTGGCGGCGGCCGAACTGGCAGCGACTACGGGGACGGGCTTCTCCAGCCTGTGGCTGTCACCGGACGGGCCGGAAGCCGTGTCCCTGCTGCCGGGGGAACGGGCCTGCTGGCGGCCCTGCCCGGATGGGATCGGGGCCATGGCCCGGGCGGCGGCCGACACCCTGGCCGGCTGGTCCGATCGCTCCCTGCTGGTGCTGACCCCGCCGGGCGCGGACGGGGAGGCACTGGCGGCCCTTGTGGCGGCGAAGGCAGGGTTTCAGCCGCTGGGCCGCTGTGAAAGATTGGCGCTGGACGGCGCGCGGATCAGGGCCACCAGCCAGCGCGGCGGCCGCATCCGCCGGCATATCGCCTGCGAAGGATCAGCGACGGCGGTGCTGCGTCCGCAAGCGACCATGGCGCCGCTGCCAGGCGCGGTCTTGCCGGAAGCCGGGCCGGCCGCCATGGATACCGGGAACAGTGATCTTCCGGTTGAACGGCGACCGCTGGCCGAACGGCAGGCGGCGCTGGAAGGGGCACGGCTGGTCGTGTCCGGTGGTCGCGGGCTGGACCCGGACGGGTTCGCGCTGCTGGCGCGTCTGGCCGATCGGCTGGGCGGTGCCGTGGGCGCCAGCCTGCCGGCCATCGATCTGGGGCTGGCGCCGGTTTCCCGGCAGGTGGGCCAGTCGGGCAAGTTCGTCGCCCCGGAACTCTATCTGGCGGTCGGCCTGTCGGGAACGCCCCAGCATCTGGCGGGGATCGCACCGGTCAGCCGGATCGTGGCCATCAATTCCGACCCGCAGGCCCCCATCTTCCAGTTCGCCGAGCTGGGGCTGGTGGCCGACTGGCGGGAGGTGCTGCCGGCCCTGCTGACCGCGTTGGAGGCATGATGATGGCCGGCCCGACAGTCCCGCCCCGCCAGGGGCGCCGTGTGGTTGCCATCGGCAATTTCGACGGTGTGCATCGCGGGCATCAGGCCCTGGTCGATCATGCTGTGGCCCTGGCCCGCGACCTGGATGTCCCGGCCACGGCCCTGACCTTCTGGCCGCATCCAAGGCGGTTTCTGCGCCCCGACCAGCCGCCGCTGCAACTGACGGCACCGGCGGAGCGGGATGCCCTGCTGCGCGCCCGCGGCGTGGCGGAGGTGGTGACCCTGACCTTCGATGCCACCCTGGCGGCCCTGCCAGCCGATCAGTTCGTCCGCGATATCCTGGTCGCCCGCCTGGATGTCGCGCATGTCGTGGTGGGGGAGGATTACCGGTTCGGCGCCGCCAGACAGGGCGATGTCGGGCTGCTGCGGACCCTGGGGGCCGACCTTGGCTTCGGGGTGTCGGCGCACCGGGCCATCTGCGACGGGGCGGGACGTGTCTGTTCCTCCAGCCGCGTGCGGGCCGCCCTGGCCGACGGCGACCTGGAGCTGGCCCGGGACATCCTGGGCAGCAACAGCATCATCCTGCCGGTGGCGGGACGGCTGCCCGCCTGACTGCCCGATCCTTTTTGACATTCCATTCCAAGCGGTTAAGAGGAGAGCCCCCGGATGGCCGTTCCCACCCATGATGACCTCGCCCGGCGCCTGCGCGACGCCTATATCCAAGGGGCGGTGCCGCCCCTGCGCGATGGGCTGGACCCGCTGGACGCCGATGGGGCCTACGCCGTGCAGACCCTCAATACCCGCTTCTGGCAGGCCCAGGGACGGCGCATCGTCGGCCGCAAGGCCGGTTTGACCGCGAAGGCCGTTCAGACCCAACTGGGGGTTGGACAGCCCGATTTCGGTGTCCTGTTCGACGATATGCGCATCGCCGATGGCGGGCGCTTGGACCCCGCTCGCGCCTTGCAGCCCAAGGCAGAGGCGGAGGTGGCCCTGGTGCTGGGCCGGGATCTGACCGATCCCGAAACAGGCCGCGAGCAGGTGGCCGCCGCCGTGGCCTCCGTGCATGCCGCGATCGAGATTGTGGACAGCCGCATCGCCAACTGGGCCATCACTTTCGCCGACACCGTGGCCGACAACGGCTCTTCCGCCTTCTTCGTCCTGGCGGAGCGGGGGGTGCCGCTGGCGGATCTGGATCTCTACACCTGCGGCATGGTGCTGGAGATGGACGGCCATGTCGCGTCGCTGGGGGCGGGGGCTGCCTGTCTGGGCCACCCGTTGAACGCTGCCACCTGGCTGGCCCGCACCCTGGCGGCGCGGGGCGAGCCGCTGCGCGCCGGCGATATCCTGCTGACGGGGGCGCTGGGCCCCATGGTGGCGCTGTCACCCGGTCAGACCCTGGTGGCCAGGGTTGGCGGGCTGGGGTGCTGTTCTTTCACCTATGGGTGATCCTGCCCTGCCAACGGTCACACCCCCAGTGAAAAGGTTCGGCCTCCCGGCCAGCCATCAGGGACAGCAACCATGAGAATTCTTGCCTTTTCGACGCCGTCCGGCCCCGCCATCGGCCTGCGCACAGGTGACGAGGTCATCAATCTGACGCAACAGGGGTTGCCGGCCCGCCTGGAACCCCTGTTGGCCATGGGGGCGGGCTGGCCGCAGGTGGTTCAGGATGCGGCCAGCCGGGCGCGCAGCCGTATCCCGCTGGAACGTATCGACTATCTGGCGCCCATCAATGCCCCGGCCAAGGCCATCGCCGTCGGCCTGAACTATGTCGACCACGCGGCGGAAAGCAATTTCCAGCCCCCCGATTACCCGGTGCTGTTCAACCGCTATCCCAGTTCCTGGGTGGGGCATTGGGCGCCGCTGCTGCGGCCGCGTGTGTCGGCGCAGTTCGACTATGAAGGCGAATTGCTGGTGGTGATCGGCAAGGCCGGCCGCCATATCCCGGTCAACCGGGCGCTGGATCATGTCGCGGGCTACTCCGTGTTCAATGACGGCTCCGTCCGCGATTATCAGCGCAAATCCGCCCAATGGATGATGGGCAAGAATTTCGACCGCAGCGGCTCGTTCGGACCGGAATTCGTGTCTGTCGACGAACTGCCGTCCGGGGCCCGGGGCCTGCGCCTGCAAACCCGCCTGAACGGGCAGGTGATGCAGGATGCCAATACCGATTCCATGATCTTCGATGTGGCGACACTGGTCTCACTGATTTCGGAAGCGTTCGCACTGGTGCCCGGCGACCTGATCATTTCCGGCACGCCGGCCGGCGTGGGGGCGGCGCGCAAGCCGCAACTGTTCATGAAGGCCGGCGATGTCTGCGAGGTGGAGATCGAAGGCGTGGGGCTTCTGTCGAACCCCATCATTGATGAGGGCTGACCCGCTGTCGGGCGTTGAACCGTGGCATTGTCGATACAATCCGCCGCGTGGCGGCAGGCGGCGCCTGAAGGAGATGGGCTGCGACAGTTGGGATTGGCGTAGGGGAAAGAGCGGGTGATTGAAAATAGTTGTTGCGTTGCGGGATGTGGTGGGTCTATACGGCGCCTCCC
>NZ_JBMDKJ010000018.1:0-115907 GCF_057809655.1 Niveispirillum sp. FG148
GGCGGAGTAATCCGCGATATCCAGGGGGTCGGTCGCGATCATCGGTCCAGCCTATTCCCCCCCCCCCCCCCCCCACAGCCATGACCAATCGGCGGTTAAGTTAGGGGCGCCGTTTGAATAGCCTGACAGCTGTGAAACGGTAATGGTCGGGCGGGTGGTGGCGATGCCGAATGCAGTGGTACGCCGGGGACGGAATCTCTGGGTGGCCCCCCATATCTGGCGGCGGCGGCTGGTCTTCTGGGGAGGCGGGCTGACGGTCGGCGTCGCGGCCGTCCTGTTCGCCTGGGCCGCTGATGGTGCCAGCCACCTGTTCTCCCGCATCATCGCCGCGTCCCCCTGGGCAGCGCTGCTGCTGACGCCATCGGGCCTTGCCTTTTCCGCCTGGATCACCCGACGGTGGTTTCCCATGGCTGGCGGCAGCGGTATTCCGCAGGCCATCGCCGCACGCGCCACGAAGGTGCAGGACCGGCGCGACCAGCTTGTTTCATTGCGCAGCGGCATCGCGAAAATCCTGCTGACGATTCTGGCACTGGGCGTCGGCGCCTCCGTCGGGCGCGAAGGGCCGTCGGTGCAGGTCGGTGCAGCCATCATGAACCGGCTGGGCGGCTGGGTCGGCGACCGCATGCCGGGCCTGCTGCTGGCCGGTGCCGCCGCGGGTGTCGCTGCCGCCTTCAATACGCCGCTGGCCGGTCTGGTTTTCGCGATTGAGGAAATGGGCAAGGCCTTCCAGGTCCGTTCCGCCCATCTGGTGCTATCGGCCGTTCTGCTGGCGGGCATTTCGTCACTGGCCCTGCAGGGTGACTACACCTATTTCGGCCATTCGACCGATGTGCTGAACGGCTGGCGCGACTGGTCGCTGGTGCTGGCCTGCGGGGTTGCCGGCGGGGTGACCGGCGGTGCCTTCAGCTGGCTGATGGTGGCCTTCGCCTATGGGCTTCCGGGGCGTGTTGGCCGTATCATCAAGGATCATCCCGTCTGGTTCGCCGGGGGGTGCGGCCTGCTGCTGGCCCTGCTGGGTCTGGCCACCGGGGGCGCTACCTATGGCACGGGTTATGAACAATCGCGGGCGCTGCTGAATGGTGACGAGGGCGTCTCCCCCTTCTTCATGGTCTGGAAGTTTGCCGCCACACTTCTTTCCAGCATCACGGGCGTGCCCGGCGGCGTGTTCAGCCCGTCGCTGGCCGTCGGTGCGGGGCTGGGGGCGGCAATGGCTGCCCTGATCCCCACAACGGCAACCGGGGCCGCCGTGCTGTTGGGCATGGCGGGTTATTTCGCCGGGGTTGTGCAGGCGCCGGTCACCACGGTGGTCATCGTGCTGGAAATGACGGCCAACCACGCCATGGCCGCCCCGGTGATGATGGCCAGTCTGATCGGCTTTTCCGTTTCACGGATGATCGGGGCGCCCGCCATCTATCACGCGCTCGCCCACCGTTATCTGCCCAAGCCCGCAGCGGCTGGGTTGTCTGCCTGATCGGAAAGCAAAAGCCCCCTCCCGGCGACCGGGAGGGGGCTTCATTTCCGGCGCTTGCATCCGGGGTTTCGTCAGGCGCGGGCGAGACGATCCATCTCTTCCTTCACGCGCAATTTTTCCATTTTCAGGCGGGTCAGGGTCGTTGAGTCCGGCATGGGACGGCGCGACTCCATTCGCACCTCCCGATCAAGGCTTTCGTGCTTCTGACGCAGGGATTCCACACGCTCGGGGAACAACATACAGCCTCTCCTTCGGTTGGACGATGGAACTACGGACCTGTTTGTCTGAACCTGCAATTACGGCTGGGCCTGTCCTTCACATGGCTCTTGCTGACATGATCGTGACATGGAACCGTCACGACCGTACCTATGCATATGGATAGGGTGATTGGATTTTCCAGAGGGTAGATGCCCTGGACGAAACAGCCCAGTGGCGCTACATCACCTCCATGGCACACATCCTCCCACAGCCGGCCGGTTCATCCGGTCCTGACAGCGACCCGGCCCGCACCGGAGCGGCGCGACGCATGATCGTCGGCATCAGCGGGGCGTCGGGCATCATTTACGGCATACGCCTGCTTCAAACGCTACGCCTGCTCGGGATCGAATCCCACCTCGTTATGAGCAGGTCTGCGGAGGTGACCTCTGCGCACGAGTCGGGGCTGAAGGTGGCCGAGATCAGGGCGCTGGCCGATGTGAATTATGCCATCGCCGATATCGGGGCCGCCATCTCCTCGGGCAGCTTCCGGACCATGGGCATGATCGTGGCTCCCTGTTCGGTACGGTCCCTGTCGGAAATCGCGTCGGGCGTCACAAGTTCGCTGCTGACCCGCGCCGCCGATGTGGTATTGAAGGAACGCCGTCGGCTGGTGCTGATGCTGCGGGAAACGCCGCTGCATCTTGGCCATCTGCGCTCCATGGCTGCCGTGACGGAAATGGGCGCCATTGTCTATCCGCCCGTCCCCGCCTTCTATGCAAGGCCGCAAAGCCTTGACGAGATGGTGGATCACACGATCGGGCGTGTCCTGGATCTGTTCGATATCGACACGGGCCGCGTGCGTCGCTGGGGCGAGGAAGCCTGACGGGAACAAAATCCCGTCCTCCGCTGTTGATCCCTGCCATTCCCGTCAACCGCCTCCGCGAGGTCGATCATGCCCACCCGTTCTATTCACCGACTGATGCTGGCCGCCCTGCTGGCCTTGTCGCCCCTGGCCCTGACCGCCTGCGACAACAAGGGTCCCGCCGAAAAGGCCGGTGAAAAGATTGATGACGCCGCAGAAAAGGCGGCCGACAAGCTGGACGAAGCCGGCCGCGCCGCGCAGGAGAAGATCAAGGAAGGGGCCGACAAGGTGGAAGAAGCCATCGAAAAGGCCAAGGACGAGGAAAAGCACTGATACCAGTGCCAGTAAATTCTGACTCGTCAGAATTTATTGATTACAGCGGCGCGATCCGCCGCGCCGGTCGGCGCGGATACCAAGGTCAAGATTTATTGACCTTGGTATGAATTCATGCGCGGGCGCTAGCCCTCACATCCCCAGCTTCGACCGCACGTCGTAATCCTTGCCCTTCGACCATTTCTCGATAAAGGCGCTCAGTTCCGCATCGGGCTTGGCCGGCAGCATCACCACCAGCTTCACATACTGGTCGCCCGTCACCTTGCGTTCCGGGTTGGCGATGCCCTTGCCCTTCAGGCGGAGCGTAGTGCCGCTGTTGGCGCCGGCCGGCACCTTCACGGCCACCTGGCCGTCCAGGGTCGGCACCTTGATGGCCGCACCCAGCACGGCTTCCTGCAGGGTCACCGGCACCTCAATATGGATGTCATCATCCTTGCGCGTGAACAGCGGATGGCTGTCCACATGCACCTCGATGATGGCATCGCCGGCACCCGCACCACCCAGGCCTGGCAGCCCCTGGCCCTTCAGGCGCAGCTTGCTCTGATCCTTGGTGCCGGGCGGGATGTTGACGTCGATATTCTTGCCCGTGGACAGGGTCAGGCGGCGCTTGGCCCCCAGACAGGCATCAGCGAAGCTGACCGTGACGGAATAGTTGACGTCGCTGCCCTTGGCCTTCACGCCCGATCCGCCGCCCGCCGAATAGCGGCGCTTGCTGGCCCCGAAAATATCGTTGAAGAACTCGTCCGCGAACGGGTCATCCTCGCCGCCACCCGGACGGGTCCCGCCACTGCTGCGCGCGCCACCGGCACTGCCACTGGTGGCGCGGTTGGCATTCTGCCAGGCCCGGCGGAAGGTACGGTCCGGCCGCTCCGCCCCACTGGCATCGATCTCACCCTTGTCGAAGCGGGCCCGCTTGTCCGGGTCGGACAGCAGGCTGTAGGCGCCATTGACCTCCTTGAACTTCTGCTCGATGTCGGGTCGGCCAGGGTTCAGATCGGGATGGTACTGCTTTGCCAGGCGGCGAAAGGCCTGCTTGATGTCGTCGGCGGAGGCGCTTCGCATCACGCCAAGGACAAGGTAGGGATCGCGCATGGTCACCAGGAACAACAGGGGAAAACCTGCCGCATCCTACGCCCCAGCGACCCGGGGTCAAGCACGCCCGACAGTTTGCAGGGGACGCATACGTATAAAAAGGCCGCGCCGAACGGATTGTCCGGCGCGGCCCCAGCCTGATGGTGTCAGAAGTGACCGGTCAGCTGACGATCTTCCAGCTGCCGTCCGGCTGCTGGCAGGCCCGGCCGAAGGCCTGTTCGCTGCGACCGCCGACGATGATCGTCTGCTGGTATTCGCGGCAATAAGCACCGGTACCGGCCTGGCGGCCTTCCTGGGTCGGCGTCACGATGACGCGATTATTGTTCTGCGGGTTGTCCCAGACGATGGGCTGGTTCAGCGGCGCGTTAAAGGAAGCGTAGGTGTTACGCTCCAGCGCGGCCTGGTCGGCCTTATCCAGCGAGGCGCCCACTTCCGAACCGATCAGGGCCCCCAGCACAGCACCGGCACCCGTGGCCCACAGCTTGCCCTTACCGCCGCCAATCTGGCTGCCGGCCAGGCCGCCCATCAGGCCGCCGATGACGGCGCCACCGGTCTGCTTGTTGCCGCCCGTGGTCTGGCATCCGGCCAGCAGGGCCACGCAGGTGGCGGCGACGAGGATCTTGCGAATCATTTCATGACACCTTTCGAAAACATGCGTTCCCCCAATATTTCGCCGCTGGGCTGATCGGCCCGCGGACGGGAGCCATGCGGGGGACGGCATGGACATTCATCCGATGCTCTTTATCTTCGACATTAATTCGGGCGCAACTATGACGAAGATCAAGCCATGACGCTGGAAACCGCCACCGACCCTTTCGCGCTGTTCCGCACCTGGTTCGCCGAAGCCGAAGCAACCGAGGTCAATGACGCCAACGCCATGAATGTGGCGACGGTCGGGCCCGACGGGCGGCCCACCATCCGGGTCGTGCTGCTGAAGACCCTGGATGACCGGGGTTTCGTATTCTACACGAACACCCAGAGCCGCAAGGGCGTGCATCTGGCCGCCCATCAGGTGGCGGGCATCAATTTCCACTGGAAATCGCTGCGCCGGCAGGTGCGGGTCGATGGGACGGTGGAGCCGGTGACCGCACAGGAAGCGGATGAATATTTCGCCAGCCGTCCGCGCGGCAGCCAGGTCGGCGCCTGGGCCAGTCAGCAATCGCGCCCGCTGGACAGCCGCGCCACCCTGGAACAGGCCGTGCGCGATGCCGAAGCGCGGTTCGGTGACGCACCCGTGCCGCGCCCCGGCCATTGGTCGGGTTATCGCATCGTTCCCGACCTGATCGAATTCTGGCAGGATCGGGAGTTCCGGTTGCATGACCGCATCACCTTCACCCGGTCGGGCACCCGGTCGGATGAAGGCTGGGTCAAGGGCCGGCTTTATCCCTGAACAGGCGAAGATCATGGCGATAGTCGACACGGCGGCGGATAACCACAATACCGACCGCTACCGTCGGTTTGCCACCTATGCCAGCGTCACGGTCGCCGTGATCCTGATCGCGACCAAGCTGTTCACCTATATGGCGACGGGCGCCGTCGCCATCCTGTCCTCGCTGATGGACAGTTCGGTGGACCTGCTGGCTTCCATCGTGACCCTGCTGGGCGTGGCGCAGGCATTGCAGCCGGCCGACCACACCCACCGTTTCGGCCATGGCAAGGCGGAACCGCTGGCGGCCATGGCACAGGCTGCCTTCGTCGCCGGATCGGGCGTGTTCCTGGGCTATGAGGCGGTGGGCCGCCTGGTGGAACCGCGCCCCGTGGCGGAGGCGGAGCTGGGCATCGTGGCCATGCTGTTCGCCATCTTCATGACCGGTGTCTTGCTGGGCATCCAGCGCTGGGTCATCGCCCGGACCGGATCCATGGCCATTGCCGCCGACAGCATGCATTACAGCGGCGATCTGCTGATGAATTCAGCCGTCATCGCCGCCCTGGGCCTGACAGCCTGGACGGGCTGGGCCTATTGGGATCCGATTTTCGCCTTGGGCATCGCCGCCTTCCTGGTCTGGGGGGCTGCCAATATCGTCAAGGCGGCCCTGGGCGTGCTGATGGACCGCGAATTGCCGGACGAAGATCGGGACCGGGTGAAAGAGGTCGTGCTGGGCCATGCGCAGTCGCGCGGCATGCATGATCTGCGCACCCGGTCGACCGGGATCGGGCGGCATATCGAATTCCATCTGGAACTGGACCCGCAACTCAGTCTGGCGGCCGCCCACGACATCACGGACGAGATCGAGCGTGATCTGCGCCTCGCCTTCCCCGACGCCGAATTCACCATCCATCAGGAACCGGCGGGGCTGGAGGATGAGCGGCTGGACAACCGGCTGCGCCCCTGAGCCGGTATACAATGGCCCGTCCGGCAACCGGATGGAAGCGTGTCATTCCGGTCACGCCCCGGCCTAATCACGCGCGGCCCCGCAGAAAAGGGGGCCTGGCGCACGGCGGCCATGACGGATTCGTGATGCCTCCTGTGTGCAACATCACAGGATAACCGGCAGTGTCGCCGTT
This sequence comes from Niveispirillum sp. FG148, assembly GCF_057809655.1. Classification (NCBI taxonomy): domain Bacteria; kingdom Pseudomonadati; phylum Pseudomonadota; class Alphaproteobacteria; order Rhodospirillales; family Azospirillaceae; genus Niveispirillum; species Niveispirillum sp. FG148. The sequence continues at coordinate 6,462 of NZ_JBMDKJ010000018.1, forward strand.
ATTTTTCTGGAACCTTCGCCGCATCTGTCGGAATGTGTCCGCCGATGCACGGGGGCGTCGATGGCGGGGCCCAATGCCCGGCCGCAGGGGCGGATCATGGAGTTCAAGGTCAAGTTCTGGGGCGTGCGGGGCACTTTCCCTTGCGCGTACCCTTCCCACCTGGGTTACGGCGGCAATACCAGCTGTGTCGAGGTGACGGTCGGCGACCGCACCCTGATCCTGGATGCCGGCACGGGCCTGCGCGGCCTGGGCAAGCATCTGCTCCGTGACAATATCCGGCACGCCAGCCTGCTGCTCAGCCATGCCCATTGGGACCATATCAACGGCTTCCCGTTCTTCGAGGCGGGTTACCGGCCCGACTTTTCCCTGGATATCTTCGCCCGCGACCTGACGGGCTGCAACTGCATCGGCGAGGTGCTGACCAGCTGCATGGAAAAGCCGCTGTTCCCCGTACCGCTGACCACCATGCGGGCCCGCCTGGGTTTCCAGAACCTGCATGCCGGCGACCAGATCGACCTGGCCCCCGGTCTGGTGATCAAGACGGGTGAATTGAACCATCCGGGTGGTGCCGTCGGCTACCGCATCGAATATGGCGGCAAGGCCTTCTGCTATGTCACGGATACGGAGCATGTGGCCGGCCAGCTGGACCAGAACATCCTGCACCTGATCGATGGTGCCGATATCGTGGCCTATGACAGCTCCTACACCGAGGAGGAATATGCCACCCGTGTCGGCTGGGGCCATTCCACCTGGAACGAGGGCGTGAAGCTGGCGCGGGAAGCCGGGGCCAAGCAGTTCTGCCTGTTCCACCACGATCCGGACCATGATGACACCATCATGGCCGGCATCGAACGCGATGCCCAGCGCGCCTTCCCCGGTGCCTTCGCCGCCCGTGAAGGCGTGACGCTGGACATGCTGAACCTGTCGGCGGATGCGGCGGCGGCCTGAACTCTATCCCGATACCGCCATCAAGGCCCGCTCGGCGCGGTCCATATCCTGTGCATCCACCCAGATATGTGGGGCCAGACGCAGTACCCCCAGCCGGTCACTGGCGTAGAGCCCGTGGCGGTTCAGCCGGGCGATAGTGTCCGGGGCCACGCCGCCCGGCCAGCGCAGGCCCAGAATGTGCGGCACCCGGAAGTGGCGCGGCAGCAGCTGCCAGCCTAGGTCGGCCGCCAGATCGGCCAGCCGTTCCGTCTTCGGCGCCAGATATTCCGCCACCCGCGCCGGCTGCCAGTCGCGCACCAGTTCCAGACAGGTGCCGGCCATGGGCATGGCGATGGGATCATTGCGTTCACCCCGGTCATAGCGGCGGGCGCCGGGCGCGGGTGTGCCATCGGGACAGTTGTTGGAGTTCATCTCCATGGGCAGGCCGCCCTGGCGGTGCGGTGCCGCATAGAGGAAGGCCGTGCTGTAGGGACCGGCCACCCATTTATAGGTGGGAAAGGCCAGGAAATCCGGCTGCCACCGCGCGACATCGACCGGCATGGCCCCCACCGCCTGGGTCGCGTCGATGATCAGGGCGGCCCCGGCGGCATGAACCATCGGCGCGATCCGGTCCAGATCGATCAAGGCGCCGTCGGCCCAGTGCAGCGGCGTCAACGCCGCCAGCGCCAGGGGCGGCGCCCCGGGCCGCTCGATGGCCTCCAGTACCGCCGACGTCCAGTCGCCATCGGCGGGACGTGGCACGATATCCAGCACCAGCCCCTTTTCCCGCGCCAGCCGGTCGACGGTCAGCGCCACGGAGGGGAATTCATCCTGCACCCGCAAGACCCGATGGCCGGGGGCCAGATCCAGATTGCGGACCGCCACGGCCATGGCGCCGCTGACGGCGCTGACGATGGCGATGTCCGTGGCTGTCGCGCCGATCAGGTCGGCGGCGGCGTTCCGCGTCCGGTCGACCCAGTTCTGGTCATGATCGCGCGGGTGGCACCAGGGATGGCTTTTGGCCGCCACGCCCGCCTCTCCGGCCCGGCGCACGGCCATGGGCAGCGGCGCATAGGCCGCGGCCTCGAAATAGGCAATATCGCGCGGGATTTCGAAAAGATGTCGCTGGCTGGTCAAGGCATTCATCGGGGGCACCCTTCAGGTCACCACCAACCTTGCCATGCCCGCGGGCCGGCACCAAGCTAGCGGACGGATATTGCGCCGATGGCGCGACACCCCACCTATGGGGAAGGATCACCAACGGGAGTGCCCCATGCCCTTCATGGACCGGGACAATTTCATCGCGCTGCTGGAACGGCTGGGAGATGGGGACGATGACGTCGCCCTGGATGCTGCCCGCACCATCCACGCGCGCGTCGCCGATTCCGGCTTCGGCTGGACCGACCTGCTGGTGCCGGCGCCCAGCGACGCGGCGGCTGACACGCCGCAGGCCGCCCCGGTGCCGCAGGCCGATCCGCCGCCCGCGCCGACGCTGACCGTGGATGGGGACATCATCGCGGTCCTGGACGGGCTGCTGGCCCATCCGGAGATTTCGACCGACACAAGGCTGGATCTGCAGGCCATGAAGGACGATGCCGAATCCGGCAGGCTTGACCCCGGGGACGAGCGCTACGCCCGTGCCCTGGCCGTGCGGCTGTCGGGCCATCCGTGACCATCAGGCGCCGGGATCACACCAGCTTCTGTGCCTCGGCCGCCGACTTGATGGCCTTTTGCAGCTTCTCAAAGGCCCGCACCTCGATCTGGCGGACCCGTTCGCGGCTGATGCCGTAATGCTGGGACAGGTCCTCCAGCGTCGTCGGCTCGTCCCGCAGGCGGCGTTCGATCAGGATGTGGCGCTCACGCTCGTTCAGGCCCTTCATGGCGGTGGCCAGCAGGGCCTTGCGCTTGCCCAGCTCCTGTTCCTCGCCGATGCGGATTTCCTGGCTTTCGCGCTCATCCACCAGCCAGTCCTGCCACTCGCCCTCGCCATCAATGCGCAGCGGCGCATTCAGCGAATGATCGGCAGCGGCCAACCGCTGGTTCATGGAGACGACATCGGCCTCCGGCACGTCCAGGGTGGTGGCGATCTTGGTCACCACCTCGGCCGGCAGGTCGCCATCATCGATGGCCTGCATCTGGCCCTTCAGCTTGCGCAGATTGAAGAACAGCTTCTTCTGCGCGGCCGTGGTGCCCATCTTCACCAGCGACCAGCTGTGCAGGATATATTCCTGGATGGCGGCACGAATCCACCACATGGCGTAGGTGGCCAGGCGGAAGCCGCGATCAGGCTCGAACCGCTTGACGGCCTGCATCATGCCGACATTGCCTTCGGAGATCAGTTCGGACACGGGCAGGCCATAGCCGCGGTAGCCCATGGCGATCTTGGCCACCAGACGCAGATGGCTGGTCACCAGACGGTGGGCGGCCTTTGTGTCCTCATGCTCGCGCCAGCTTTTGGCCAGCATGTACTCCTCGTCCGGTTCCAGCATGGGGAACTTGCGGATTTCCTGGAGATAGCGGCTGAGGCTGCTTTCGGAACTGACAACAGGAATGGCGGGAACAGAAGCGGCCATGGTTAACCCCCTTGCATAAGGCTGGTCGGCATCACCGGCCCGATTGGCACCGGCAATGATGGAAAGTCCGGACCGGACACGCGGAGCGTCCGTCCAGCTGAGGCCCGGATGTCACACGCGGGACGCATCATAGCACCTCCAGCGCCTGAATTAAGCCCTTGAAATCATCCGGTAACACAGTGGTGAAGCTGACCTTCGCCCCCGTGGCCGGATGGATGAATTCGATCGAAGCGGCGTGCAGGGCCTGACGCGGGAAATTGTCCAGCGCCTGCTTGGCCGCATCCGACGTGCCGCGCGTGCGGCCCTGCCGGATGCGGCCATAGACGGGATCGCCCACCAGCGGATGGCCCACATGGGTCATGTGAACGCGAATCTGGTGGGTGCGGCCCGTCAGCAGCTTGCATTCGATCAGGCAGGCTGCCGGGCCCAGCGGGCGCACGGTGGTGTAGCGGGTGATCGCCACCTTGCCACCCCGGTCCAGCACGGCCATGCGCTTGCGGTCGGTCGGATGGCGGCCGAGATTGGCATTGATCTCTCCGGCGCGCGGATTGGGCACGCCCCAGACCACGGCCTGATAGGTCCTCGACAGCGACCGGTCGGCAAACTGCGCCGAAAGGGCCTGATGCGCGCGGTCGGTCTTGGCGACCACCATCAGGCCGCTTGTATCCTTGTCCAGGCGATGCACGATGCCCGGCCGGCGCACGCCACCAATGCCCGACAGCCGGTCGCCGCAATAATGCAGCAGGGCGTTGACCAGGGTGCCGTCGGCATTGCCGGCGGCCGGATGCACCACCATGCCCGCCGGCTTGTCGATGACCAGCAGGTCCGCATCCTCATGGATGATGGACAGCGGGATGTCCTGCGGCACGGGCAGGGCCGGCGCGCTGGCCGGGACATGCACGTCATAGGTCTGGCCGGCTTTGACCCGGCGGGAGGCGTCGTCTATGGTCAGTCCCGCTTGGGTGACCTGACCCTGGTCGATCAGCGCGCGCAGGCGGGACCGCGACAGGCCCTTATCGGCCAACGCATCCGCCAGCGCCTTGTCCAGCCGATCCCCGTCCTGTCCGGCCGCGATCACGGCCTGATGCTGTGACGGGCCGGCGACATCGGCCGGGGCATCGGGGGCGGCGGACAGGAATTCCTCGTCGCCCAGATCGTCATCCAGGTCGAATTCCAGCCCGGCGGGCGGGGTATCCGTCCGGCCGGTGGCCTTCAACTGGGGATTTGCCGAACGTGCGCGCACTGAAATCCGTCCTTGTCCTGATGGCCGTGGTCATCGCCGCCGGCTTCGCCTTCATCGGGTATGAAGTCTATAAACGCAGCACGGACCCCGATCATCCGCGCACATTTTCCGAACGGTTCGGTACCAGGCCGAAGGCCGAGGCACCGGCCGCCGCTGCGGCACCCGCGGTCGTGACCCGCCCGGGAGTGCCGGCGCCTTTGCCTGCATCACCCGTTGCGCTGCCACCGGGCGCCGTGCTGTTGCCCGGCCTGGCTGCGGTTGATGGCCGCATCGCCGTACAAATCCGCTTGGCCGACGGGCGCACACAGGTGCTTCTCGTCGATCCGGCCACGGGCGACAATGCTGTCCTGGTGACAACCGTGCCGTGATGCCGGTCACATAAAAGCGCAAAACCCGGGTGAAGGGACGTTAAATGAATTTCATGTCCGATAATGTGACCGGTGCCGCCCCGCAGATCCTGGAAGCGCTGGTTGCCGCCAATCAGGGTACGGCCCCCTCCTATGGTGCAGATGAATGGACGCATCGTCTGACCACGCGCCTGTCCACCCTGTTCGAACGCGACGTCGCGGTGTTCCCGGTGGCCACGGGCACGGCGGCCAACGCCCTGTCGCTGGCGGCCCTGACCCCGCCCTGGGGCAGCATCTATTGCCATGCCGAAGCCCATATCCAGGCCGATGAATGCGGCGCGCCGGAAATGTTCACCGGCGGGGCCAAGCTGGTGCCGCTCGCCGGCGACCATGGCAAGATCGCGCCCCAGACCCTGTCGGACGCGCTGGGCCGCGTGCATAAGGGCTTCGTCCATGCTGTGCAGCCGGCGGCCCTGTCCCTGACCCAGGCGACCGAATGCGGCACGGTCTATACGCCCGATGAACTGGCAGCATTGACCGCCATCGCGCGGCGCCACGGGCTTTACGTGCATATGGACGGGGCGCGCTTTGCCAACGCCATGACCACGCTGGGCTGCTGCCCGGCCGACGCCACCTGGCGCGTGGGCATCGACGTGCTGTCCTTCGGCGCCACCAAGAACGGCGCCCTGGGCGCGGAGGCCGTGGTGTTTTTCGACCGCGGCCTGACCGAGAATTTCGGCTATCGGCGCAAGCGGGCGGCGCACCTGTTCTCCAAGATGCGGTTCCTGTCGGCGCAGCTTGAGGCCTATCTGCAAGATGGCCTGTGGCTGCGTCTGGCCGGCCATGCCAACCGCATGGCCCAGCGTCTGGCAGACGGCCTGTCGGCCCTGCCCGGCGCGGCGCTGGCCCATCCTGTCGATGCCAACGAGGTGTTCGTTTCCCTGCCCGAGCCCGTCATCGCGGGCCTGGAAGCAGCAGGCTTCGGCTTTTATCGCTGGGACGGGTCGGTGGTGCGTCTGGTCACGGCCTGGAACAGTCAGGAGGCGGATGTGGACGCGCTTTTGGGGGCGGCAAAAAAACTGGCGGGGCTTTGAAAAAACTTCTTGATCAATCCCATCGCCTCGCCTAAAAAGCGCGCCTCGCACGGCTCTAGTCCCCATCGTCTAGAGGCCTAGGACACCGCCCTCTCACGGCGGTAACAGGGGTTCGAATCCCCTTGGGGACGCCATCTCTTTGACCGTGCGTTAATCCATAGAAATTATGTTGTCCTTTGTGAGCGCGCCTTGGCGTGCCCCCCGCATTTCCCATTGGGGCTGGCGCGACCGAAGTCGCTCAGTGCTGATCCGGCCAGAAGTCGGCATCCATGATCTGGTCAAAGGGCCACGGGCAGTCCACGGGGAAGGTTTCGACCGCAAATCCGGTTTCCGCGGCTGCGCTGTTGCGGGCACGCATATAGGCGGCGGCCAACGTCTCGCCAATCCTCGCTTTCAGGCTGGGATTGTCGGCAAGATGGTCCGTCACGTCCAGGCGTTGGTTGCGGATGGATGCTTCCCAACTGGCGCCACGCCGTGCGGGTTGATGATGCCACTTCAGCAGGTGCAGCAGCAGGACCGTAAGGCGGCTGAGGAGTTCGCGCTTCTCGGTCTTGCCCATGCTCTCGATTTCCTCCGCGATATGCTCAATGTCCGCCACCGAGAGCTTGCCGGCGCGCAGCAATGCCGCCTGTTCGTTGGCCCACGCGTAGAAATCCGTCTCGTAGAGATTTCCGCTCATGCAAACGCCTCCCTCATCTGAAACGAACGGCATTATAGTACATCCGCTGGCGTATTGGACGATCGCTTCAATTGATGCCAGGAGAAGTGCTCACCCCGTCACACCCCACCCAGCACCCCTGTCCGGTACAAAACCACGGGCAGCCCGCCATGCAGGACCGATCCGCCCACCGGCAGGAAGGGCAGTTCGGTGACCTTGGCGAGTGCGGGTTCGTTGGTGATGACGCCCACGCGCCAGCCGCGGAAGCGGTTCAGCAGCACCTTGCCCAAGGTGCCGTAGAGACCATAGAGCTGGCGGGTGTCGCCGATGCGGCCGCCATAGGGCGGGTTGACGATGACCAGGCCGGGGGGACCTTCGGGCGGGTTCAGGTCGCTGATGGCGTGGCACTGGAAATGGGTCAGGGCGGACACGCCGGCCCGCTCCGCGTTGGCCGCGCTCATCTTGATGGCGCCGGCATCGCGGTCGCTGCCGCAGAAGCGCACGCCCGGCGGCGGGGTGGTGCCGGCCCCGGCTGTCCGCATCGCGTCCCAGGCAGCCGGGTCGAAATTGGCCAGAGTCTCGAACGCAAAGGAACGGGCGCGGCCGGGGTTCAGGCCCAAGGCAATCTCGGCGGCCTCAATGACAAAGGTGCCGGACCCGCACATGGGGTCGACCACGGGTTCCGTGCCGGTATAGCCGCACTGGCGCAGGAACATGGCGGCCAGATTCTCCCGCATCGGGGCCTTGTTCACCGCTTCCTTGTAGCCGCGCTTGTGCAGCGCCTCTCCCGATGTGTCGATGCTGAAAATGGCCAGATCATCATCAATGCGCAGCTTGACGACGATCTCCGCCTTGTCGTCGATCGGCGCGCCCAGCGTCTCCTGGATGGCGCGGGTCACGCGCTGGGCGGCGGCACCGGCGTGATAGATGCGGGATTTGTTGCAACTGGCTTCCACCCGCACCGGCTGGTCGGGGCGCAGGAAGTCGGCCCAGGGGAATTTGTGGGCACGCTTGTCCAACTGGGCCAGATGCATCGCCCGGAAGGACCCGATACGCGCCAGCACGCGGGCAGCCCCGCGCAATTGCAGGTTCGCGCGCCAGACATCGGCCCAGGTGCCGCGCGTGGTGACGCCGCCCTTGCCCGGCTTGGGATCGGCAAAGCCCCGTTCCCGCATTTCCGCCGCCAGCGGAATTTCCAGGCCCGGTGTCGTCACCACATAGATTTCAAGATCGTCGGTCTGTTCCATGGCATCTTCATATCCCGGCGGCAGGCCGGGCGGCGACCGCTTTCTTGCCATGCCGGCCCCCGCAATGACGAAGCCCCGCCGGCGGGGGGCGCCAGCGGGGCTTGGGAAAGGGATGCTTGCGTGGCGTCAGGCGGCGCGGATGCCCGCCAGGAAGTCCACGATTTCCTGGCGCAGGGTGGCGGCATTGCGCGACAGGTCGCCCGATGCGCCCAGCACGCTGCCCGCCGCCTCACCCGTCTTCTGGGCGCCGTGGGTGACCTGCGCCAGACCTTCGGAAACGGACTGCGAGCCCTGGGCCGCCTGCTGGACATTGCGGGCGATTTCCGCTGTCGCCACACCCTGTTCCTCCACAGCCGCGGCGATGGTGGTGGCGATCTCGCTGACACGCTCGATGGTGCGTCCCACGCCGGACATGGCCTGGACCACGGCGTTGGTGGCGCCCTGGATTTCCGTGATCTGGCTGGAAATGTCCTCCGTGGCCCGGGCGGTCTGGTTGGCCAGGCCCTTCACCTCCGACGCGACCACGGCGAAGCCCTTGCCGGCCTCTCCGGCACGCGCTGCCTCGATCGTGGCATTCAGCGCCAGAAGGTTGGTCTGACCCGCGATCTGCTGGATCAGGCCGACCACATCGCCGATGCGCCGCGCCGCATCGGCCAGACCGCGCACGGTATTGTCGGCGCGCGCCACCTCGCCCACGGCGGTACCCGCGATGGCGGCACTTTCCGTCACCTGGCGGCCGATCTCCTGGCTGGACGATGCCAGCTCCTCTGCTGCCGCCGCCACCGTCTGCACGTTCGCGGAGGTCTGCTCCGACGCCGCCGCCGACGCCGCCAGTTGCTGGCTGGTGTCGGACGCGATGCCCGACATGCCGTGCGCGGTGCGGTCCAGGTCCTGGGCGGAATGGCCGACCGACGACAGAACGTCGGCCACCTGCCGTTCGAACTGCGCAATCAGTTGCTCAACACGGGCCACGCGCTGCTCGCGGGCCTGCCGCTCCAGCCGCGCCGCCTCCTCCAGACGCTGGCGCTCCAACGCCCCCTCCCGGAACACCGCAAGACCGCGGGCGATATCGCCCACCTCGTCCGTGCGGTCGGCACCGGGAATGGCGACAGCCAGGTCATTGGCGGCCATACGGCCGATAATGTCGGTCAGGCCACCCAGCGGCAGCACGACGCGGCGGGTGAACAGCGCCCCCAGCCCAACGACAGCCGCGGCGACGCCCAAGGTCAGCAGCAGAACGGCGATCAGGTTGTTCCGTGCCGCCGCCATCTCTTCCGTCAGATAGAGATCGGCCTCGCCGAAGGCGGCGTCGCGGATCGACATGATGCTTTGCAGGTAACCCGTCTGCTGCTTGCGGAACGGCACCAGTTCCATCGACTGCTTGCCATCGGCGCGGGCGGCCGCTTCCACATCCTTGAACAGGGCCTGTCCCTTGGTGAAATACTCCTGATCCACCGTGGCCATGGATGCCGCCAGGGCACCGGGATTTTCCGTCTGTGCGGCCTGTTGCTTCAGCCGGCGCCAGATCTCGTCAATGCGCGCGCCGAGATCAACCAGCCTTTCCAGACTGGCGGGTGTGGCCGTCGTCGTGGCCGCAACAAGATTGGTCATGGCCAGCCCCTTGTTGCCGGCCGCCGTGCGCAGATCCATGGCCAGCCGGGCGGTGGAAATGTAGTCGCCGGCCTGGGGACTGCCGGCGGCGATCGCCGTTTCCAGCCGGTCCAGCAATGGGGTGAGTTCGCCCACCATGCGGGCGGCCGTCGTGGCGTAATCTTTCACGAAGGCGGGGTCACGGTCGGCCTTCGGTTTGGCAATCTGCGCCCGCGCCTGGGTGCGCAGGGCCAGCAGCCGCTCCTTCACCGGGGTGTACAAGGACATGTATCTGGCAGCTTCCGGCAGTCCGGCCAGTTCCACATCCATGCGCTTCAGACCCGCCTCGGCCTTGGCTGACAAGGCTTCCAGCTCCTGGCGGGAAGCATCGGACATCGGCAGGTCGCTCTGCAGTGCCACGTTCAAGGGACCACGCTCCAGCGTCAGCCCCTCCAGCGCCAGGGCGACACCCGTCAGGGTTTTGACCTGGTCATGGGCTGCACTGGCATCACGATATCGGCCGAACTGTTCGCCCACCAGGAACAGCCCCATGGCAACCGCGATGGCCCCCGCGACAGACAGACACAATATGAACAGCGATTTAATGCGCATGCCGATCCCCTTTTCTGAGCGGGAAGGCAATATCAGCCAAGAGTTTATTATAGATTAACCGCTAATTACATATGAGAACACCGCCATATTCATTATGCATCCCAATGATGGTTCGAAATTCCGCCATAATATTCCAGACAATTTTAGGCACATTGCATGATACCGGTGTCATTTCGTAAATGGCAACGCACGTCCGACCAGAAGGGTGATTTTATTGCAACTTTCCATTAACGAAAGAAGGATAGTTTCCACCCGGAAATGGGTGGCGTGATCAGGGCCCTTGTCAGAGAAATAACAAACCCCGCCATCCGGAGATGGCGGGGTTGTCGATAAAGCAGCCTTTGACCGGACGTTACTGCGTCGTGGTGGCCGTGCTGGTGGTCGTGCTGGTGGCAACCGGCGGGCCGGCTTCATCATCGCCACCGCCCACGGTCGCGGCGATCACGCCGGCAGCGGCAACGGCGGCCACGCCGGCCATCGGCACCAGATTGCCGGAAGAGAAGAAGCTGGCCTTCTGCGCACCGGCGGCGGAGCCACTGACCTTCGGCGCATTCGACGGGGCGGCCTGACCGGCCGGAGCCGACTGGGCCAGGGCCGTGGCCGGCGCGGCGATCAATGCCGCGGCCAACAGCAGCGTAGTGGTAAGACGGGTCATCGTCATGCATCCATAAAAATCAAAAGGGCGCCCCTAAGGCGTTAACCTAACGCCCGGGCACCCTGAAGGGGAAGAGGAAAGACAGTGGTAATTTCAACGGGTCGGATATGCGCCTCCCGTTGGCGACGCGGGGTGGACAGGGGATAATCCCCATCCACCCCGGGTCATTACCATCAGGTCAGGCGGGCATCCCGGCCAGACGGGTGCAGACGTTGGCCACCAGGATCTGGCGGGCGCGCTCCACAATATCGTCCATGCTGGGCGTGCGGACGAACATCTTCGACGCGCGCTGGCGCAACTCGTCGGTGGTCGGCAGGTGCGGCAGCTGGATATTGGCGACCATGGCCTCCAGCCGGACCTTGGCGTTCTCATGGGCCTGGCGCACGCGCTCCTCAATCTCCGCCATGGTCGGGGTCTGGGCCAGCGCCTCACGCACCTGGGCCGTCAGCTTTTCCACCTGGAAGCTGGCAGCCAGCTGGGCGGCGGCAGCCTCGATCACCTTGGTGCCCAGGCGCTGTTCGTTGCGCACCACCGAGGCCGGCGGCTCGTGCACGTCCCAGACCAGACGCAGACCCTGCATGATCTTGATGATGTAGTAGGAGGTGTCGATCTCCCACCAGCGGAAGCCCTGGCGGGCGGCCGACTGATAATGGTGATGGTTGTTGTGCCAGCCCTCGCCCATGGTGGCGATGGCCAGCAGCCAGTTGTTGCGGCTGTCGTCACCCGTCAGATAGCGCGGGCGGCCCATGACATGGGCCAGCGAATTGATGCAGAAAGTGGCGTGGTAAAGGGCCACCGTGCTCCAGAAGAAGCCGACGATCAGGCCGCCCCAGCCGAACAGGGCCCAGGTGGCAAAGCCCAGGATGATGGCCGGGAAATAATAATGCCGGTCCAGCCAGACCAGTTCGGGATACTTGGTCAGGTCGCCGATGGTGCGGTAATCGGCCTTTTCATGCTTGGCCGTGAACACCCAGCCCAGATGTGCATAGAAGAAGCCCTTGTGACGCGGCGAATGCACGTCCAGTTCCGTGTCGGAATATTTATGGTGGTGGCGATGGGTCGCCGCCCACCACAAGGCCCCGCGCTGGGCCGAGCTTTGCGCCAGGAAGGCCAGCAGGAACTGCACGACGCGGCCGGTCTTGTAGGACCGGTGGGAGAAGTAGCGGTGATAGCCGCCCGTGATCCCGAACATGCGGGCACCGTACAGGACCAGCGCCAGCACCACATGCTGCCACGCCACCCCCGTCCAGATGGCGCCCAGGCAGGCGACATGGACCAGGATGAAGGGGATCATGGTGCCGTACTGAATCTTCTCATCCGCCGGGTTCGGGGCGGGTTCAGCGGAAGCAGCGGGGCGCGAGGCGGGTTCGCGTCCGGGATGGGCAGGCGAGGTCACTGATCGGAGACTCCGTACAGAAAAGACGCGACATCATAGCATGAGGGGCCGGGGCAGCGGTTGAGCAAAATCAATCGGCGGTGCTGAAACCATCTCTTTCGGACGGGTTCTTTCGGTCAGGCCGAGCCATGGTGCGGCGCATCCTTTTCTCTGCCGCAATGCACAGAAATTTGAACGAATTCAAAAACAAAGCTAGCATCCGCCCAGCCGGAACGAACCGCAGGAAAGCGACGCATGACCAGGGACAGCCAGCCCACGACCACCGCCCGCCCGCCGGCGAAGGACACAAGGTCGCGGCGCGGTTTCCTGGGCGTCGCCGCCGCGGCGGCCGTGGGATCGGCAGCCTCCGGCATTTCCATGCCCAATGTGTCGCGGGCCGAAACCGTGACCCTGCGGTTCCAGTCCACCTGGCCCGCCCGTGACATCTTCCACGAATTCGCCGGGGACTATGCCGCCACGGTCAACAGCCTGGCGGGCGGCCGGTTGAAACTGGACATGCTGCCGTCGGGCGCTGTCGTCGGACCGCTGCAATTGCAGGAGGCGGTGCTGTCCGGCGCGCTGGATGGGGGGCACGGCGTCACCGCCTATTGGTACAACCGCCATCCCGCCTTTTCCCTGTTCGGCACGCCGCCTTCGCTGGGCTGGAAGGCCAACCACATGCTGGGCTGGATCAAATATGGCGGCGGGCAGGCGCTGTATGATGAACTGGTGCAGCAGGTGTTGAAACTGGATCTGGTCGGCTTCCTGTCCGGCCCCATGCCCAGCCAGCCCCTGGGCTGGTTCCGACGGGAGGTGAAGGGGCCGGAAGACCTGCAGGGCATGCGCTACCGTACCGTGGGGCTGGCGGCGGATCTGTTCCGGGAAATGGGGGTGGCCGTCACCATCATGGGGCCGGGCGACATCGTGCCGGCGCTGGACCGGGGATTGCTGGACGGGGCGGAATTCAACAATCCCTCCTCCGACCGGGCCTTGGGCTTCCAGAATGTGGCCCCCACCTACATGGTCGGCAGCTATCACCAGTCGGCCGAGATGTTCGAAATCATCTTCAACAAGCGTCGCTTTGACAGTCTGCCCGACGAAATGCGCAACATCCTGCGCGTGGCGGCCGAAAGCGCATCGGCCGACATGTCCTGGAAGGCCATGGATCGCTATTCCAAGGACCTGGAGGCGCTGAAGGCCGAGGGCGTGAATGTGGTGAAGACACCCGACAGCGTGCTGGAGGCCCAGTTGGCCGCCTGGGACCGGGTCATCGAAGCCAAATCGGCCGATCCCTTCTTCAAGAAGGTGCTGGACAGCCAGAAGGATTGGGCCCGGCGCGTGCTGGGTTACGAGAATGCGTTCGAGGTACGCACCGATCTGGCCTTTCGGCATTTCTTCGGCTGATACGGCGGCGACTGCCGCCGCGCGGCAGGTGCCGCGTAGCCAAGCCGTCGGATGGCGGCGCCCGGCGCCTGAGGGAGGAGCATGACGGCGGGATCACCCCGCCTTGACCAGCCCGTGACCGCCCAGCGGCACCGTCTCCGACCGGCTGTCGAAGCCCGCAATCATCGGCCGGCCCTTGGCGATGGCCGCCTGTACGCCCGGCAGCTTCAGGCTGGCCGCGTGGCTGTCGCGGCTGTCCCACACCTCCGTGATCCACAGGGCGTCGGTGTTGGTGGGGTCGGCCGCGATGACATAGGACAGGCAGCCTGGCATGGACCCCGTCCCTTCCAGCAGGATCGCTGCCAACTCGTCGCGCTTGCCTGGAACCGCGATCATGCGGCCGATCAACCCATACATGCCGTTTTCTCCCGCGCCTTGTGCATTTCCGACCAGTGCCATGGCCGCACCCGATGCCAGTACGGTGCGGCGTGTCACATCCAGACCCATGGCTTGCCCCCCAATCCGACCCGATGGCAACCCGCAGATTTCCCGATCCGGGCAAGCCGGGCAAGATGCAATTTCTATCGTTGAAGTTGCATATTCATATTACCTATACTAATTAAATCTGCGATGCTTCTATAACCATACCAGAGGGGATAAGATGGTTCGGCAAGGCGATGATGATAACGCGCAGGATGTCTCGGTGGATCGCTGGTCCTGGCTGGCCGGCACCTACTGGTACGTACCGACGGAATATCTGCTGGCCATCGAACAGAAGAATATAAGCAGCCCCAGTTTCACCCAGGTGCAGGACCAGACGCTCTGGTATTTCACCGAGTTCAATGCCGGCTACCTGATCGGCCAATGCGCGGCCAGCATCAATGGCGGCGATCTGGGATATCAGAGCATTGTCGGGTCGGTGACGCCCGATGGCGATGTGCGCCTGTCCTTCTCCCCCGTGGGCGGGGTCGATCTCAGCCTGACCAAGGGTGTGTCGACAGACAGCTTCATCATCGGCCAGGGCCGCATGACCAGGCATAAGGGCCAATGGGCCTTCCTGATGCAGATGACGGCCGGCAGTGCCGCCGCCAATCTCAGCCACTGGGCCTATATGATGCAGACCAGGCCGGGGGAGCCGTCCTGGACCCACATCCCCGGCCTGCCCGACACCAGCGTGGATCAGGCCTTCGCCGATTGGGGGTGAGGTCAGGCGTCGACCAGTTCGATCCGCAGCCGCTTGCCAACCGCACTGGCCGCACGCTCCAGCGTCAGCAGCGTGACGGAGCCGTTGGCCGGGTCCAGCAACCGGTCCACCGCCGTCCGGCTGGTGCCCATGCGCTCCGACATTTCCGTCTTGGTCAATTGCTTGGCGTCCATGGCCTGGGAAAGCTGCCAGGCGATGACGCGCTTCAGCGCGCGGGCGTTCACACGCTCCAGAATGCCTTCTTCGGCCAGGAAGTCGTCGAAGGACGAGCCGATATAGGTGCGCTTTTCTTCCATAATTCTACCCCTCGCCGACCGACGCGGGGGCATTGGAACCCGCACGTCAGAGTGTCCTCATCCGGTCCCGGGCTAGATCAAGATCCGCCTTGGGCGTCTCCTGGGTCTTCTTGATGAACCCGTGGAGCAGGACCATCCGCCCGTCATGCACGCAAAACAGGACCCGCGCGATGCGGTTCCGGAGATGCGTAGAAAAACTTGGGAAGAAATTATAGAATCAGCCACTCGAACTGGAGGGAAAGACCTTGGCTTCTAAAGATTCCAACTTAACGACCGTGGTCTTGGGCAACGAGTTTGATAGAAATTTGCAGGAAAATCTTTTCCATGTTCTCTCATCATTAGGCGCAAAGAGGCTGGGGGAATACAGTAACGTTGTTGCTGGATCCCAGGAAATTGAGTACATATCAGTTAAAATTGGAGATTATACAGTGCAAATCGAAGCGGAAACATACATTGGCCTATCTATAAGTGGAGAGAAAGATATAGTGCTAAAAATTAAAGGGCTTTTGGGCAGTTCATGATTTTCAGAATATTATATCATACGCACTTCAAACAAGCCTTCCCCTTAAGACCACAGGTCGGCATGTCAATCGGCCAGCCGAATTCGACTATCCTGATATCTTTGCCGATCAGTTCGCTATCAGGTTTCCCCAGCTCACGCAGCCAATCGCGCAAAGGCTCTGGGCCGCTGGCTAACGCATAAAAATGTGCCGGCAGACGTTTCGCGTTTGGTCGCATTTCTATCTCCGCAAATGAGCGGATGTAGAATGAACCAAATTTGGCACACATTCAAACCAAAAAAAACCTAGCGCACCTTAGACGCCCTTTTAGACCTTGAAGGCTGGTTATGTCAACATTTTTTACAAAAAGATTTGTACAAACGGCCTTGTATCAAGCTGAAGCAAACGAAACCCGGTTGACGGCAAACCGTGTACCGACCAGTCACTGACGCCGCCAGCACAGCGAAAGCCCCATCACGCCCGCGCCGCCGCCTTGCTCTCCACGCCCAGCGCCTTCAGGGCCGTGGTGACGATGTCGCGGGCCTGGAGGGCGGCCTGTTCGTACTGTTTCACCGGGCTGTCATGGTCCTGATAGAGGTCGGGCAGGACCATGGGGCGGACCTTGCAGCCGGCATCCAGCAGGCCGCTGGTCGCGAGATGATGCAGGACATGGCTGCCGAAGCCGCCGATGCTGCCTTCCTCGATGGTGATCAGCACCTCATGCCCGCGCACCAGCCGTTCCACCAGCTCCATATCGATGGGCTTGGCGAAGCGGGCATCGGCGACGGTCGTGGACAGGCCCAGCGCCGCCAGATCCTCCGCCGCCTTGGACGCTTCGGCCAGACGCGTACCCAGCGACAGGATGGCAACCTTGCTGCCTTCCCGGATGACACGGCCCTTGCCGATGGGCAGGGGCACGCCCTGTTCGGGCATGTCCACACCCACGCCTTCGCCACGCGGATAGCGCACGGCGATGGGGCCGCCATCATAGGCGGCACAGGTGGCGACCATATGGACCAGTTCGCCCTCATCCGCCGCGGCCATCACCACCATATTGGGCAGGCAGGCCAGATAGGCCACGTCAAAGGCCCCGGCATGGGTGGCGCCGTCCGCCCCGACCAGACCCGCACGGTCGATGGCGAAGCGCACGGGCAGGTTCTGCAAGGCCACGTCATGGACCAACTGGTCATAGCCGCGCTGCAGGAAGGTGGAATAGATGGCGCAGAAGGGCTTGAACCCCTCCGTCGCCATGCCGGCGGCGAAGGTCACGGCATGCTGTTCGGCAATGGCCACGTCGAAGGTGCGCTTGGGGAACTTGGACGCGAACAAGTCCAGCCCCGTGCCCGACGGCATGGCGGCCGTGATGGCGACAATCTTTTCGTCCTTTTCCGCTTCCTTGATCAGGCTGTCAGCAAAGACGCGGGTATAGGAGGGGGCGTTGGCCTTGGGCTTGGCCTGGGTGCCGGTGATGACGTCGAATTTGCCCACCGCATGCAGCTTGTCAGCCGAGGCCTCGGCCGGGGCGTAGCCCTTGCCCTTCTGCGTGACGACATGGACCAGCACGGGACCACCCTGCGGATCGTCGCGGACATTTTCCAGCACGGGCAGCAGATGGTCCAGATTATGCCCGTCGATGGGACCGACATAATAGAAGCCCAGCTCCTCGAACAGGGTGCCGCCCGTGACCATGCCGCGGGCATATTCCTCCGCCCGCCGAGCCGCGTTCAGCAGCGGGCGCGGCAGATGTTCAGCCACCTGCTTGGAGAAGTCACGGAAGCCGCGATAGGATTTGGACGAGATCAGCCGCGACAGATAGCCCGACAGCGCCCCCACGGGCGGGGCGATGGACATGTCATTGTCGTTCAGGATGACAACCAGGCGCGATTGCAGCGCCCCGGCATTGTTCATCGCCTCATAGGCCATGCCGGCGGACAGGGCCCCGTCGCCAATGACGGCCACGACATTGTTGGTCTTGCCAGCCAGATCGCGGGCCACGGCCATGCCCAGCCCGGCGGAGATGGAGGTGGAGCTGTGGGCCGTGCCGAACGGGTCGTACTCGCTTTCCGACCGCTTGGTGAATCCCGACAGGCCACCGCCCATGCGCAGGGTGCGGATACGGTCGCGCCGGCCGGTCAGAATCTTGTGCGGATAGGATTGGTGGCCGACATCCCAGATCAGACGGTCATTCGGCGTGTCGAAGCAGTAATGCAGGGCGACCGTCAGTTCGACCACGCCCAGCCCGGCACCCAGATGCCCACCCGTCACCGACACGGCGTCGATGGTTTCCGTCCGCAGCTCGTCGGCCAACTGGCGCAACTGATTGGGGGCCAAACGGCGCAGATCGGCGGGGGTCTTGACCTGGTCCAGCAACGGCGTCTTCGACTGGGACATCGTCCCTACCTCACTCATTGTTTTTATGCGCGCCGTTCGACGACATAGCGTGCCACCTGGGCCAGCATATCCGCCCGTTCCCCGAAGATGTCCAGGTGCTGCGCCGCCTGATCGGCCAGCCGCCGCGCCTGGTCACGCGCCCTCTCCGCTCCCAATATAGAGACGAATGTGGCTTTTCCAGCGATGTCATCGCGGCCGACCGGCTTGCCCACCTCATCCTGCACGCCTTCCACGTCCAGGAGATCGTCGGCAATCTGGAAGGCCAGGCCCAGATCATGGGCATAGGCCTGCAACGCATGGTGCTGCGGCGCGCCGGCCCGGCCCAGGATGGCGCCCGACACGGCTGAAAAGGCGATCATCTCCCCCGTCTTCAGGCGCTGCAGGCGGGTGATGGCGCCGATATCCAGGGGCGTCGTCTCCGCGATCAGGTCCAGCATCTGACCGCCCACCATGCCGCGCGGGCCCGATGCCTTGGCCAGCGCCGCCACCAGCTTGCAGCGGACCTGCGGGTCCTCGTGCGTTTCGGGGTCGGCCAGGATCTCAAACGCCTGGGTCAGCAGGGCGTCGCCGGCCAGAATGGCCGTCGCCTCGTCAAATTCCAGGTGAACCGTCTTGCGGCCGCGGCGCAGCTCGCTGTCATCCATGGCCGGCAGGTCATCATGGATCAGGCTGTAGCAATGGACGAATTCCACCGCCGCCGCCGTACGCAGGGCACAGGCCGGGCTGACCCCGAACATGCGGGCACTTTCCATGACCAGGAAAGGACGCAGCCGCTTGCCCCCGCCCAGACAGCCATAGCGCATGGCATCGAACAGACGGGCTTCCATCAGATTGGTGTGCGGCAGCAGCACCTCGATGGCAGCCTCCACCTGTTCGACGGTATCCGCCATGGCGGCGGTCAGGGTCTTGGGCAGGGAGGGCATGGCGTCAATCCAGTCGGGCGGGTTCGGCACCAATCGTGCCGTCGGCGGCGATGGTGATGCGGTCCACCTTCGCCTGCGCTTCACGAAGCTTGGCCTCGCAATGCCTCTTCAGCCAGGTACCGCGCTCATAGGACTGGATGGCATCATCCAGTTTGGCCTTGCCTTCCTCCAGCTGGCGGACGATCCGCTCCAGCTCGGCAAGCGCGTCCTCAAAGCTGAGGGCGGCAATATCTTGGGGAAGGGTCTGGTCGGTCATGGCATCGGCACTGTCAATCGGAAGGCGGGACTGTATGTCCCCCGGCCCGCCGGTTCAAGTGCCACGCAGGGGTAGGCAGGACATACCAGCGGCCATTGTTCCGGGCCGCACTATTCGGAACTGCACACGGCTCCGCAGTAAAGTCCCAAGGCCGGCGACTGCCGGCCAGCGCCCGCGTGGGCGCGTGAACCAAGCCGCCGGATGGCGGCGCCCGGCGCCTGAGGGAACATAAATTACGCCACCATCAGCGTCTTCACATGCGCGGCCGTACTGTTGGCCAGGGCCCGCAGGTCGTAGCCGCCCTCCAGCACGGAGACGATGCGACCCTTGGCATGGCGGTCCGCCACCTCGATCAGCTTGCCCGTGATCCAGGCGAAATCATCCTCCGTCAGGTCCAGCCCGCCCACGGGATCGCGCATATGGGCGTCGAAGCCGGCGGAGATCATGACCAGTTGCGGCTTGAACGCATCCAGGGCCGGGATCAGCTGGCTCTGGATGGCGTGGCGGAATTCCGGGCTGCCGGCCATGGGCGGCAGGCAGGCATTGACGATATTGCCAAAATCCCCCTTCTCCTTCACCGACCCGGTGCCGGGATAAAGCGGCCATTGGTGGGTGGAGCCATAGAACAGGTCGGGGTCGTGCTGGCAGAAGGTCTGGGTGCCATTGCCGTGATGCACATCGAAATCGATGATGGCGACCCGGCGCACGCCATGTTCCGCCCGCGCATGCGCCGCCCCCACCGCGACATTGTTGAACAGGCAGAAACCCATGGCCTGATCGGGTTCGGCATGGTGTCCGGGCGGGCGCACGGCACAAAACGCGTTGCGCGCCTCCCCCCCGCAGACGGCATCGACGGCGGCGACCACGGCGCCGGCGGCACGCAGGGCGGCCCGGCCCGTGCCCGGCGACAGCACGGTGTCCGCATCAATGCTGCCATGACCGTCGCTGGGGATGGCATTCAGCAGGGCCGTGACATGGCCGGCCGGATGCACGCGTTCCAGCTGTTCCCGTGTCGCCAGCGGCGCATCCCGCCGGTCCAGGAACATGAAAGCCTCATCCTCCAGCGCCGACAGCACGACACGCAGCCGGTCGGCACATTCGGGATGTCCATAGCCGGTATCGTGGCTGAGGCAGTCGGGATGGGAGAAAAGCAGGGTGTTCATGCGGCGCCAATTCCCCAGGTCATTTCCTCTTACCGTCCATCCGCTTCTTGGGAGCGGCAGGTGCGGTCATGCCATCATGGGCGGCGCCGACCGAACTGTCATTGCGCCAAATCATCTGTCCGGCGCATGACCACCCCGACGGATGCGGAACCGTACCTCTTGCCCGTGGGGCGTGTCACCCACGACGTCCGTCGACAATAGCGTGTGACCGCCTTCACGGCAGAAGGTTTCGAAATCCTTCGGCGCCGCCTTGTCCGTGGCCGTGACCGCCAGCACCTGCCCGTCCTGCATGGCGCGCAGGGCCTTGGCCGCGCGCAGCACCGGCATGGGGCATTTCAAGCCCGAACAGTCCAGCGTGACATCGTCTGCCGCGTCTTGTTCAGCCGACATCGCCACCCCCGCCGCTGCGCAGGCCGGCGACGCCGACACAGAGCCAGCCCAGAATAAAGGACAGCCCGCCCACGGGCGCCACGGCCCCCAGGGCCGACGGCCCGTACCAGCCCAGCAGATAAAGCGCGCCGGGAAACAGCAGGCAGCCAATGGCAAAGCACAGGCCGGCCGCCGTCAGCCAACGCGCCTGCCGCGCCAGCATCCGGCGCAGCGGCACCAGCGCCAGGATGGCCAGCGCATGCACCATCTGATACTGGCTGGCTGTCTTCCACAGATCCACGGCATGGCCGTCGCGCACCACCGCCAGCCCATGGCTGGCATAGGCCCCGGCCGCCACCGCCACCGCCCCGAACAACCCGGCCAGCAACATCAGCCTTGCGGCCACGGGATCGGCGGCGGACGAAATCTCCTGGCTCAAAACGAACATCCTTCGGCTTTTACCCTCACCCTAAGCTGGCATGCCGGACCGGGGGTGCCAAGGGGATGGGTTGTCGCGTGGGGTGGGCCGGGCCGGCGCTAGCCGACCCGGCATCAGCCTTTGCCGGGCTGCGGCCGAAGCCTCCCCTGGTGTCAGCTATGCAGGCCGGGTGCTTCCTGCCCGGTGCGCGCCACATATTCGGTGTAGCCGCCGCCATATTGATGGATGCCGTCCGGCGTCAGTTCCAGCACCCGGTTGGACAGGGCTGCCAGGAAGTGCCGGTCGTGCGACACGAACAGCATGGTCCCTTCATAACCGGCCAGGGCCGTGATCAGCATCTGCTTGGTGTCAAGGTCGAGATGGTTGGTCGGCTCGTCCAGAACCAGGAAATTCGGCGGGTTGTACAGCATGATCGCCATCACCAGCCGCGCCTTCTCCCCACCGGACAGGACCCGGCAGCGCTTTTCCACATCATCACCGGAGAAGCCGAAACAGCCGGCCAGTGCGCGCAGCGATCCCTGGCCCGCCTGTGGAAAGGCGCTCTCCAGCGCCTCGAACACGGTCTGGTCGCCGTCGAGCAGTTCCATCGCGTGCTGGGAGAAATAGCCCATCTTCACGCTGGCACCGACATTGACGGTCCCGGCATCGGGCTGGTCGACACCCGCGATCAGCTTCAGCAGCGTCGACTTGCCGGCACCATTGACGCCCATCACGCACCAGCGTTCCTTGCGGCGGATGGTGAAGTCGAAATCCTGATAGATGGTCCGGCTGCCATAGCCCTTGGACATGTTGCGCAGGACCGCGACATCCTCGCCCGAGCGCGGGGCCGGCGGGAACTCGAACATCACGGTCTGGCGACGTTTGGGCGGTTCGACGCGGTCGATCTTGTCCAGCTTCTTGACCCGGCTCTGCACCTGACTGGCGTGGGAGGCGCGGGCCTTGAACCGCTCGATGAACTTGATCTCCTTGGCCAGCATGGCCTGCTGGCGTTCAAACTGCGCCTGCTGCTGCCGCTCGTTCAGCGCCCGCTGCTGTTCGTAGAAGGTGTAATCGCCGGAATAGCTGGTCAGCGACCCGCCATCGATCTCGATGATCTTGTTGACGATCCGGTTCATGAACTCCCGGTCGTGCGAGGTCATCAGCAGGGCGCCGTCATAGCCCTTCAGGAACCCTTCCAGCCAGATCAGGCTTTCGATGTCGAGATGGTTGCTGGGTTCGTCCAGCAGCATGACATCGGGCTTCATCAGCAGGATGCGGCCCAGCGCCACGCGCATTTTCCAGCCGCCCGACAGCGCGCCGACATCCTTGTCCATCATCTCCTGGCTGAAGCTGAGGCCGGCCAGCACCTCCCGCGCGCGGCCATCCAGCTCATAGCCACCCAACTCATCGAAACGCGCCTGGACCTCGCCATAGCGTTCGATGATGGCGTCCATCCGGTCGGCCTGGTCGGGGTCGGCCATGGCTTCTTCCAGGCTCGCCAGTTCCTTGGCCACTTCGCTGACCGGTCCGGCGCCGTCCATCACCTCCGCGACGGCACTGCGCCCGGACATTTCGCCGACATCCTGGCTGAAATAGCCGATGGAAACCTGCTTTTCCACCGACACCTGACCGGTGTCCGGCTGTTCCTCCCCCGTGATCATGCGGAACAGAGTGGTCTTGCCGGCACCGTTGGGACCGACCAGCCCCACCTTCTCCCCCCGGTTCAGCGCTGCCGAGGATTCCAGGAAAAGGATGCGATGACCATTGTGCTTGCTGATATTTTCAAGACGAATCATGGGAGGCCGGGTTCCAGGGGCAGGATCGGCCCCCTTATGCCACAAGATGCGGCACACGCCAGTGCCCTGATCGGCCCCCGGCCCTGTATGTTGGTTCTGGCCCGGCTCCCTTCATTCCAGGCAGCGCAGCCGAGGACCCATTGCGTGCCGGTGGGCTGCCTTCATCTGCCCCGCGGGTTCCGATGATGGCCGATCGGTCGTGAACATGAAAAGGGCGGCGTCCCCATGATGGGAACGCCGCCCTGAACCGGAACCGGGCTTGGGGGGGGGAGGGTACGCCCGGTGCCGGGATCTGTGGCGGATCAGGCCGCGCGGGGCAGGTCGGCCAGGACCAGTTCGGCTTCTTCAAGCACCTCGATCGTCAGGACGGGTTCATCCTTCACGGCCGCACCGTCGCGGGCTTCCAGCACAACGCCATTGACCTTCACCTTGCCGCGCGCCGGGACCAGATAGGCCAGGCGGTCACCCAGCGCGTGGGTCAGCACCGTGCCCGCCGGCAGAACGCCGCCCAGCAGGGCCGCATCCTGATGGATAAACAGCGCACCGCTATCCTTGTCCTGTTCCCGGCCGGACGCCAGGACGCGCAGCTTGCCTGCTTCATCCGTGCCCTTGGGGAACCTGGCCTGTTCCCAGCGGGGCTTCACGCCGCGCTTGTTGGGGATGATCCAGATCTGGAACAGCGTCGTCTCACCCGGTTCCCGGTTATATTCGGCGTGGACGATGCCGGTGCCGGCGGACATGACCTGCACGTCGCCCGCCTCGGTCCGGCCCTCGTTGCCTAAGAAATCCTGGTGGGTGATGGCGCCTTTGCGGACATAGGTGATGATTTCCATGTCCTGGTGCGGGTGCGGGTCGAAGCCCGTATTGCTGTCGATGGTGTCGTCATTCCACACCCGCAGCGGTCCCCAATGGACCCGCGAGGGATTGTGGTAACCGGCGAAGCTGAAGTGGAAATTGGCGCGCAGCCAACCATGGTTGGCCTTGCCCAGGCCGGCGAAGGGGCGATGTTCGATCATGACACTTCTCCTGTGCGGCTCCCGACGCGCCGTCCCGGAATGGCGACGGCGCGGGGACCATGGGTCATGGAAAGAGTACCGAAGGTCATCCGAAGATGACCTTCATAGGCCGGCGACCGCCGGCCCGGCGCATGAGATACGGCGTTACGCCGACAGCTTGGCGGCCAGACGGGCGACGTGGGCGCCCTGGAAGCGCGCACCGTCCAGTTCATTGGCCGACGGCTGACGCGAACCATCGGAATTGGCGATGGTGGTGGCGCCATAGGGGCTGCCGCCGGTGATTTCGTCCATGCGGCCCTGGGCACCGAAGCTGTAGGGCAGACCGGCGATGACCATGCCGTGATGCAGCAGCGTCGTGTGGAAGGACAGCAGGGTCGATTCCTGGCCGCCATGCTGGGTGGCCGTCGACACGAACACCGAGCCGACCTTGCCGATCAAGGCACCCTTGGCCCACAGACCGCCGGTCTGGTCCAGGAAGTTGCGCATCTGGCTGGCCATCATGCCGAAACGGGTCGGCGTGCCGAAGATGATGGCGTCATACTGGGGCAGTTCGTCCACGATGGCGACCGCGGCGTCCTGGTTCAGCTTGATGCCGGCGCGCTGGGCGACCTCGTCGGGCATCAGTTCGGGAACGCGCTTCACCACCACTTCGGTGCCCGGAACGGACGCCGCACCCTCAGCCACGGCCTTGGCCATCGTCTCGATATGGCCGTAGGAGGAATAATAGAGGACCAGGATCTTGCTCATGTTCCGCGCTCCATTGTCTGGCGGTTGCGTTGTTTGCTGAGGGGAAGATAGGCCGTTGCGGACAGTCCGATAATGACGCAAATTCGGATAGCTTTGTTCCGCCCAGCGGGACAATGGAGGGGTAAGCAAGGGGGACCGGATTGGACCGGCTGGAAGATCTGCGGCTGTTCACGCTGGTGGCCGACGGCAAGAGCTTCACCAAGGCAGCGGAAAAGCTGGGCCTGTCGAAATCGGCCGCCAGTCGCCGCATCGGGGAACTGGAGGCCCGGCTGGGGGCCCGCCTGTTCAACCGCACCACCCGCCACATCAGCCTGACCCAGGTGGGCGAAGGCTTCCACGCGCGCGTGGCCCAGGCGCTGGAAGCGCTGGAGGAGGCGGAACGGTCGGTGGCCAGCCAGCACCAGGCCCCGCGCGGCACGCTGAAACTGGCCGCCCCCATGTCCTTTGGCTTCGTCCACCTGTCGGGTGCCATTGCGGATTTCATGGCGCTTTACCCGGAGGTGGCCGTCGATATGGACCTGTCCGACCGCTATGTCGATCTGGTGGAGGAAGGGTATGATCTGGCCGTGCGCGTGGGCCGGTTGAAGGACAGTTCGCTGGTGGCCCGCCGGCTGTGCCCGGCCCGCGCCGTCATCTGCGCCAGCCCCGCCTATCTGGCCCGGCGCGGCACGCCGCAGGACCCCGCCGATCTGGCCGATCATGACTGCCTGATCTACACCAACGTGCCCAATCCGGAACAATGGACCTTCCGGACGGCGCCGGGGTCGGAAACACCCCGCACCGTGCGCATCACCGGCCGCCTGCGCGCCAATAATGGCGATGCCCTGCGCGAGGCGGCGATCCATGGTCAGGGGCTGGCGCTGTTGCCCACCTTCATCGTGGGGGACGCGCTGTCGGCAGGGCGGCTGGTGCCGGTGCTGGATGCCTTCCTGATGCCATCCGGGGCCGTTCACGCCGTCTATCCCGCCAATCGCCATCTGAGCCCCAAGGTCCGGGCCTTTGTCGACTTTCTGGCCGGGCGGTTCGGGCCCGTCCCCTACTGGGATGCAAGTCTGACCATCTTCAAGGGCGGGTGAGTCGGGGATGATTGCTTCACAAAACCTTCACGGCTTTCTGTCATCCCTTTGCCACCAAACCTTCCGAATGGGACGTTAGCTTGGATCGGCACCAGTCATCCGCATCGCCCGTCGGCGGTGTGAACGACGACGCAGCCTGGACGGCCGCGCGCCTGTGCCGTACCGTCCCCGCGGTCCGGCCCGATGCCAGTTGCGGTTCCGTGGCGGAGATGTTCCAGCGCGACCCGGGTCTGCCGGGCGTTGTCGTCCTGGGACCGGATGGCTGTCCGCTGGCCCTGGCCGACCGCGCCACCTTTCTGCTGCATTTTTCCCAGCGCTATGGCCGTGACCTTTACGCCAAGCGGCCGGTGACCCATCTGGCCGACCGGCAGCCGCTGCTGGTCCCGCAGGTCACGGGTCTGTCCGACCTGAATGCCCTGATCGCCGAACGCAAGCCAGACGCCCTGCATCGCGGTTTCGTGCTGATCGACGCTGATGGGGTCTGTGCCGGCATGGGGCTGGGCATCGACGTCATGCGCCTGACGGCCGAACAGATGGCCCTGACCCTGGAACGGCTGCGCGCCACGCAGCGCGACCTGATCCAGGCGGAAAAGATGGCAGCCCTGGGCGGGCTGGTCGCCGGCGTGGCGCATGAGATCAACACACCCCTGGGCGTGGCCGTCACCGCCGCCAGTGCCTTTGCCCATGACACGACCCGCTTCGCCGACGCCTACCGCACCGGCAAGCTGAAACGATCGGAGCTGGAGGATTATGTGGCATCAGCCACGGAGGCGATGGATTTCGTGATGGGCAACATCACGCGCGCCGCCGATCTGGTCCATGCCTTCAAGCAGGTGGCCGTCGACCAGACCACCGACCAGGTCCGCCGTTTCGACCTGGGCGACTATCTGGGGGAGGTGCTGCGCAGCCTGCTGCCGCAGCTGCGCCGCCTGCCCCACCGGCTGGAATCCGATCTGGCCGACAATATCAGCGTCGACAGCACGCCCGGCGCCATCGCCCAGATCGTCACCAATCTGGTGATGAACGCCCTGACCCATGCCTTTGCCGGGCGCAGCGGGGCCGGCACGATCCATGTCGGCCTGCGCCTGTCGCCCACCACATCCGGATGGGTGGAACTGACCGTCAGTGATGATGGGGCCGGCATCGATGCCGCCATCCTGCCCCGCATCTTCGACCCCTTCTTCACGACAAGGCGCGATGCCGGGGGGACGGGCCTGGGCCTGCATCTGGTCTATAACCTGGTCACCCAGCGCCTGGGCGGTCGCATCGACGTGACCAGCCAGCCGGGCCAGGGCAGCCGCTTCACCATCGCCTTTCCGCGCAAGTCACCCGCCTGACGAACCGCCGGCGCGGTTCCCGCCGCGTCAATAGCGTCGACGACGGCACGCCCGTCAGCCCACCCCGATCAGCCGTCCCGCCATCTGCGCCGGCATGGGGCGACCGTAGAGATAGCCCTGCAGGAAACCGCAGCCCAGACGCGACAGTTCGTCGGCCTGTTCCTGGGTTTCCACGCCTTCGGCCACCACTTCCAGGGCCAGTTGCTGGGCCAGCGCCAGCATGGTGCGCAGGATGGTCCGGCTTTCGAACCGTTCGATCATGCTGGCCACAAAGGCGCGGTCGACCTTCAGGAAGTCGAACGGCAGGGTCTGAAGGTAGGAAAGGTTGGAATAGCCGGTACCGAAATCATCCATGCACAGGCGGATGCCCAGATCGCGCAGGCCAGACAGGATCTGCGCGGCATAGACGGGATCACCGATGATGATGCTTTCCGTCACTTCCAGCTTCAAAAGCGTGGGGTCGACGCCGCTGTCGCTGATCACCTGGCGTACATGGTCCAGGAAGCCCGGTTCGGACAATTGCGCGGCGGAGATATTGACACTGACCCAGACGGGCCGGCCGGCGGTACGGGTCCAGCGCGCCGTCTGCAAGGCGGCCTCGCGCATGACCCAGGTGCCGATGGGCACGATCATGCCCGTTTCTTCCGCCGTGGGAATGAAAGCGGCGGGGATGACCACACCGCGCGTCGGATGGTTCCAGCGCACCAGTGCCTCGAACGCCACCACTTCCCGCGTGGCGGCATCCACGATGGGCTGGTAATGCAGTTCGAATTGCCCCTGCTTCAGCGCCGTGCCCAGTTCCATGGACAGGCCCAGGCGGCGGCCATCGCTCGTTTCCGCGCCGATCACCACTTCCTGCAAGCGGCCATAGGCGCGCTTGGACGCCTGCATGCTGGCCTCTGCCCTTGCCAGCAGTTCCTCCCCATGGCGGCCCGTGCAGTTGCACCAGGAAAGGCCCGGCGACGACATCGGGTGCATCTCCCGCCCCGTCAGCATCAGCGGTTCGGCCACCGCCGCGACCGCCCCCTGCACCAGCATCCGCGCCGCCGGCAGTGCTGGCGAGCCGGGCAGCAGGACCGCAAACTGGTCGCCGCCTGTGCGGGCGCAGACGGCATCGGGCCCCAGCGCCACCGTCAGACGCTGTGCCGTGGTCACCAGCAGCCGGTCGCCGGCCGCCACGCCCAGTTCATGGTTGATGTCGCGGAAATGGCGCAGGTCGATGATGCCGACAGCGACACTTTCCACCCCGCCACGCTGCAACCGGCCCAGCCGTTCATCCACGGCCTGGACAAAGCCGATGCGGTTCAGCAGGCCCGTGGCCCGGTCATGGGTGCGGTCGCGCGACAGCTGCGCCACCAGCCGTGCATTTTCCAGCGCCACGGCCACCGTGCGGGCGAACAGGGCCATCATCCCGGCATCAGGCGCGCGGCCTGCCGACAGCTGCGACAGGTACAGCACGATGGCGGCATCGGCCGACAGGGCCGTGGCGATGGCCTGCCAGTCGCCGGCGCCGATGGCGCCGTCCTGCGTCAGGGCACGGGCCACGCGCTGCCCCACCTCCGCCGGCACCAGACTGGACAGGCTGCCGGGTGACATCACGGCCCCGCCCTCCCCCACCCCGGCCAGCAGGCGCGGTTCGCCCACCGGTTCCCCTTGGCGCATGTCGCTGCGTACCAGCAGGGCAGCCGTACCGGCACCGGCCAGACCATGCAGCGCCTCCACCACCGAGGCGGCCAGACTGTCGCCGTCACGCTCGCCGAACAGGCGGGTGGTCGCGTCAAGGATATGGGTCAGGCCGGCACGGTGGGCCTCCAGCGCGCGTATCTGTTCATAGGCGCGCAGCGCCGTATAGACCGATGTCCACAGGCGCCGGGCCGTCAGTTCATCCTTGGCGCGGTAATCGTTGATATCGTAACGCTCTACCACCTCCCGCTCCGGCGCCTGGCCGGGCTGGCCGGTGCGCAGGATGATGCGGACATGGGTGTTGCGCATCTCCTCCCGCACGGCGCGGGCCAGATGCAGGCCGGAATCATCCGTCTCCATCACCACATCCAGCAGAATCAGGGCGATGTCGGGATATACGGCCAGCATCTGCCGCGCCTCCGCCGCAGAATAGGCGGACAGGAACAGCAGCCGCCGGCCCGAGTGTTCCATGTCGCGCAGCGCCAGCTTGGTGACATTGTGGACCGATGGATCATCATCGACGATCAGGACCAGCCAGGGCTGCAAGATGGGTGTTGACGGCGCCGGTTCCGGCTCCGCCGCGAAATCAAGCAGATCGTCCACCATCCGATCGCCCCCCAACCGGCCTTGGGCCGTCCATCCACCGGACCGCCTGTTCCGTGCCCGGAACAACCGTCACTTATCATTGTGATCCATATGTCTGGGAAGCTACGCCAACGCTGTGCGGGCGGCAAGCCCGGCGCAGGGGCGCCCTTCGTCGAATGCCGGGCAGCCCCACTGGCATCTCGGCTGGCATCCATGCCATGGTGTCGGCGCCTGAACCTTCTGCCGATGGCCGCCCCGTTCCATGGATGCCTTGATCAACACGCTGCTGGCCGTTGCCGGACTGCTGGGTCTGGTCAGCCTGCTGCCGCCGCTGGCCAAGCGGCTGGGCCTGCCCTACACCGTCACGCTGGCAGCACTGGGCGTGGGCATCGGCCTGCTGCTGCATGTGGGCGGGCCCATGATCAATGGTACCGGCCCCATCACTGCCTTCATCCGCGCCGTGGGCGACGTCGAACTGACATCCGCGGCCTTTCTTTACATCTTCCTGCCCGTGCTGCTGTTCGAAACGGCGCTGGGCGTGGATGTGCGGCGCATGATGGACGATATCGGTCCCATCCTGCTGCTGGCCATCGTCGCCGTGCTGGTCTGTACAGTGATCGCCGGTTTTGCCATGTGGTGGGTCTGGGGCCTGTGGCACGGCATGCCCACACAGAAGGCGCTGATCATCTGTCTGCTGCTGGCCAGCATCATCGCCACCACCGACCCGGCCGCCGTCGTCGGCATCTTCCGCGACCTGGGCGCGCCGCGGCGCCTGACCATCCTGGTCGAAGGCGAAAGCCTGTTCAATGATGCGGCCGCCATCGTGCTGTTCACCCTGCTGCTGGGCATGTTGACCCAGGGCGGCGAACCGAACCTGGGGGCAGCCGCCGTCGATTTCATCTTCAAATTCGCAGGCGGCATCGCCGTCGGCTGGGGCCTGGGCTGGCTGACGGCCCTGGTGGTGACGCCCCTGCGCAACCAGCCTTTGTCGGAAATCACCCTGACGCTGAGCCTGGCCTACCTCTCCTTCATCCTGGGCGAACATTACCTGCATGTGTCGGGCGTGGTGGCCGTGGTGGTGGCTGGCCTGGTGACGGCGTCCGCGGGGCGCACCCGCATCAGCCCGGAAAGCTGGTCGGGACTGGAGAAAGTGTGGAGCCAGCTGGGTTTCTGGGCCAATTCCCTGATCTTCCTGTTCGCCTCCATGCTGGTTCCCCCGACGCTGATGAATGCGAAATGGAGCCATTTCGCGCTTCTGGGGGCCCTGATCGTGGCGGCGCTGGTGGCGCGCGCCCTGGTCATCTTCGGCATCCTGCCGGCCCTGGCCTGGATGGGAGCCAGCGACCGGATCAGCCATAAATTCCGCATCGTCATGACCTGGGGCGGATTGCGCGGGGCCGTGTCGCTGGCCCTGGCCCTGGCCGTGACTGAACATAACCAGCTTGAAGACTATATCCAGGAGCATGTGGCCGTCGTTGTAACCGGCTTCGTGCTGTTCACGCTGTTCGTGCAGGGCACGACCCTGCGGCCGCTGATCCGTGTGCTGGGCCTGCACAAGCTGTCGCCCGTGGAACAGCATCTGCGCAACCGCGCCGTGGGTCTGTCACTCAGCAATGTTCGCCGCGACCTGGAAAGTGTCGCGAAAAGCTTCGGCTTCGACGTGGCCCATGCCGTGGAGCCGCTGCTGGAACGTGGTGCCGAACTGGCACAGGAACAGCTGGATCTGGACAGCCGCTATGGTGCCTTGTCACTGGAGGATCAGGTCTATATCGGCCTGTCGACCCTGGCCCGGCATGAGGAGCAGCGGTTCCTGGCCTATTTCCGCGACGGGATCATTTCCCGCCTGTCGGTGCAGACCCTGATCGTGGCCGCCGGACGCCTGCAGGACGCCCTGAAGACTGGCGGCGCAGAAGCCTATGACCGGGCGGCCGCCAAGCAACTGCGCCCCGACCGTGCATTGCGGCTGGCCTTGTGGATGCACCGGCGCTTCGGCCTGGAACGGCCCGTGTCGGCCCGCCTGTCAGAACGATATGCCATGCTGACGGTGCTGCGCTTCTGCCTGAAGGAACTGGGCCAGTTCACCGACGACCGGCTGGTCCCCATGCTGGGCAAGCAGGCGGGCGAGGCCGTGCGCCGGCGCCTGAGCATGCGGCTGACCATCGTGGAGGAAGCGCTGGACAGTATCCGGCTGCAATATCCAGCATATCTGGATTCCGTGCAGTCGCAGTACCTGATCCGTGCCGGCCTGCGCATGGAGGAACGGTCGACCCAGACGCTGTTCGACGAGGCGCTGATCAGCCGCGAGATCCTGAACGATCTGGAGCGCGACCTGAAGGAGCGCTGGCAGGACGTCAGCAGCCCGCCGCAACTGGACTTGGGCTTGGCCACGCACGAACTGGTGGGGCGCGTGCCGCTGTTCAATGGCTTGGCGCCCGACCGGCTGGCCCGTATCGAAAAGCTGCTGAAGCCCCGGCTGTACTTTCCCGGAGAGGTCATCGTGCGCCGGGGGGAACGGGGCGACACCGTCTATTTCATCTCATCGGGTGCCGTGGCCGTAGCCGTGCCGGGGCTGGAAACGCCGATCCGCCTGGGCACGGGCGACTTCTTCGGGGAAATCGCCCTGGTCCTGGAACAGCCGCGCAATGCCGATGTCCGCGCCATCGCCTATTGCCAGTTGCTGCTGCTGGACAAGCGTGACTTCAACCGGCTGTACAGCACCGATCCGGACCTGAAAGCCCATATTGACAGCGCCATCGAACGCCGCCTGTCGGCCTGACCACCCTGCACCGCCGCCGGTGCCATCATTCCAGATGGCCATAGCGCAGCGCCCGGGCCCAGTTGGCCGACCCGCGCGAGGCCGCCTGCACCGCCGCTGCCTCCCAGTCATAGGGCAGCGCCACCATCCGGGCCTGCCAGCGCCCGTCGCCATCCCGTTCCAGCAGGGCATAACGGGCGTGCGGGCTTCGCGTCTGATGGACATGGCCGAAAAGATGATCGTCATAATAGGCCTGCAACCCCACGGACCCGGGATTGACCACCAACCGCCCGTCATCCAGCCACAGGGCGCGGGGCAAATGACTATGACCGCACAGAATGGCACGCGCCGGCCCATCCCCCGCCAGGGCCGCCACCCGATCGGGCGATGCCGGCCGGCTGCCCCATTCCCTCACCTCTTCCAGCAGATAGGTGATGTCTGTCGAAGGCGTGCCGTGGCAGAGCCGCACCTCGCCGTCCAGCAGCACTGCGCCCGCCGGCAGTCCCGCCAGCCAGGCCCGGTGCGCATCGGTCAGCACCTCGTGGGCATAGCGATCCGATGGCCCCATACGGCCCGGCGGCAGGGTCAGCAGCTGCCGTTCATGATTGCCGGCAATGTGCAGGATGTCGCGCGACGTCAGCATGTCCGCTGTTTCTGCGGGCCAGAGCGGTCCTGAGAGCTTGTCGCCCAGGTCGACGATCAGATCGGCCCCACGCGCGTCAATATCGTCCAGCACGGCGCGGAGGGCGGGCAGATTGCCATGGATGTCCGACATGACGGCGATACGCACGGGATAGGGTCCCCCTGACGGTGGCAGGCCATCTTCAAGTCAACCGCGCCGGCTGCCGAGCCCTGCCGGGCCGCCCCTCAGCGGATGGAGCGGAAGAAACGCAGCAGGTTCTGCATTTCCGTGCGCAGCGCCTCATCCTCGCGCAGGCGGGCCTGCAGAGCAACGTCGCGCTTGGCCAGGAACACCACCTGTTCCTTGGGCGGCAATTGTCGATAAGAGGGCTTGGGCGCGATGGTACCGTCATCCTGGATGGTGGAGATGAAGAAGCAGGCGCGCATGAATTTGGAAAACAGCTTGCTGCTGCTTTCCGGCGGCTCACGCGACAGGATGGCGAAGATGTAATGGGCGCGGAAAAAATAGTAGCTGTTATAGATGCGCTGGACCATGGCGAACTGTTCGGCGGGCGCACTGGCCTTGGACAGAAGCTGCTGATCCTTGAACCCGGCAAAGAAATGGTTCGTCGCTTCCTTCGCGAACATCATGGGCCGTTCGCGCGTAGCGCTGATGCGCTTGCGATATTCGATCAGGAACCGGCCGATCAGCGTGTGGATCAGCCGCCGCTCCGCCTCCAGTTCCCCTGGCAGGGTCATCAGGAATTCGATTGAGGACATCAGTTGCAGGGGATGGCTGATCGAGCCGCGCTTGCCGCGGCCGCGGGCCAGCAACGAGTTCTGCAGGTTTTCAATCACCTCATGCGCTTGCCAGCGCAGCCGCACGGAGGTGGGAATGGACGTCAGGCCGCTGGCCTGCAGGAACAGACGTATATGATCGCGCCAACCCTTTTGCGGAAGCTGAACATATTCGACATCGGCCAGTTTGATCGGCGATCCCAACACTTCCGGGTCGGGCGGCTGCGGCCTGAAGTCCAGGCTGCGCCCGTAGACGACCCCCCTCAACTTGCTCTCCCGTGCCGGCTCCATGGCCTAGATGAACCCGCTGTGTCCGGCAGCCATCTCTGGACATGGCCATGCGGAACAACATTAACGCATTGTTATTATCACTAATCCAAAAGGAATACATCAATTTCCAGCACGCGATGATTTCATCGATGCAGGGACTTTCCCCGTGGCGCGTATCAACAATGAAGGCGGCTGAACGAGCGCATGGACGCTCCGGCCTCCTCTTCCCGACGCTGGTTCCAGCCGGCGTTCCACCGCCCTGACGGAGTTGAAACATGTCCTTGAACACACGCGCCCTGGCCGCCCTGTCGCTGGCCACCCTGCTGGCCGGCACCAGCTTTGCCTTCGCCCAGCCCATGGGCCCGGGCGGCCCCGGCGACGGTCCGCGTGGCCCCATGTTCCAGGAAATGCTGGATAAGTACGACACCAACAAGGATGGCAAGCTGGATGACAAGGAACGCGCTGCCATCCGCGCCGATCACTTCAAGAAGCTGGACAAGGATGGTGATGGCAAGGTGACCCGCGCCGAATTCCCCGCCGCCATGGAAGCCGCCCGCGAACAGCAGAAGCAGGACCATATGCTGGCCATGTTCGACCAGATGGACGCGAACAAGGACGGCACCGTCACCCAGGCGGAATTCGATGCCTTCAAGCCGCCGCGCGGCGGCGACCACCCGTTCATGGAGCGGATGCGCGATCGCAAGGGCGACAAGTAAGCGGTCGCGGCAATGACCATGACGGCCGGCCTGCCGCAACGTAGAGTGGGGACGGTGGACGGGCTTCCGGGCGAGGCCCGGACCCGGACGTACGACAGGCGGGACGACACGGTGGAGAACTGGACGGACGAGGCGCTGGTGACGCGTGTGGCGGCCGGGGACCGGCGGGCCTATGGCCTGCTGGTCGACCGGCACCTGGACCGCACTGTCACCATTGCCCGCCGCATCCTGGGCAACCAGGCCGATGCGGAGGATGTGGCGCAGGAGGCGTTTCTGCGGCTCTGGCGCCACGCCGACCGTTTCGATGAACGCGCGGCGAAATTCGCCACCTGGTTCTACCGGGTAACGACCAACCTGTGCCTGGACCGGACGCGACGGGCGCCGATGGCACCGCTGGACGCGGCGGGCGATCCTGCCGACACCACGCCAGGGCAGGAGGACGCGCTGGCCGACCGGCGCACCCGCGCCGCGGTGGCGGGCGCCGTCGCCGACCTGCCGGACCGGCTGCGCGCGGCGGTGACCCTGACTTATGAAGCGGGCCTGTCTAACGCCGAGGCGGCCAAGGCGCTGGATATCAGTGTCAAGGCCCTGGAGAGCCTGCTGGTCCGCGCCCGCCGGACCTTGCGGGAGAAACTGGCGGGATGGGCCGGACGGGAGACGGGACGATGACAGAGATGAGCCACAGGACAGATCGGGGGTGCCAGCCATGACACCAGACCAATTCCAGACCCTGCTGGACCGCCACGGCGCCCGGCCGGAAGACTGGCCCGACACAATGCGCCGCAAGGCCACAGCCGCCCTGGCACAGGATGCGCAGCTGCGCGCGATGCTGACGGCCGAACAGGTGCTGGCCGAGGCCCTGGCCAGCCTGCCGCCCGTCACCGCATCGGCCGACCTGCGCCGGGCGGTCCTGGACATTCCCATCGACAATCCGCGCCCGGCGGGCCGCGCCGGTCTCTGGCGCAGCATGGCGCTGGCCTGGCGTCGCTGGACGGCCGGCATGGCCACGGCCACCGCCGCCGGCCTTCTGGGTTTTTTCCTTGGGTATGGCCAGCTGGTCGCCCTGCCGGCCACGGCCGGTGAACAGGTTGCCAGTGACGATCTGCTGTCGCTGCTGAACCAGCAGACGGCGGAGATCGATACGGCTGAGTTGGAGAGCGCGCCATGAGACGATCCACCCTGATCCTGTCGATCCTGCTGGTGGCCTCGCTATCGGTCAATCTGGCCGTCGCCGGCCTGATGATCGGCCACCGCCTGCGGGGCGGCGGTCCGCCGGGCGGCATGCCTGACCGGCTGCTGGGCCTGGTGCCGGAAGGGCTGCGCCCCGGCATCCATGAAGCCATGCACCCGCGCGACCCCGCAGTACGCCAGCAGATGGACGCCTTGCGTCAGGCGCGGCGGGATGCCGTGGAGGCGCTGCGGGCCCGCCCCTTTGACCGTGCCGCGGCCGTGAACGCCTTCGCGTCCCTGCGGGAGGAGACTTCACGGGCGCAGGAGAAGCTGCACCAGACCATCATCGACCGGATGGACAAGGCCCAGGCTGAAGGCAAGCTGCCCCCGCCGCCCGGCCGGGGTGATCGTCGGGGCGGGGAGCCGCCCGAGCCGATGGATGGACCGCCGGACGCGGCACCGCCCCCGCCCCCGCCGCCGCCGGAACGCTGACCCGCCCGCCGGGATCGGCAGACAGGAGGAATGCCCATGGCCGCAACCTTCGCCCCCCGCGTCCTGGCCGCGCATGCGCTGTCCCGCTTCGGTCAGGGAGCCGGACCAGAAGAGTTGGACCGGGTGGCCGCCGATCCCCGTGGCTGGGCAGAGGCGCAACTGACGCCCCGCCCGCTGCCGCCATCCCTGGCCGAACAGGAGGGATCGGCCATCCGTGTCGCGGAATTCCTGGCCGCCCGCAAGGCTGGCGCCGCGGCGCAGGAGGAACTGGCCAAGACCAGGGGGCGCGAGCGCTACCGCGCCGATGCCGTGCTGCGCACCCGGCTGGCGGCGACGTCTGAGGCGCCGTTGCAGGAACGGCTGGTGCATTTCTGGTCCAACCATTTCACCGTTTCCAACAAGCGGGCGGGCGTCGGCCCCATGGGACTGCCGTTCGAGACGGAGGCCATCCGCCCCCATATCCTGGGCCGGTTCCGCGACATGGCGCGGGCGGCCATCCTGCATCCGGCCATGCTGATCTATCTGGACAATGCCAGGTCCGTCGGTCCCGACAGCAAGGCCGGCCAGCGCCGCGACAAGGGGCTGAACGAGAATCTGGGCCGGGAAGCGCTGGAACTGCATCTGCTGGGCGTCGACGGCGGCTATGGTCAGGCCGATGTCCAGGCCATGGCCATGATCCTGACCGGATGGGCCGTGGATGGCGATGGCGGCGCCTCCCATTTCAATCCCAACCGGCACCAGCCGGGCGACAATATCCTGCTGGGCAACCGCATCGTCGAAGGCGGTGTGCAGGAAGCGGCGATCGCCATCGATCTTTTGTGCGCACAGCCGGCCACGGCCCGGCATGTGGCCGTCAAGCTGGCCCGCCATTTCGTCGCCGACGATCCGCCCGCGGACGCCGTGGCGGCGCTGGAACGCGCCTTTCGCGACAGCCATGGCGATCTGGCCCATGTCACCCGCACCCTGCTGCGCCTGGATGCCGCCTGGGCCCAGCCGCTGGGCAAGGTCCGGTCGCCCAATGACTTCGTCATCGCCACCCTGCGCGGCACGGGCATGGAGGTGCCGGATCAGCAGGTGCTGAACAGCCTGTCGGTGCTGGGCCAGTTGCCCTTTGCCGCTCCCTCCCCGGCCGGATGGCCGGACAGTGCCGCCGACTGGACCGGGCCGGACGCCGTGCTGCGTCGCATCGACTGGTCGCTGGCCTTCGCACAGCGCGCGGTCGGGCGCGTGGATGCCAGGGTGCTGGTCGATACGGCCCTTGGCGGACTGGCCGACGACGGGTTGCGCCGCGCCGTCGCCAATGCCCCCAGTGCCGCAGAGGCCCTGGCACTGGCGCTGTCATCCCCCGCCTTCCAACGGAGATAGGTCATGCTGAACCGACGTCATCTCCTGGCCCTGGGCAGCGCCGGCCTGTTGAGCGCCACGTCCCCCCGTCTGTCGCTGGCAGCGGCCGGGACCGACCGCCGACTGGTGCTGATCGTGCTGCGCGGCGCCATGGACGGTCTGGGCGCAATCGCCCCCTATGCCGATCCGGATTACAAGGCGGCGCGCGGTGCCCTGGCCCTGGCCGAGCCGGGCCAGGCGGACGGGCTGCTGGATCTGGATGGCCGCTTCGGCCTGCACCCAGCCCTGGCACCACTGCAGGGCTGGTGGCGGGAAGGCCGGATGCTGGCCGTCCACGCCATTGCCACACCCTATCGCGAGCGCAGCCATTTCGATGCCCAGGACCTGCTGGACAATGGCGGCACGCAGGCCGGCGGCCGCAGCGGCTGGCTGAACCGGGCGCTGGCCCGGCTGGATGGCGGCGGCCAGGGGCTGGGTCTGGCGCTGGGCCAGGGTGTGCCGCTGGTGCTGCGCGGGTCCGTGCCCGTCGCCAGCTGGGCACCGTCTCCCCTGCCCGAAGGCGGGCCCGACTTTATGGAGCGCGTGGCCGCCCTTTATCATGCCGACCCCGTGCTGGGGCCGGCCCTGGCGGCCGGTCAGGGGGTGACGCAGATGGTGGATGGCATGGAAGGCGGCCGCCCCCGCGACAACAAGGACCGCATGGCGCTGGCCACCACGGCCGGGCGCATGTTGTCCGATGCAGACGGGCCGCGCGTGGCCACGCTGGAACTGCCGGGCTGGGACACGCATGTTGCCCAGGGCACGGCCAAGGGCCGTCTGGCCAATGCGCTGGGCGATCTGGCGGAAACCATGGTGGCCTTGCGCGGGGCCATGCAGCCCGTCTGGGACCGGACGATCATGGCCGTGGTGACCGAATTCGGCCGGACCGTGCGCATCAACGGGTCCGGCGGCACCGATCATGGCACGGCCGGTGTGGCCCTGCTGGCCGGCGGGTCAGTGCAGGGTGGACGCGTGCTGGGCGACTGGCCCGGCCTGCGTCAGGACAAGCTGTATCAGGGCCGCGATCTGGCCCCGACCACCGACATGCGCGCGCTGCTGAAGGGAATGCTGTCTGCCCATCTGGGCCTGTCAGCCAGGGACCTGGACGCCGCGATCTTCCCCGATGCGCGGGACGTGCCGGCACTGCCGGACCTGATCCACGCGTAGCGCTGGTATTTTCACAGTCATGATCAATATTTGTGCATTCTGATTACACATGAACGTCCTTTCAGTTGATACTGCATGGCTTGTATCGGCACTTATGAAATAATGTGTATATATTCATCTCAAATTTAATTCAAAACTCATCCCCATGCCGGACAGGGGCCCCCTACCGGGTGTTTGCGCCACCCGAAAGGGGAACCGCATGTCTGCAATACTACGTCGTAGTGATCGGAGCCGATCACCGGGCTTCAATCGCCAGCGCCGCCATCCGGCGGCTTGGCCGCGCCTCCTTACCGCCGCACTTCCTCTGCTGGCCGCCCTGCTGACGAGCGGTTGTACGAAGATCGTGATCTCCGACGCCGTTTCGCTTGAGGAGAGCCACGCGTCTTACAGCAGCCACTATGTCTTCCTGCGCCCGGTTGTCTTGGCGCCCGGGGCCGCCACGTCCCCGGTCAGCGCCCGGATTGAAGGGTTTGGTCTGGTCAGCGGCGGACTGGCCGGCAGCGGCATCACACTCGGCTGGCGGCGAGAGCAGACCGTCTTGCTGGGCAATGCCGAGGATTGCCGTGTCGTCATCTTCGTCGATGACGCCAATGCCGCCAACGCCGTGACAAGTGCACTTGCAGCCTGCGGTCATCCGGCCGGGGCTGTCTGCATCAACAAAAATACAGGCAGATGGAGAGCAGAATGAAAATTGTCGGGAAATATTCATGTCTGGTTTTGCTCATGCCGCCGCTGATCCTGGCCGGCTGCGCGCCGAAAAATGAATCGGCGCTGATCTATTCCTCTGCCATGTCCGGCGGGTTGAACCTGCAGACACCGAACATGACTGATGGACAGGTCAAGATCACCCTGGGCTACGCCACCAACGATTTCGCCTATGTTCCCGTCGCCGCAGGCTATGGCTGTGAAATTCCGGAGGAGGGGGAGGAGCCCGACAAGGACAAATATAGGGGATCAGGAAAATGCAAAGGTCTTGAGCGCTTGCACGGCGACAAGACCGATGAGAAATCGGATGAAGTCGGAAAGAAGATGCACGAGGATGCCTTGAAAGAGGCACGGCTGCGCGCGGAAAAGCTTAAAGAGGCCGAAACAAAATACGGCCGCGCAAGAACGGACCAAGATACAGCAAAAGAAGCACTTTCAGGTATTCTATTAGATACAGATCAATATCAATCAAATTCTGAATACATATCGTCAAAGCTTCCGATATATAACAACATACTCAAATGGCTTAACGAAAAATACGGAGTATCCGCAGACTGCAGAAAATTAATAAAGCCAGATGAAAAAATTACGATTCCCGAAAATCAGATAACGAATATTGCAAAAACCCGAATCAACATCTCCAAATCTCAGCTTGATGAAAATGAACATGATAAGGAAGTATACAATCTTGTCTATGTATGTGCAAAAAACAACCTGGATGAAAGTACGAAAACCGCCAGCTCATTGAAATTCGATATGCAAAAGGCGGAAGAAGAACAGAAAGCCAGCGAGAACTATGTCAAGAACATCGCAGCCACAACAGATAGCAACAGTAAGCGGAAGGACGCCTATTCGGTTTTTGGCACATTCGAGCATAATGGAAGCGCAAGCCCGCCTAGCG
This sequence comes from Niveispirillum sp. FG148, assembly GCF_057809655.1. Classification (NCBI taxonomy): domain Bacteria; kingdom Pseudomonadati; phylum Pseudomonadota; class Alphaproteobacteria; order Rhodospirillales; family Azospirillaceae; genus Niveispirillum; species Niveispirillum sp. FG148. The sequence goes on from NZ_JBMDKJ010000018.1 coordinate 46,904, forward strand.
GCGAGAACAAGAATGGCGCCGCGGCGAGCCTGACGGCAGGCAAGATCTTCGCCACAGGCGTTGCAGCGCAGAACTTGACTGAAGGCATCCAGGCACATCTGCAACATGCCTGCGTGGAACAGGTTCGCTCCGTCGCACCGATGATCAAAGACGACAAGGTACGGTCGGACTTCGTTTTGTCGCTGGTCACCCAATGCCTGTCGAAAACACCCCCAGCGGCCACACCGACACCTATCGCGTCAACACCCACTGTGCCGACACCCACTGTGCCGACGCCTGTCGCGCCACAACCCGCGGGCTAGAGCGAAATGAAAAGCGCTGGATCGGCTGCCTGATCCCGGCGTTCCGCGTCGGGCATCGCCAGCCGGTTTGCCTCGAAACGGTCAGCCGGCATATGATGGTGGCGACACCCACCATCATATGCCGGCCATGCCCATCACGCCCCCCGCCGCCGACGCCATCTCCGCCTGGACTGACGTCTATTTTCAGCGCACCCGAGCGATTGTGGAGAGGTTCGGTGACAAGCCTGTCACCTATGCCATCTTCATGCGCCGGCCCGTGGTCTTTGCGCCCCGGCTGGCGCTGGACTGGTTGCGCGCCGTGGCGGCCGAACGCGGCTTCGCGCCGGACATCCAGCTGAATTATGAAGAGACGAAGTGGGTCGGCGCGGGCGAGCCGATGATGTGGATCACCGGCCCCTTCAGCCAGATGGCGGAGCTGGAGACCCTGTTCCTGATGAAGCTGGGTCCCGCCTGTGTCGCCGCCTACAACGCTTATATGATGTGCGCGGGCCTGCCCAAGGTGGCGTTCCTGGCCATGGATGCCCGCCATTGTGCGGGCACGGAGATGGCGGAGATCATGGCCTATGCCGCGTCGGTCGGGTCCGCCCGCGCGCGGCGGCGCGACGGGGCTGTGGGCTTTGTCGGCAATGCCACCGATGCCACGGCCCATTATTTCGGCCGCGACAAGGGCCTGGGCACCATGCCCCATGCCCTGATCGGCTATGCCGGCTCCACCGTGCGCGCGGCGGAGATGTATCACGAGACCTTCCCCGGCCAGCCCATGACTGTACTGGTCGATTATTTCGGGCAGGAGGTGACGGATGCGCTGTCCGTCTGCCGCCGCTTTCCCGATCTGGCGGCGCGCGGGGAACTGTCCTTGCGCATCGACACGCCGGGCGGGCGCTTCCTGGAAGGGCTGGATCCGCCGAAATCCTATGCCGTGCTGGACCGGCATGCGCCCGACGCCATCCGCGGCTATCGTGACGAAAGCGAACTGCGCCACCTGATCGGGGCTGGCGTGTCGGCGGCGGCCATCCATTACCTGCGTGAACAGCTGGATCAGGCGGGCTTCACGGGTGTGAAGATTGTGGCCTCCAGCGGCTTTTCCCCGGAGAAATGCCGGGTCATGGCCGACGCCCAGGCCCCCATCGATGTCGTTGGCACCGGCAGCTACCTGCCCGACAAATGGTCGGAGACCTATGCCACGGCCGATATCGTGGAATATGACGGGGTGAAGCGGGTGAAGGTGGGACGGGAATTCCTGCTGCGGCGGTGAACCGGGCAGCAAAAAGGGGGACGGTCGCCCGCCCCCCTTTCACGTCAACGCGATGATCGGACGGATCAGAACCCGACGCGCAGGCCAGCGCCGACCGTGTAATCGGGCTTGTCATCCTCGGCAAACAGCGTGTCGCCATTGATGAACAAAACCGTGGTCGGCGACAGCGAGACGCTGAGACCCAGACCGGCGCGCACCCCGTCGGCCTTGGGGTCCGGCAGGATGGCGCTGACCACGCCCAGCGGACTGTTGCGGCGGTTGGACAGCACCGTCGTATAGCGCTGGCCCTCATCCTTGATCAGGTCTTCCTGATAAGACAGCCGCAGTTCCGGGACGGCCACGGTGCCATTGCCCAGATCGACGCGGGTGGAGACATGACCGCCGACCGACAGCAGGAACTGCTGTTCGGTAAACTCCGGATGGTCCAGGTTCAGGTGCAGGGCGCCGGCCTCGTTCCAGGCATCCAGCGTCACCCGGTCATAGATCATCGACACGATGGGGCCATAGCGCCAGTCACCGGCCGTGGCCACGGAGCCGAATTCCACCGCGGCATGATGGCCTTCGCCCTTGGTGTCGCCCGTGGCGGTCAGGCCATAGGCGAAGGTGTTGCGGCGGACATCATCGACGGACAGATCGACATAGCGATAGCTGGCATCGACGAACAGGCCCGACGGCGTGGACAGCGTGGCATAGGGACCGACGGCCCAGGCCTTGGTCTTGGCCCCGCCCAGCGTGCCGAACTTGCCATCCGTATCGGCATAGCCCAGCGCCAGACCGACGCGGACCGTATCCGACACGGCATAATCGCCGCCGACACCGACGGACCAGCTTTCCGGCTTGGACAGGCGGTCGCCGCCCTGATCGTCACGGGCCAGCGCCCCCCAATTGCCGCCGGCGGCCAGTTCAAAGCTGCCTTCGGCGCGGGCGGCCAGACCGGCACGGATGGCCTGGGTACGGCCCGTCTGGTCGGCAGCGGCGGCCCCCTGTGCGGCCAGCCCGCTTTCGCCCAGCGCCTGGCCGATGGCGGCACCAGTCAGCCGCTGGCTTTCGCTGGCCAGCGGATCGACATAGGTCGGCAGGGTCAGACGGTAGGCCAGCAGCATCGTGTCATTTTCGACACTCGAGGCGTCCTTGTAGGCAGCGCCCACCTGATAGCCGTTCTGGGTCACGAAGTCGTTGTCATTGCCGACGAACAGGAAGAAATCATCCAGCTTGGCGGCGTCCAGGGCGGGCACCAGGGCCAGCGCCTCCCACTTTTCCGACAGGCACTGGGTGGCGCAGTTGGGATTATTCTTGCCACCATTGACCAGACCGAACTTGGACAATTGCGACGCGTCGTTGATGTCCACGAAGCTGGCGAACTGCACCGGCTTGATATCGGCCACCAGCACACCCTTGGGCGCGATGGAGGTGTTGTTGTCATAGGCCGTGCCGGCAATGTTGGTGGCACCGGTGATGTCGATCAGGTCGATGCGGCGGTAATAGCTGGTCGGGCTGCTGTCCGGCGTCGCGCCGGAGCCAAAACCATTGCCGTCGCGCGACAGCAGCAGGAACTGGGTATTGTTCAGCGCCAGCAGTTCCGACTGCGCGGCCACCCGGTTCAGCGCCCCCGTCGGGTTGCCGTCCTTGTTGTACATGGGCAGTTGGATGACATATTCGCCCTTCAGCACCGGGCTGCCGCTGCTGGAAATGTCATAGGACAGCAGGCGGGTGTTGCGGCGGGTGGTGTTGGTGCTGCTGATATCCAGGTCCTGCACGGCAGCCGATTGCAGCGCCACCCACAGGGTCTTGCCATCGGCGGCCAGTGAAAGACCTTCCAGGCCCTGGTTGTTCTGCCGACCCGTTGTCGGGTTGGCAGGCGTACCCTCGGCAGCGGCGAAATTCAGGCTGCCATTGCGGGTGGGCAGCAGGCTGGCCGGCGGGGCGATGGCAGAGATCAGCTTGCCGTCGGCCGTGAAGTGATAAATGTAGGGGCCATATTCATCGCTGATCCACAGCGTGCCATCGGGGGCGCGCACGAACCCTTCCGGGTCCAGCGCCAGCCGGCCGGTGCCGGTCAGCGGCAGGTTGGGCAGGCCGCCGGACGCCGGGCGATAGGTCGAAGCCTTGCCCGTGGTCGCCGGGTCCAGGCCGCTGAACGGCGTACCGGCATTGTCCACGAGCTGGATCGTATCGACCAGTTTCAGGCCGATCTGGTTCTGCGGCGCCGCCGCCGTGCCCGTATAGGGATTGAAGGTCAGCGACAGGATATTGTAGCGGGGAATGTAATTCGTGGTGCTGGCGACATTGTAGCCACGATCCGGCAGGGCATAGAGCGTGCCGGCATAGGAACCGTCGGCATTGCGGTGCCAGGTGTGCAGGTCGATCTGCATCGACGACACCGACCCGAACGTTTCCCCGAACTTGTCCCGCAGGGACGCCGACAGTCGGCCCACACCCTGCAGACCCTGGTTCGTGAAGGTGGTGCCGTTCAGTGTGACGTTCGTCGCCGTCTGCGCCATCGCCGGCGCGGTCAGGCAGAAGGCGCTGGCCAGCAGTGCCGTGCGGAAGGAATTCTTCATTATGAGTGCCCCCTGGTATGAAAACTTGTCCCCAGGGGGGGATATCCGCCGCCCATGACAGAGCGGTGCCAGTCACGCGACAGAATTGTTACCAACCCGCTGAACCACACGAGAATCCGTTGATTTCCGCGGACTTGCGCCGTCGTAGCGGTTCAGTGCTGCACCATGGGCATGACTGCTCACCCATCCGGCGCCCGTATCAGAATTTCAGCTTCGTGCCGAAGGTCAGCTTGGTACCGGTATCTTCCTGCCAGCTCATATCGGCGGACAGGCGCATGCGGTCGATGCGGATCAGCGGCATGGGTGCCTCCAGCCCCACGGAGCCGCTGGTTTCCCCCACCTGCGCCTTCATGGAGGACAGGCCCGTCAGGCCGGCAATGACGCTGCCGGCGGCAGGCCGGTATTCCATGCCCAGATTGGGCAGGGGCCGGGCCGTGCCCAGATCGGTCATGCCGGCGGTCAGGCGCCACCCGGTCTGGCCGCTGGCACAGACGCTGCCCCAACTGCCCTGGACGCTGCCCTTCATGGCGCCGAAACCACCGCTGACATCGCCGGCAATGCTGTTGGGCAGCCAGTTCTGGTCGCAGCCGCGCGACAGACGCAGGGTCTGCTTCACCTCTTCGGTACCCAGGCGCATGCCGACCTTCGAATTCAGGCCCAGCGCCGACAATTGCGCATCAGCCTTCAACCCCGCCGCCTGATAGGCGCGTGGGTCAGCCGCCAGCTTCACCGGCGTGGCCGCCGCCACGGCGGACACGACCGGAACCTCCGGCACTTCCCCCGACAGCCGCGCCAGCGCACCGTCATAGATCCGGCCCAGCCATTCGCTCAGCGTCGCCATCATGGCCTTGCGGCCTTCGGCATGTTCCGTGACGGGCGCCGGCTCCGGGACAGCGCTATCGAATCCAGGGACCTGATAGGCACCGGGCAACAGGGGGCCGTTATATTGGGTGGATGGTGGGGTCACGCCGTTGAAGCGCACGGCGAAAATGGTCGGCGCCTCCATCGGGGCCACCGGCACGGCATTCTTCGTACTGGATGTCGTCGTCGCCAGGACAGGGCCAGCGGACAGGATCGCGGTGACAAGGATCAGACCAGCCCTGATACGCATCATCCCTCCTCCCGACCGCTGAAGACCCGCGCAATCTAACCGATCATCCGGGTGGCGGGTTGTGACCTTCGTACCCTGCCGCCTGGAAGATTGATTGATATGATAATACGGCACGATGATGGCGGCGCAACCCTTTACGCCAGCTTTACGGAATGAAATTACCAATCGCAGGGCCAGAAAATGGAAAGGGCGGACCAAATGGCCCGCCCTTTCCCCATTCCCGTCCCGTTGAACAGGCGGTCAGTTGTCGCCCATCTTCAGGGCGGCGATGAAGGCGCTCTGCGGGATTTCCACCTCGCCGAACTGGCGCATGCGCTTCTTGCCTTCCTTCTGCTTGTCCAGAAGTTTGCGCTTGCGGCTGATATCGCCGCCATAGCACTTGGCCAGCACGTCCTTGCGCATGGCGGCGATGGTTTCGCGCGCCACCACCTTGGCGCCGATGGCCGCCTGGATGGGGATCTTGAACAGGTGGCGGGGGATCAGGTCCTTCAGCCGCTCGCACAGCTGGCGGCCGCGATATTCCGCCTGGCTGCGGTGGACGATCATGGACAGGGCGTCCACAGCCTCCCCGTTGACCAGGATCGACATCTTGACCAGATCACCCTCGCGATATTCTTCCAGCTGATAATCAAAGCTGGCGTAACCGCGACTGATGCTCTTCAGCCGGTCATAGAAGTCGAACACCACTTCGTTCAACGGCAGCTCATAGACGATCATCGCCCGGCCGCCGACATAGGTCAGGTCCTTCTGCACGCCGCGCCGTTCGGTGCAGAGATGCAGCACGCCGCCCAGATATTCATCGGGCAGCATGATCGTGGCCTTGATCCACGGCTCTTCGATATGGTCGATCTTCACCACGTCCGGCATGTCAGCCGGATTGTGCATTTCGATCACATCGCCATTGGTCATGTGCATCTTGTACACGACCGACGGGGCCGTGGTGATCAGGTCCAGGTCGAATTCGCGTTCCAGACGCTCCTGGATGATTTCCAGATGCAGCAGGCCCAGGAAACCGCAGCGGAAGCCGAAGCCCAGCGCCGCCGAGCTTTCGGTTTCATACTGGAAGCTGGCATCGTTCAGGGCCAGCTTGCCCAGGCTGTCACGCAGATGCTCGAATTCCGCCGCATCCGACGGGAACAGGCCGCAGAACACGACGGGGATGGACGGCTTGAACCCGGCCAAGGCCGTGGGCGCCAGCCGGCGCTCCTCCGTGATCGTGTCGCCGACCTTGGTGTCGCGGATATCCTTGATAGCGGCCGTGACGAAGCCCATCTCGCCCGGCCCCAGCTTCTCCATCGCCACCTTCTTGGGCGTAAAGATACCGACGCGGTCGATGTCGCGCGTGGCGCCGGTCGCCATGAAGCGCACCTTCTGGCCCAGCTTCAGCTCGCCGGCGAACACGCGGACCAGGATGATGACGCCCAGATAGGCATCGTACCAGCTATCCACGATCAGGGCCTGCAGGGGCGCGTCCTTGTCACCCTTGGGCGGTGGCAGGCGGGTGACGATGGCCTCCAGCACGCCTTCGATATTCAGACCGGTCTTGGCCGAAATCTCCACCGCGTCCGACGCATCCAGGCCGATCACATCCTCGATCTGCGCCTTCACGCGCGGCACATCGGCGGCCGGCAGGTCGACCTTGTTCAGAACGGGCACGATCTCGTGATTGGCATCCAGCGCCTGATAGACATTGGCCAGCGTCTGCGCCTCCACCCCCTGGGACGCGTCAACCACCAGCAGCGAGCCCTCACAGGCAGCCAGCGAGCGCGAGACCTCATAGGCGAAGTCGACATGGCCCGGCGTGTCCATCAGGTTCAACTGATAGGTCTCGCCATCCTTGGCCTTATATTCCAAGCGCACGGTCTGCGCCTTGATGGTGATGCCGCGCTCCCGCTCGATATCCATATTGTCGAGCAGCTGTTCCTTCATATCGCGCGCCTCAATGGCGCCGCAGAATTCGATCAGACGGTCCGCCAGCGTCGACTTGCCATGGTCGATATGGGCGATGATGGAGAAATTACGGATCTTCGACAGGTCGGTCATGGACTCTAAGCGCCAGGATAGAGGGTTGGGCGCGAAGATAGGGGGACAGGGGGCGGAAGGCAATGATTGCCGTGACTCCAGGCGGACAGGGGTGGTGTGCGGGGGCAGAAACCTAACGCGGGGCCCCTCGCCCGGCGTTTTTTCAGGCGGCACGTCTGTCATCGCCGCCGCCATTGTCACACGCCCGATAGGGTGTAATAATTTGATGAATTACAGCCAAATGAAAAACTTGACCCAAGATCGGGACGCAGATTGATGATTCTTTTCAGGTACAGTAACGAAGACCTGATATCCTTGCTTCACCCGACCTATCGGTTGAGCTTTGTAAAGCATGTGCCGGCGATCAAGGTGGCGGGCAGGCGCGTTCTGGCGGCCATGTGCCTGCTTAATCTGCTCGGTACGGCCTTGGCCCTTGTCCTGGCGGCGGATGAAGGCGGTTTGGAAGCGGCGGGCCTGGATATCCTGCTGGCCGCTCTCTACCTCGCCATCATGAATGGTAATGTCGGCCTGTTGGTGCTGCGCACGCGCCAGATTCCACTGCATATGCGCATTCAGGTTCTGCCGATACCCCGCCTGATCCTACTCTATCAGGCCACGGTCCCTGCGGCCTTCATGGCGGGCGCGGTGACGTTGATTTTCGCCGCTGATGGCTTGGTTTGGCAATTGCTGGCGGCAGCACCCGCCCTGTTGATAGCGACGATCACGGTTCTCACTGTGAAGAACCATCGTCGGGCCTACCAGGGCGGGCGCTGACAGCCCCTACTTCCCCTGCCCCCTCAGCATCGCCTTGCGCTTCTCCGCCAGCGGCGAGACATAGCCCGGCACTTCCGGCGGCACATCCTCGGCATAGGCTTCCAGGGTGCCGCGCACGCCTTCATCCGGGCCGTCGGTGGGCTGTTCCAACAGGTCGGGGCGGTCGCGTTCCACGCGCTTCAGCACGGATTTGGGGATATCCTCCACCGTGCCGGTGATCTTGTAGCTGTGCATGCGGCCCATCAACACGCCGTTCACCCCGCTCTGCCCCATGCGCATCCAGGGCCACCAGGGGGCCTGGCGCATGAAGCCGGCATGGAAGCGCGCACTTTCCACAGAGCGGTCGTCGATCTCCGCCGTAGCTGTGAAGATGGTGAAATGTTCGGACGGGTTGACGCGCCGGCCCGTCGATGCCTTGGGCCAGCCTTCCGGCGTCACCGGGTTGGTATATTCATGGGCGTAATCCCAGCTCAACAGATACTGGTCGCCGATGCGCTGCCAGGGCAGCAGGAAGGGCTTGCCCTTCTGGGCCTTGGCGTCGCCCTTGCTGCCCTTGTCATTATTGACCGTCTCGCTGTCGCCGACCTTGAACACCTTCTGTTCCAGGGTCAGGGTGCCGCGCCAGCGGTCGTTCAGGAAGGGGAAGACCTCCACCCGCTCTCCCGTCCAGGGATTGTCCCAATGGTCCAGGATTTCACCCGTCGCCAGGTCGGTGAAATAGCCGCATTCCTTGCCCAGCACCTTCAGCGACCCGTCGGGCTGGACGATGTTGCGGTTATTACCGAAGCCGCAATAGCCGAACAGGGGCACGGCGCGCTTGTCGCCGACAATGGCGTATTGCACGCCCTGATAGCCCGACAGCACCGATTTCGGGCCCAGCGTGCCCCACATCTTGCCAAAGCCGTACAGGTTCTCCCGCGGGTCGGTGATGTCCAGGGGGCGGATATCGCCCTTGGCCCTGGCCGTGGCGCCCAAGGCCGGCATCGGTGCCGCCATGGCCGCCGCCCCCGCCAGCCCGCCGAACATCGACCGGCGCGACAGGGATCTGAACATCATTTCCTGGATCATCGCTGTACCCGTTTATTGGTTATCGACAAGGGTTGAGGAAACCTTCGGGCCGATGGTTCAGGGAACGAAGCGTCGGGTGGGCTCCTATCCGCAGGGCGGGGAAAGGGCGGCCGGGAAATTTTTCTGAAAGCCCGTGTCGGCGCTGGCATAGTCACCAGCGTCCTTGAACATGAACGGGGAGAACCGCCCATGCTGTACGCGATCCTTTGCTATAATCAGGAAGATGTCGTCGGTGCCTGGAGCAGCGACGAGGAAGCCTGCGTCATGGAAAAACTGGGCCGGGTGCAGGAAGGCTGGGCCCATCAGGGCCGGCTGGGTCCCGTCGCGCGCCTGATGCCGACCAGTTCTGCCACCACCCTGCGCAAGGGCAAGGACCAGCCGCTGGTCATTGACGGGCCGTTCGCGGAAACCAAGGAACAGTTGCTGGGCTTTTACATCGTCGATTGCGAGGGGCTGGAAGAAGCCATCGACAGCGCCAAGGAACTGTCCGCCGCCAATCCTGGCACGGGCTGCTACGAAATCCGGCCCGTCATGCTGTACAATCCATCGGAACCAACGAAATCATGACCGACACGGCCTGGATCAGTGCCGCGCTGGCCGCGGCCCGGCCCCAGGCCATGGGGGCGCTACTGCGCTATTTCCGCGACCTGGACCTAGCCGAGGAGGCATTCCAGGAAGCAGCCCTGCGGGCACTGACATCCTGGCCGAAGAACGGGCCGCCGCGCGATGCGGCGGCCTGGCTGATCATGGTGGCCCGCAATGCCGGCATCGACCGGACCCGCGTTGCGGCCCGGCATGTGGCCCTACCGGAGGATGAGGCGGCGCTTTCCGATCTGTCGGACCATGAGACGGCGATGGCCGAGCGGATAGACGCCGCCGATTACCGCGATGATGTGCTGCGCCTGCTGTTCATTTGCTGCCACCCCGACCTGCCGGCCACGCAGCAGATTGCCCTGGCCCTGCGTATCGTGTCGGGCCTGTCGGTGAAGCAGATTGCCCGGGCCTTCCTGATCGGCGACAGCGCCATGGAACAGCGCATCACCCGCGCCAAGGCGCGCATCGCCGCCAATCCCGTGCCCTTCGAACCGCCGGGCGGGCCGGAACGGGCGGAGCGGCTGTCGACCGTGGCGTCCATGGTCTATCTGGTCTTCAACGAGGGTTATTCGGCCGCGGCCGATGAAAGCCGGGCCCGCGCACCGCTGTGTGATGAGGCGATCCGCCTGGGCCGGCTGCTGCTGCGTCTGTTCCCGACCGTGACAGAGGTGATGGGCCTGCTGTCCTTGATGCTGTTGCAGCATGCGCGCCTGCCTGCCCGTTTCGGTCCCGACGGGTCGGTGATCCTGCTGGAGGATCAGGACCGGGGATTGTGGCGGCGGCCGCAGATCGACGAAGGACTGGCCCTGCTGGACAAGGCCATGCGCCACCGCCGCCCCGGCCCCTATCAATTGCAGGCCGCCATCGCAGCCTTGCATGCCCGCGCGGCCGGACCGGCCGACACCGACTGGACGCAGATCGAGCTTCTGTATGGCGGGCTGGAGCAACTGACCCCGTCGCCCGTCATCACCCTGAACCGGGCCGTGGCTGTATCGAAGGTGCGCGGAGCAACGGAAGCGCTGGCCCTGGTGGAACCGCTGGCCGGCGCCCTGTCGGGGTATTTCCATTTCCATGGGCTGCGCGGGGCGCTGCTGATGCAACTGGGCCGGAACGGGGAAGCGCGCGACGCCTTCGGCCGGGCCATCGCGCTCGCCCACAGTCCGGCGGAGGCGGCGCATATCCGCCAGCATCTGGACCGGTTGCAGGCCGACTGCGGGCCCATGTGAATTTTTCGGGAGTCCCTGTCGGAACGAACCCGCGTCGCCCGTCCTTGGGTTATCGTTCATTCACCAAACCGACCGGAGGAAGCCATGACGGCGCAAACCGATACCGTGCACAACACCACGGGCGTCATTCCCCACCTGATCGTGAACGGGGCCCGCAAGGCCATTGAGTTCTACATCGCCGCCTTTGGCGCCACCAAGATCATGGAAATGCCGGCACAGGATGGCGAGCGGCTGATGCATGCCCAGCTTCTGGTCAATGGCGGCCCGCTGATGCTGTGCGACGATTTCCCGGATTTCTGCGGCGGTCAGGCCACGGAATTCCCCAAACGCGCACCAGTGACCCTGCACATGGCCGTGCCGGACGTGGACGCGACCTTCGCCCAGGCCGTGGCCGCCGGGGCCGAAGCGGTGATGCCACCGGCCGACATGTTCTGGGGCGACCGCTATGGTCAGGTGCGCGACCCGTTCGGCCATCTCTGGTCCCTGTCCACGCCCAGCACGCCGGGCGCCGTGGTCGAGATGTGCGCACCCGGAACGGCCCCGGCGTGACGCCTTGCGACTGACATGATCGTGGCGGAGGATCGGGGCTTCCCTGCCCCGATCCGAGGCCATGACCATGCGCACCCCCGTCATTCTTGCCACCGCCCTGCTTCTGTCCGCGGGCATTGCCGCTGGCGGCTATCTGGCCGGACAACAGACAGCCCGTTTCCGGCTGGCCGACCGGGTGGTCAGCGTCAAGGGGCTGGCGGAACGCGAGGTGCGCGCCGATCTGGCCATCTGGCCGCTGCGCTTCGTGGCCACGGGCAATGAACTGCCGCAGACCCAGGCCAAGATCGTGAAGGACGAGGCTACGGTGCTGGCTTTCCTGGCCCGCTACAACATCAATGCCGACGCCATCGCGTCGCGCGGGGTGGAGGTGGTGGACCTGCTGGCCCAGCAATATCGCCAGGGCCCCGTCGACAGTCGCTATATCGTCACCCGCACCCTGGTGCTGCGCACCAATGATGTCGACGCGGTGGTCAAGGCCAGCCAGAACATGGCAACGCTGCTGGACCAGGGCGTCGTGCTGGCCGGCGATGGCAGCGGGTCGGGCAATGGCCCCACCTTCGCCTTCACCAAGCTGAACGATATCAAGACCGCCATGATCGCGGAGGCGACGAAGAATGCCCGCGCCGCCGCCCAGCAATTCGCGGCCGACAGCGGCACGCATCTGGGCGCCATCCGCCGCGCCAATCAAGGCGTGTTCCAGATCCAGGCCCGCAACGAGGTGCCAGGCAGCTTTGAGGGCAAGGAGGTGGACAAGACCGTCCGCGTCGTGTCCACCGTCGACTGGGAATTGGCCGACTGACCCTGTCCCATTCCTGTAATCGGACCCACGGGACGACGATTGATGGTTGCGGTGCGGCAACCGGATGGTGACAATCGCCGCCAGCCTTTCCCGGAACCCAGGGTCACACACGGGTGCAGCATCATTTCGACCTGACCGGCATCGCCATCGTCACCTCCGTCGCCCTGTTGTGCGGTCTGGTGCTGTCGCGCCTGCGGCAACCGGCCATTGTCGGCTATATCGTGGCCGGCATCGTGCTGGGGCCGGGCGGCTTTGGCCTGGTGGAGACGTCGGACGGCATCCAGACGCTGGCCGAACTGGGCGTGCTGATGCTGCTGTTCCTGGTCGGCATGGAATTGTCGGTGAAGGCATTCCAGGCCGTGTGGAAGCTGGCGCTGGGGGCCGTGGCCTGCCAGATCGGCCTGTCGCTGGCCGTTACCGGGATGGCCGGATTGCTGCTGGGCTGGCCATGGCCGCGCGCCATCGTCATGGGCTTCATCATGGCCCTGTCCGGCACCGCCGTCGCCATCAAGATGCTGGAGGATGTGGGGGAGCTGAAGACGGAGACGGGCCGCGTCACCGTCGGCGTGTTGATCGCGCAGGATCTGGCCTTCGTGCCCCTGCTGCTGATCACCAACGGCATGGGCAGCGGTGGTGGCCTGTCGGTCGCCGTGCTGGCCAAGCTGGGGGCGGCCATGGCGGCCCTGGGCGGGCTGGTCTGGTTCCTGTCCCGTCATGACCGGCTGACCGTCCCCCATGGCGAGTGGTTCAAGCGCAACCAAGAGGTCATTCCCCTGGCGGCACTGGCCTTCTGCTTCACCATGGCGGCGGCCACGGGCGTCGTCGGCCTGTCGGCGGCATTCGGCGCCTTTATCGCCGGCTTCATGCTGGGCAATTCTGACGGCCGCGCCCTGTCGCTGCGGGCCACGCGCCCCATCCAGTCGGTCCTGATCGTCGTCTTCTTCCTGTCCATCGGCCTGATGATCGATCTGGGCTTCGTCTGGCGGAACCTGGCGGAGGTGCTGCTGGTCCTGTTCGCGGTGACGGCGGTGAAGTCGGCCATCAATGTCGCCACCCTGCACCTGCTGGGCGAGCCGTGGGAACGGGCCTTTCCCGCCGGGGTCATCATGGGCGGCCTGGGCGAATTCAGCTTCGTGCTGTCGGCCGCCGGCCTGTCGATCGCCGCCATTGACGCCCAGGCACACCAGCTGGCGGTGACCGTGATCGCGCTGTCCTGGCTGTTCAGCCCCATCTGGCTGGTCAGCGCCCGGCGCTTCCACACCCTGGCCGAAAACGGCATCGGCAGCATGCGGGCCGCCCTGGCCCAGATCTATCGCGGGGAAATCGCCATCATCAACCGGGCGGCCACGGCGGCCCTGCACGCGGCAGCCGTGGCCGTGGATGCGGTCCGGCGGCTGGGGCGCAACAAGCCTTAAACCGTGCCATCGGGATCGAACAGATAGCCGCAGCCGCGGATGGTCCGGATATAGCCGGGATGCGCGGGGTTGATTTCCAGCTTCTTGCGCAGGCGCGTGATACGCACATCAATGGCCCGGTCGAACGGGTCGGCGCGGCGGGTATGGGCCAGGTGCAGCAGATCCTCCCGCGACAGGACCTGATGCGGGCGCTGCACCATGACCAGCAGCAGATCGAATTCCATGGCCGTCAGATCGACGACGCGCTGTTCAGCCTCATGGATCAGGACACGTTCATCCCGTTTCAGCAGCCAGGGGCCGAAGCGCAGATGCAGGTCCTGCCCGGCGCTGCCGACGGCGGTCTTGGCCGGTGCCGTCCGGCGCAGGACGGCCCGGACCCGCGACAGCAGTTCACCCAGATCGAACGGCTTGCAGACATAATCATCGGCGCCACGATCCAGCCCCATGGAACGGTCCTGCGGGCTGCTGGCGCCGGTGACGATGATGATGGAGGGACCGCCGGCCGGCCGTTCACGCAGCCATTGCATGATCTCATAACCGCTGGCATCGGGAAGCCCGATATCCAGGATGACCAGATCCGGCTCCTGCACAGCCAACTGCTGGCGGAAGGTCGCCCAATCCGGGGCCGCGACAACCCGATAACCATGACTGTCCAGGAATCCGGTCAGGAGTTGACGAAGATCGACCTCATCCTCGATGACCGCAATGGTCTGCACCCGATCCATTCCCCAATCCTCGCCACCCGTCATTCGTCCGCGGGGGCCTGATCCCGCCGACAGGCGGGGAACTGCATATGGTTAACAACATTGCAGCTTTTACGGACCAAAGCCCGGCCGCGTCAACGGGCAAGCGGGGAACGGTACGCCAATGGGACAAAAAGACATCGATTACAGCGCAACAAATGCAAACGGCCCGTCATGGGGACGGGCCGTGCCGCACAGGATGTCGAATGGGGCCTGTCCAGGTCAGAGACCGGCCGACGGCGGCAGGGTCAGGCAGTTCTGGCCAGACTTGGCCAGTTGCGCGCAGGCACGGCGGGCCGTCTTTTCATCCAGCCCGACCAGTCGGGCGCGGTAGAGCAAACCCTTAGACGTGGACACTTCCATCACCTGCGGTGTGGCATTGTCCAGCAGCGTGCCGGCCCGCTGTGTGGCTTGGCTGACGGCGCGCTGGCCCAGCGACTTGTCATTATAGGCGCCGACCTGGATGGCCCAGCCCCCGGCCGCACGCGGGGCGGCGGCAACGCTGGCCTGAACCGGGGCGGCATTGGCGGTGCCGACAATGCTGCTGGACACGGCGGCCACCACGCCTTCATCGGCTGCCGGTGCCGGCTTGCGCGCCTTGCCCTTGGCGGGCTTCGACTGGTTGGAAGCCACCAGCATCGGGGCCACCCGCTTGCCGGTGAAGGCATCGTCCAGCAGATCAGCCATGTGATTGTCGCGCCAGGTCCCGGTCTGGCCACCGAACACGACGCCGATCAGTCGCCGTCCGTCACGCACGGCCGATGCGGCCAGATTGAAACCGGAAGCCCGGATATAACCGGTCTTCAGACCGTCCATGCCGTCATAGCGCGTCATCAGACGGTTATGGTTGATATTCACCCCACCCTTGTAGGTGAAGCTGCGGGTCGCGAAGTACGGATAGTATTTCGCGTGGTCATAGATCAGGCTCTGCGCCAATCGGGCAAAATCCCGCGCGGTGGACAGCTGGCCGGCATTGGGCAGGCCCGAGGCATTGCGGAAGGTGGTCCGCGTCATGCCCAGCTGCCGCGCACGCTCCGTCATCATGCGGGCAAAATTCGGCTCGCTGCCGCCCAGGGCTTCGGCCAGGACGACGGCGCAGTCATTGGCCGACTTCGTCACCAGGGCCAGGATGCATTGTTCGGCCGTGATCGTGTCACCCGGCTGCAGACCCAGCTTGCTGGGTTCCATCGAGGAGGCATGGCGCGACACGGGCAAAGTCTGGTTAAGGCGCAGCTTGCCGGCATCCAGGGCATCGAAGGCCAGATGCAGGGTCATCATCTTGGTCATGCTGGCGGGGAAGTTGCGCGTATCCGCGCTGGCTTCGTGCAGCACTTCGCCCGTCTTGGCGTCGATGACGATGGAGGCGTATTTGGCAAGGGCTGCCAGGGGCGAGGCGATGGCGACCAGGGCGGCAAGCGCAGCGGCCGTAACCAGCCGCTTGGAAGAGGTAGCCGATCGCCGCCAGATGGTCGTCAATGCCATGCCCCAATCCCCCTTCGACCTGAAAAACGTCCCGCGTTGTCGCCAAGCTAAAGGCGATGATTATCAATGTCTAGCAGGAAGTCGTTGAGAAATCGCCTTTACCAAAGCCGAATTATGGCCGCATTTCAACAACCTGTCCGATGGAGATACCCGGATAGGATTGTTCAGGCCGCCGCCGACGGCCGTGCCGATATGTCATCCAGCCAGCGACGCACATGCGGATAACGGTCATCGATGCTGATACCACACAGGCGTGGGAAGAAGGTGAGGGTGGTGAAGGCTGTGATGTCGGCAATCGTGAACCGGTCCCCGGCCACGTACCGGGTCAGCGACAGGTCGCGGTCCAGCCGGGCCAGCCGTTTTTCCGCCTGCGGCTTCTGCACCTCCGCATAGGCAGGCACCTGCTGTTCCAGGGCCGCCATCTTGGGGTGGGTATGGCGGAAGACGCCGGCAAAGGGCAGCAGCAGCTCGAACTCCATCCGCCGCTGCCACATCTCGATCAGGGCGCGTTCCTTGGCGTCACGGCCCATCAGATTGGGTTCGGGATGCAGTTCCTCGATATAGCGGCAGATGGCGACGCTTTCGCTGATCACCGTGCCATCGTCCAGTTCCAGGGCCGGCACCCGGCCGCTGGGCACCTTGGCCCGGTAATCGGGGGACAGATGTTCCCCCTTGCCGATGGTGACCGGCACCCGGTCGATCTCCAACCCCTTCTCGGCCAGGAACATGCGCACGCGGCGCGGTGTTGGTGCGATGGCATCGTCGAACAGGCGCATGGTCACCCCCTCCCCGCTCTTATTGCGGATGAACACCCATCATGCCCGTCGGCCGGCCCTCTGCCAATGGCGCAGCGGTGGCGGGATTAAGGCCAATCCGGCCAAAGCAAGGTGATTTCATGACATCGACACCGGGCCGGGAACCCAGCCATCCGCCTGATGTTGGGCTGTTGACGCCGCCCGACACCGGGCGGGCTGGTCCGAGAAGCGAGGAGGCAACAATGAAGACCATCAAGACCGCCCTGACCGCCACGGCCATCACCCTGGCCCTGCCCGTGCTGGCCCTGGCCGCCAGCGCGCCGGACAAGGCATTGGACAATCTCAGCGGCGTGGGCCAGGAGGCCATCGCATTCTATGAAAAGCTGCCGGGCCACAAGGCACTGGCCATCGCCGATGACGGTGCCGTGGGCTACAGTTCCGGCGTGGACAGCAGCGAGGCGCGCGTGGCCGCCCTGGCGCGCTGCGCCGAGGTGTCGGTCGAAACCTGCCGCGTCATCTCCGTCGATGGCCAGGCGGTGGCCGGCGGTACGGCGCTGGGTGAAGTCGCCCGCAACCATATCGACGCCGCCGACCTGAAGGGAGAGGTCCTGGCCGATTACGAAAAGGCGCAGGGGGCCAAGGCCCTGGCCACGTCCGACGACGGCGCCTTTGGCTGGGTCGTGCGCGACAGCGAGGAGGAGGCGCGTGCCGCCGCCCTGCAGCAATGCGAAACCCGCGGCCAGAACTGCCAGATCCAGGCCTCTGCCGCACAGCAGTAAGGGGCGGCATCCTGCGTCAAAGCCAGGGCCGGGTGGCCGATGTCGCCCGGCCCTGTTTATTTTTGTCTGTCCGCGCGCTAAGCCTGTGCAGGAACGGGCGCTGCCATGCCCCGGATGAAGTATTGGAAGAGGGGAACGGACCCATGCGGCGCATCGGTGTGATCGGGGCGGGAGCCTGGGGCACGGCATTGGCCATGGCGGCGGCGCGCGCCGGGGCCGAGGTGGTGTTGCAGGCCCGCGAGGCCGACGTGGTGGAAAGCGTGAACAGCCGGCACGAGAACAGCCTGTTCCTGCCCGGCATCGCGCTGGACCGGGCCATCCGGGCAACGGCGGACTTGTCGGAAGCGGCCGACGCCGACGCCATCCTGCTGGTCACCCCGGCCCAGCATCTGCGCGCCGCCTGCCGCACGCTGAAACCCGACCTGAAGCCGGGCGTGCCGCTGGTCATCTGCGCCAAGGGCATCGAGATCGATACAGGCTGCCTGATGAGCGAGGCGGCGGAGGCGGAACTGGGTGACCATCCGCTGGCGGTGCTGTCCGGCCCCACCTTCGCGGCGGAAGTGGCCAAGGGCCTGCCCACGGCCGTGACGCTGGCCATCCGCGACACAGGGCTGGGCCAGAAGCTGTTGGCTGCCCTGGGCGGGCGCACCTTCCGCCCCTATCTGTCCGACGATCTGATCGGGGCGCAGGTGGGCGGGGCCGTGAAGAATGTGCTGGCCATCGCCTGCGGCATCGTCCATGGCCGCCATCTGGGCGACAATGCCCGCGCCGCCCTGATCACCCGCGGCCTGGCGGAGATCGCCCGCCTGGGCGCACGGCTGGGCGCACGGGCCGAAACGCTGATGGGCCTGTCGGGTCTGGGTGACCTGACCTTGACCTGTTCATCCCTGCAATCGCGCAACATGTCGCTGGGTGCGGCCCTGGGCCAGGGCCGCACGCTGGGGGAGGTGCTGGGCGAGCGGCGGTCGGTGGCCGAAGGCGTCTATACTGCCCGCGCCGTCACCAAACTGGCGGCGGCCAAGGGCGTGGACATGCCGCTGTGCCAGGCGGTCGATGCCCTGCTGAACCATGGCGCGCAGCTGGACGATATCATCGACGCGCTGATGACAAGGCCGTTCAAGACGGAGACGGTTTAAGCGAAGAGAACCGGGGACCCCGGTTCCCATCCCGGCGGCGCCATTTCGAACTTCGAGAATTCGAAGCCCGGGACCACGGTGCAGCCGACCAGGGTCCAGCCCCCCAGACTGGATGCTGCCTGCCAATGGCCGGCCGGGACCAGGATCTGGGGCCGCTGACCGGCGGCCAGATCGGCGCCCAGATACCGGGTTTCGCTTTCCCGCCCATCGGCCGACAGGCGCAACGCCAGGGGCGACCCGGCATGGAAATGCCAAAGTTCGTCCGCGTCCAGCACCCGGTGCCAGTGCGAGCACTCCCCCGCCCGCAGCAGGAAATAGATGGCCGTATGCGCCGCCCTGCCGCCGCCTTGCGCCGCAGCCCGGAAGGTTTCCACATAATGGCCCCCTTCCGGGTGGGGCTTCATGCCCAGCAGGTCGATGATCTGTTCCGGCGTCAACATGTCCATCTTCATTCCGTTGGCGGAAGGGTAGCCAGGAAACTGGTCCGTTTCGATACCGTTTCAAACCAGTGGGCTAGGGCGGAGCGCCCTGTGCGCCAATGTTCATGACCGAAACGGAAATCCAGATAGCCCAGGGCCGCCAGGATGGACAGGCCGCCGATGGTCGGCTGGTCGGCCGGCGGCAGGTCCTTTGCCTCCACCTCCAGCCGGTCCAGGGCGCGCAGCGTGGCCGTGCGCTGCCGGGTATCCCAGTCGGCGGATTGCAGGCTGTGCGGGCGCAGGCTTTCCATCCGGCGCAGCACGGCCGCATCGCAGATACCATCGCCCAGCGCCTGCTGGCGCAGCGCCACCCAGCGATCATGCCCGGCGGGCGGGAACAGTTTGCGGCCGTCATGCAGGCTGTCCAGATATTCGGCGATGACGGGGCTGTCGAACAGCACCAGGCCATCTTCGGTCAGCAGGGTCGGGATCTTGGACAGGGGATTTTCACGCGCGACGGTGCTGTTGGGGGACCAGACATCGGTGGGGCAAAGTTCGATCCGGTCGGCGATGCCGATCTCATAGGCGACCATCAGCACTTTGCGCACGAAGGGGGAGGTCTGGCTGTAATGCAGCTTCATGGGTCAGCTCTGGATTGTCTGGGGGTGGGAAGATGGGACTTCGGCATCAGCCCCGGAAGTCGTCCTTCGCCTTGCGGATGGCGGCGAAGACGGACGTGACAGGCGCTGCGGACAGGCCCAGGCGGGTGGCAATGCCCGGATCGTCGGCGCGCAGGAAGGGATTGGCCGCCACCTCTTCCCCCAGACGCGAGGGCACGGTGGGCAGGCCCTTGGCGCGCAGGCGCCCCACCTCCTCCACCCGCGCCTTCAACGCGTCATTGTCGGGATCGATGGTCAGGGCAAAGCGGCCGTTGGCAGCCGTATATTCATGCCCGCAATGGACCATGGTGTCGCCGGGCAGGGCCCGCAGCTTCAACAAACTGTCCCACATCTGGGCGGGCGTGCCCTCGAACAGGCGGCCGCAGCCCAGCGAGAACAGGGTATCGCCGGAAAAAAGCCGCCGCGCCTGCTCGAAATAGAAGGCGCAATGGCCGCGTGTATGGCCCGGCGTATCGAAAACATGCACCGTCTGGCTGCCCAGCTGGAAGCTGTCGCCGTCGCCATAGGTGGCGTCCATCTCCGGAATGCGGTCCAGCTCCGCCCGTGGGCCGATCAGCATGGCATGGCTGTCGGCCCGCAGGTCGGCATTGCCGCCGATATGGTCGCCATGGTGATGGGTGTTCAGGATATGGGTCAGGCGCCAGCCTCGGGCGGACAGGAAGGTGCGCACCGGCTCCGCCTCTCCCGGATCGACGACGATGGTCAGGCCGTGGGCGGCGTCATGCACGACGTGGATGTAATTGTCGGTCAGCGCCGGGATGACATGCACCTCCACCATGGCCCACCGCCTTTCTCACATCCGCGCCGACAGGATTGGCACGTCATAGGTTGGAATGATGCGATCGGCCGTCACCAGCATCAAAGCCTCTATCCTGGCCTGCGCGATCAACATACGGTCGAACGGGTCATTGTGGTGCGGCGGCAGGGCCGCCGCAGCCAGGGCGTGGGGCATGGTGATGTCCAGCAAAGTCAAACGCTGCGCAGCCAAGGTCTGTGAGAGCTCTGCCAGCGGGAAAACCAGCCGATTGCTTGCCACTTTAATGGCAATCTCCCAGACGCTCGCAATACTGAAATAAAGCTGATTCTCCGGCGCGGCCAACACCTGCCGGAGCGTCAAGGATAGGCGATCAGGGTTGCCCGCCGTCCAAAGCAATATATGCGTATCCAGCAACAGCCTCATGGCCCTTCGCCCCGGAACGCCTTCGCGATTTCCTCCGGCAAGGGATCGTCAAAGTCATCCCGGATCACGATACGGCCAGCCAATTGTCCGAACGAGCGGGGGCCCTGCGCCTGGCTGGCGGCCAACTCACCGGCAGCCGGCAGCAGCCGGGCCACGGGGCGGCCGGCGCGGTAGATGATGATCTCCTCCCCCGCTGCCGCCCGCTCGATCAGGCGGTTCAGGTTGCTGGCGACATCGGCAAGGTTGACGCTATCCATGGCCGCCTCTGGCAGGTGATCGGCTGTGACAACAGAGTGGGTTGTCGGCGGTTTGACGTCAACCGGCGCCGTATCGGCTTGACCGGGGATTGAGAGGAAATCTAAGTAACCCACCTGAATTCAACCTGAATGAGATACCGCCGATGCGTTTGCCCTGGCTGCTGGCCGCCGCCCTGCTGCTCGCCCCGCCAACGATCCAGGCCCAAGACGCGCCGCCCGCCTATCAGATGGAGCGCAGCGCGACCCACAGCATCCGCGACACCGTGTCGGGCCGGACCTATGAGCTGTTCGTGCGGGTGCCGCCAGGCTATGCCGAGCCTAAGAATGCCGGAAAACGCTACCCGGTATTGTACATGACCGACGGCGGCTACACCTTCCTGGTCGCCACCGGGATCAGCGCCCTGGGCCACAGCCAGAAACGGCTGGAGGAATTCATCATTGTCGGCATTGCGAACGCCAAGGGGGAGCCGCCGGCCGACGCGCGGCGCCGCGACCTGACACCCTGGGTCGACACCAGCCTGTCAGGTGTTTCGGGCGGGGCAGCGGCCTATCTGGATTTCCTGGTGAAACAGACCCTGCCGGTGATCGAAGGTGCCTATCGCATCGACCCCACGCGCCGCACCCTGGTGGGGCAGTCCTATGGAAGCCTGTTCGGCCTGTGGGTTCTGTTCACCCAGCCCCAGCATTTCAGCAGCTATATCCTGACCAGCCCGTCCATCTGGTACGCCGACCATGCGCTGTGGAGGCTGGAGACCGACTATGCCAAGACACACAAGGACCTGAAGGCCAGACTTTATATGATGACCGGATCGTTCGAGACGGTGAAGCCGGGATCGAAGGACAGCCGCTATAACCGTGAAAACGACATGGTCGGCGACCAGCAGGAAATGGCAAAGCGCCTGCGCGCCCGAAAATATCCGGGTTTGCAGGTGATATCGGACGTGTCCGCCGGCACTTTCCACGAAACGACCTTCCCTGTCGGGCTGATCCAGGGACTGCAATGGCTGTATCCGGTAAAGTAACGCCGGACGGAAGCACGGTTCCGGGTGCCGCCATGTGCCCGGAACCGCCCTTTCATGCGCCGAACCCGGCTTGTCTGCGCGCGCGCTTATTGGTACCAAGCCCGCCATGACGACCATGCCCGTGAAGATCGCCCCCAGCATCCTGTCCGCTGACTTTGCCCGACTGGGCGAGGAAGTGCGCGCCATTGATGCGGCCGGTGCCGATTACATCCATATCGACGTGATGGACGGGCATTTCGTGCCCAACATCACCATCGGCCCCGGTGTCGTGAAGGCCCTGCGCCCGCACACAGCGAAGATTTTCGACGTGCATCTGATGATCGCACCCGTCGACCCGTTTGTGCAGGCCTTTGCCGACGCCGGCGCGGATATCATCAGCTTCCACCCCGAGGCCGGCCCGCACCCGCACCGCACGGTGCAGCTGATCCGCAGCCTGGGCAAGAAGCCGGGGATCGTGCTTAATCCGCACACGCCCTTGTCCATGGTCGATTACCTGCTGGGCGATGTCGATCTGGTGCTGGTCATGTCGGTCAATCCCGGCTTTGGCGGGCAGAGCTTCATCACCTCGCAACTGCCCAAGATCACGGAACTGCGCCGCCGCATCAATGCGGTGTCAGAGGCCCAGGGCGGCCGCGCCATTGATCTGGAGGTCGATGGCGGCGTGAATGTCGAGACGGCAAAGCTGTGTATCGCGGCCGGTGCCGATGTCCTGGTGGCGGGCACGGCCACTTTCGTCGGCGGGCCATCGGCCTATGCGGCCAATATGCGCGCCCTGCGCGGCCAGAACGGTTGATCGGACACGATGACGGCGGGTGCTGCGCATAAGCGTTTCAAGCCCGGCTCCGGCGGCTGGTACCGCGGCACCGCGCTTTACCAGATGATGGCCCTGTCCGGGCCGGCGCCGGCGCAATTGGGCTTCGTGCCGCCCGACCCCTGGCCCGGTGACGCCCATCGCGGCCAGGAACTGCTGAACAACCGCTTCCGTTTCGCCGGGCAGAGCTTCGCGGGCGAATTGCCGCCCTGGCTGGAGCCGTCGGCCTCGGCGCCCTGGCTGGCGGAGATGCACGGGTTCGACTGGCTGCGGCATCTGCGCGCCACGGGGGGCGACGCCGCCCGCCGGCAGGCCCGCGTGCTGGTCAGCCATTGGCTGGACCTGTTCGGCCGGCGCTGGCACCCCGTGGCCTGGGCCCCGGATCTGGTGGCGACGCGCATCACCGCCTGGATCGGCCAGCATGATTTCTTCCTGGCCAGCGCCGATGACCAGCTGCGGTTGCGCGTGTTCGACAGTCTGGCGCGGCAGGTCCGCTTCCTGGAACATACCGTTCCCGGCCGGCTGAAAGGGGAACCCCTGATCACTGCCATCAAGGGCATGGTCTATGGCGGCCTGTGCCTGCCCGGCCTGTCGCGCGTGACGGAACGCGCCCGCGCCCTGCTGACGCGGGAGTTGCCCAAGCAGGTGCTGCCCGATGGCGGCCATGTCGAACATTCACCGGCCAGCCAGCTTCTGGTGCTGCGCCATCTGATCGATATGCGCGGCTGCTTCCGCGCGGCCCGTGCCGACGTGCCGGAGGCGCTGCAGCACGCCATCGACCGCATGACACCGACCCTGCGTTTCTTCCGCCATGGCGACGGGGGCCTTG
This sequence comes from Niveispirillum sp. FG148, assembly GCF_057809655.1. Lineage (NCBI taxonomy): Bacteria > Pseudomonadati > Pseudomonadota > Alphaproteobacteria > Rhodospirillales > Azospirillaceae > Niveispirillum > Niveispirillum sp. FG148. The sequence continues at coordinate 70,673 of NZ_JBMDKJ010000018.1, forward strand.
CCTTGTTCAACGGCGCGCAGGAAGGCGAAGCGGTGCTGATCGACACGGTCCTGGGCCAGGCCGATGCACGCGGCCGACCGCTGAAATCCACGCCGCATATCGGGTTCGAACGCATCACCGCCGGCCGCACCTGCGTGCTGATGGATGTCGGCGTGCCGCCGGCCCCTGGCCTGGACGAGCATGCCCATGCCGGCACCCTGTCGTTCGAGATGAGCATCGGGCGCGAACGGCTGATCGTGAATTGCGGCGCCCATCCGGGGGACCAGGGTGTGTGGCGCGCAGCGCTGGCGGCGACGGCGGCTCATTCCACGCTGACCATCGACGACATCAACTCCAGCGGCATCAATGACGAGGGCGGGCTGGGCCGCCGGCCGCAGAAGGTGACCTGCCTGCGCCAGGATGCGGAGGAAGGCACGCTGGTCGATGCCCATCATGACGGCTATTTCGACCGGGGCGGCATGATTCATCACCGCCGCCTGTTCCTGGCCGAAAGCGGGGAGGATCTGCGCGGTCAGGACAAGCTGACCGGCACGCCGGGCCATGAATTCACCGTACGCTTCCACCTGCACCCGGGCGTGCGCGTGGCGACGCTGGAGGATGAGGCGGCCTTGCTGCTGCGTCTGCCGTCGGGAGCCTTGTGGAAGTTCCGCGCCAGCGGGGCGGAGATCGAAACCACCGACAGCATCTATCTGGGACAGGGCGCCGAACCGCGGCCGACCACCCAGATCGTGCTGCGCGGCTTCACGCAACTGGGCGAGACCCTGGTCAAATGGGGCCTGCGCCGCGAAGGCAGCGATATAGACAGTTAACGCCGATCAGGTCGGCATTCACCCCGGGCCGGTCCAGATGGATCGGCCCGGTCCTCTTTGCATCCCGTATCATCCGCCAGGATCCACGACCATGAGCATCGATCTCGTCCCCATCCGCCGTGCCATCATCTCCGTCTCTGACAAGACGGGCCTGATCGATCTGGGCAAGGCACTGGCCGCGCGCGGCGTTCACATCCTGTCCACGGGCGGCTCCGCCAAGGCGCTGGCCGATGTCGGCATTGCCGTGACGGAAGTGTCCGACCATACCGGCTTCCCGGAGATGATGGACGGCCGGGTCAAGACCCTGCACCCGAAGATCCATGGCGGCATCCTGGCCCGCCGTGATTTCCCGACCCATACCGAGGCGATGTCCACCCATGACATCCCCGGCATCGATCTGGTCGTCGTGAACCTGTACCCGTTCGAAGCCACCGTGGCCAAGGGCGCGGATTTCGAGACCTGCATCGAGAATATCGATATCGGGGGCCCGTCCCTGATCCGCGGTGCGGCCAAGAACCACGACTTCGTGTCCGTCATCACCGATGCGTCGGACTATGCCGAGCTGCTGGCCCAGCTGGACGCCCATGACGGTCAGACGACCCTGTCCTTCCGCCGCAAACTGGCGGCCAAGGCCTATGCCCGTACCGGTGCCTATGACGCCGCCATCTCCCGCTGGTTCGCCGGTCAGTTGGGCGAGGATTACCCCCAGCGCCTGACCTTTGGCGGCGAACTGCGTCAGACGCTGCGCTATGGCGAGAATCCGCACCAGTCGGCGGCTTTCTACACGAGCGGCGCCCAGCGCCCCGGCATCGCCACGGCCACGCAGTTGCAGGGCAAGGAACTGTCCTACAACAACCTGAACGACACGGATGCGGCGTTCGAGCTGGTGTCGGAATTCGACCGCCCGGCCATCGCCATCATCAAGCATGCCAATCCCTGCGGCGTGGCCGAGGGCGAGAACCTGCTGGACGCCTACACGCGCGCCCTGGCCTGTGACCCCGTGTCGGCCTTTGGCGGCATCATCGCCATGAACCGCACGCTGGACGCCGCCACGGCCGAACAGATTGCCAAGCTGTTCGCCGAAGTGGTGATCGCCCCCGACGCGGACGAAGCGGCCAAGGCCTTCCTGGCGACGAAGAAGAACCTGCGCGTGCTGCTGACCGGGTCCATGCCGAACCCGGCCGAGCCGGGCCTGTCCGTGAAGTCGGTATCCGGCGGCTATCTGGTGCAGACCCGCGACAATGGCCGCATCACCCAGTCCGATCTGAAAGTCGTCACCAAACGCGCACCGACCGAGGCCGAGCTGGCCGACCTGCTGTTCGCCTTCCGCGTGGGCAAGCATGTGAAGTCGAACGCCATCGTCTATGCCAAGGCCGGTGCCACCGTCGGCATCGGCGCCGGCCAGATGAGCCGCGTGGACAGCAGCCGCATCGCCGCGTGGAAGTCCGCCGACGCCGCCAAGGCCGCCGGCCTGAGCGAGGCGGGCACCAAGGGGTCCGTCGTGGCCTCTGACGCCTTCTTCCCCTTTGCCGACGGCCTGCTGGCCGCGGCCGACGCCGGCGTGACGGCTGTGATCCAGCCGGGCGGGTCCATGCGCGACGCGGAAGTCATCGCGGCGGCCGATGAACGCGGCCTAGCCATGGTCTTCACCGGCATGCGCCACTTCCGGCACTGAGCGTCAGGCGGGGCGGCCCTCCGGGTGGGGCCGCCCCGCATTTTCCGTTATCGAACTCAACGGCTGACGTTGAAGATAAAGTGTATATATATGCACGATAAATTTCCAAAATTTGGGACAAAACGATTTTGGGTATTTGTCATAAATGCAAGCCTGATATATTCTATAATAATGGCCATTTATTTTGGCAGCCAAAAGGCATTTTTCGTGTGCTTAGTTATTTTTCTCCCTCTAATTGTCATTTTATTATTTCTTATAGAAAAGGCGAAAAGTAAGTAATACGAAACTCCCTTGATCGTGACCGAGCGAGGGAGTTTTCGTATTCCCTCAAACGCCGGGCGGCGGCATCCGCCGACGCCGCCAAGGCCGCCGGACTGACGGAGGCGGGCACGAAGGGATCAGTCGTGGCGTCCGACTCCTTCTTCCCCTTTGCCGACGGCCTGCTGGCCGCGGCGGATGCCGGCGTGACGGCCGTGATCCAGCCGGGCGGGTCCATGCGCGACGCGGAAGTCATCGCGGCGGCCGATGAACGCGGCCTGGCCATGGTCTTCACCGGCATGCGCCACTTCCGGCACTGAGGAATGGTGCGGGGCGGTCCCATGGGGCCGCCCCCATCCGATCTAGCCGAAACCTATAATATGGCTGTGGATAACCCGGCCTTATTAAAGGTTATGCCTATGCCGCTACGACCCGATCGACGGCCTCGGGTGACTGGTCGATCACTTTCAGCAGGGTTCGGGCGATCGGGTCGGGGGCATAGCGCCCCTGCTCCCAGTTGCGGACGCTGTCCAGCTCCAGACCGAAGCGGGCCGCGAACGCCGCTTGTGTCAGGCCAAGCCGCCCACGGATGGCCTTCACATCCACCTTGTCCGGTGCGCGGCGCCATTCAACTCCGACACCCAACCGCCAAAGGTCCGCAGCGGTAGCAACCGGATCGGCAACCATGGGCAGGCTGACGACAACCGCTTCATCAGCCACCAGCCGATTCAGGATCGTATGGGCCTGGCGCAGGGTCAGCCCCAGATTGCGCAAGGTCTCCGCCACCGTCACGGGCCGATCCAACGGACCCTGCCGCGTCAAAACCGCATGGGCGGATGAGCCGGAAGGCAGCGGGGCGGCGGCCGGGACGGGCACCGGTTGTTCTAATCGCTCCCTGAACGACAAGTTCGTCGACATCGGCAACCTCCATCAACGCATAGCCCAGGGCATTCAAACCGGCGCGCCCCAAAGCCCCCGGCGATAGCCCTTCCACATGCACATTCTGGATGCGCAACCGTCTTCCCTACATCTCCACCAAACCCAGCAGGCGCAGGATTCCAGCCGACATGCGGGCCGTAATCACCCAAACCGGATGCTCAGATAAATGATCCAAGTCGATTTCTATCCTGTCCCAATCAGGCATCGGCGTCCATCATTTTGTACGCGCAGAGCGTATTGGTTACGTCAGGATATACACCCTATAGAACTATATTAATTATGCATTAACAACCAGACCGAGGATCACTCCTGCCTGAATGCCGGCTTCCTTGAAACCTCCCCATCCCCCCTCAAAACCGCGGGATCGCCTCGAACGCCTGCGGCCCGCCATTGCGCATCCAGCCGTGATCAGCGCAGCGATGCAGGGTCGGGAACTGCTTGCCGGGGTTCAGCAGGCCCGCCGGGTCGAAGGCGCATTTCAGGCGGGTCTGCACGGCCAGGTCGGTTTCACTGAACTGAACCGGCATCAGGTCGCGCTTTTCGATGCCCACCCCATGTTCGCCGGTCAGCACGCCGCCCACTTCCACGCACAGGCGCAGGATGGCGGCACCGAACGCCTCCACCTGTGCCAGTTCACCCGGCTTGTTGGCATCGAACAGGATCAGCGGGTGCAGGTTGCCGTCGCCGGCATGGAAAACGTTCGCCACGCGCAGGCCGAATTCCGCCTCCATCGCCGTCATCCGGGCCAGCACCTGGGGCAGTGCCTTGCGCGGGATGGTGCCATCCATGCACATATAGTCCGGGCTGATGCGGCCCACAGCTGGAAAGGCCGCCTTGCGCCCCGCCCAGAAGGCCAGACGTTCCGATTCGGATGTGGACAGGCGCGGCGGACGGCCGCCATGGGCGCTGGTGATGGCGGCCACCTGGGTGATCAGCGCATCCACCTCCGCCGCCGGCCCATCCAGTTCCACGATCAGCAGGGCATCGACATCGCGCGGATAGCCCACCTGCACGAAATCCTCCGCCGCATGGATGGCGGGACGGTCCATCATCTCCATGCCCGCCGGGATGATGCCGGCGGCGATGATGGCAGCCACGCTGTCAGCGGCATCATGGGTGCGGTCGAATCCGACCAGAAGGGCGCGTGCCGTTTCCGGCCGGGGCAGGATGCGCACCGTCACCTCCGTGACGACACCCAGCAGCCCCTCCGACCCCGTCAGCACGCCCAGCAGGTCGTAGTGGGCCGAATCGAGATGCTTGCCGCCCAGGCGCAGCACCTCCCCCGCCATGGTCACAAACTCCACACCCAGCAGGTTGTTGGCGGTGACACCATATTTAAGGCAATGCACGCCGCCGGAATTTTCCGCGACATTGCCGCCGATGGAACAGGCGATCTGCGATGAAGGATCGGGCGCGTAATAGAAGCCGCGCGCGGCCACGGCCTGGCTGATGGCCAGGTTGGTGACGCCGGGCTGGGCCACGACGACACGGTTGTCGTAATCGATCTCCACGATTCGCGACAGTTTCGACAGGACCAGCAGCACCCCGTCGGCCAGTGGCAGGGCACCGCCCGACAGGCCCGTGCCCGCCCCGCGCGGCACGACCTTCACGCCCATCTGGCGACAGATGCGCAAGGATTCGGCCACCTCGCCCGTGTTGCGGGGCAGGACGACCAGCATCGGCATCTGCCGATAGGCCACCAGCGCATCCGTATCATAGGCGCGCAGCGAGGTTTCGTCGGCGATAACGCCGCCGGGCACGGCCGCACGCAGGCGGGCCAGCAATACCGGTCGCTTGGCGAGAATGTCAGGGTCCGGCGGCGGCATGGACGGCATGAAGGGCTTTCCCGATCAGGATCGGGCCGAATCATGCGTCAGCGCGGGCGCGAACGGAACCCCAAACAGCGAAAACCGCGCCCAGGGGCGCGGTTCCTCACATGCCGGGACGAAGCCGCCCCGGCCAATCCAAACACCCTGACCTCAGCCCTGACGGGCCTTGAAACGGGGGTTCAGCTTGTTGATGACGTAGACCCGGCCCTTGCGGCGGATGACGCGGCAAGCCTTGTGACGGGTCTTCATCGACTTCAGCGAATTGACGATCTTCATGATTAAAACTCTGGCGCTGGAGGCGGTTCTTTGCGAGGCGCGGAACATAGTCGCGGCGATGCCCCCTGTCAACCGCATGCACCCATGATGGCGCGCAACCCCCACCCGCATGTGTACTTTGCCCCCTCAGGCGCCGGGCGCCGCCATCCGGCGGCTTGGCTTGCGCGCCATGTGGCGCGGGCCGGCGGTCGCCGACCTTGGTATGTATTTGCCCCCTCAGGCGCCGGGCGCCGCCATCCGGGGGATCAGGTCAGTTCCGCCGGCTTCATGGCATAGAATCGGTAGTAGCGCAGGCCCGATGACAGGGCGGCCAGACGGCGGGCCCACATCTCCACCTCTTCCACCACCGCCAGCTTGGTATCGCGGTCCATGGCCACCGTCTCCAGATGCCGGGCCAGTTCCTGGATGGCGGTCAGGATCAGGCTGCGCTGGATTTCGGAATTATCCTCGGTGATGCGGATGTCCAGGTTCCGTTGGGCCAAGGCGGAAGCATATTGCTCCACCGTCCAGGGGTGGGGCTCCACCGGCTCGTGGTTCATCCAGCCGTCGAAATCGCGCCCACGCGCCTGTTCCCGGTCGATGACATAATCGGTGAACAGCAGCTGCCCGCGCGGCTTCAGGATGGCCTCGATGCTGTCGATCAGCTTGTCCTTGTTGCGGATCGTATAGAAGGTCTCCTTGGAGAAGATGGCATCCACCCGCTTGGTCCAGGCGAAATTCTCCAGGTTTGCCGACTGAACGGGGGCCTGACGTGCCAGTCCGGATTTCTGTGACCGGAACATGCCGGCTTCCGCCAGGACCGGATTCGCCTCCAGCCCCGTGACCCAGGTTCCGTACTGCTTGGCCATGGCGCGGCTGGCGCCGCCCAGACCGGCGCCGATATCCAGCACGCTCATGGCCGGGTTCAGGCCCAGCGGCTTCACGATGGTGGGAATGAACTCGTCCCCGCCGGGGGAGGAGAAGCCCGGCCCCCAGATCTTCTCCACCACCTCGATACGGGTGGCGGTCCATAGCGGTTTGCCGCGACGGTTGAAGTTCTTGCCATCCGCAGACGGCACCTCGCCGGGTGCCGTCACCTCGTCAGAACCGTCATCCCCTTCCCGCCGCGGCAAGTCGATACCTTCCCACCACGCCAGGAATCGCTCCTTCAGCGTCGGGGTTGGGGAAACCGTGTCTTCGGTGGTGCGGGTGGCGGCCATGCGTGCGTGGGGCGCGGACCTTGGTTGACCTTGGTTAAGAGTAGCCTTTCCGCCAGCGGCGGGAAACAGTCTTGGCGTACGAACCGACGCCGAACCTGAAATCCTTTTAGCGCCTTTCTAATAGCCGTTCCAGTGAAGAGCGACCACAAGTTCTGGTATTTTCCAGCAAAAATATGGAAAAATTCGACATAAGCGCGGGCAAAATCAGGTTGCGGTGCCATGCGGTCCTTGCGTGGCGGCGGCCTCAGCCCTGCTATCATTCGGTAACAATCGGCGGCTTTGATAGTGCATCCGCGCGATATCCAGTGTAGGGTCAAGTTGGGATGGCTGCTTGACCGGCTCCTCGCGGATAGGCTTTCCGCGCGGCGCGGAACAGGGTACTGTCCTTGCAGCCGGTCCGCCGGTGAAGTTCCCTACACTATGACAGTCGAGTTCGAGACCACATGTACGAGCGCCGTTCTCCGCAGAGCCCGCAGATCACCCGCCGGAGCGTTACCGCCACGGTCAAATGGTACAACCCCACGAAGGGCTTCGGCTTCGTGACCCTGTCCGACGGGTCGCCCGATGCCTTCCTGCATGCCTCGGTCGTCCAGGCCGTTGGTCATGACGCCCTGGCCGATGGCACGACCATCGTCTGCGATCTGTCGCAGGGTCAGAAGGGTCCGCAGGTCGCCTCCATCCACAGCGTTGACACCTCGACGGCCCAGCCGGCCCGTCGTGGCGGTGGCGACCGCTTTGGTGGCGGCGGTGATCGCTTCGGCGGTGGAGACCGCTTCGGCGGTGACCGCTACGGCGACGCCCCGCGCGCCCCGCGCGTGGCCCGCAGCTTCGACAACGGCCCGACCGAGACCATCGAGGGCGTTGTGAAGTTCTTCAGCGCTGACAAGGGCTTCGGCTTTGTCACCCCCGACGGCGGCGGCAAGGATGTGTTCGTGCACATCACGGCGCTGGAGCGTTCGGGTGTGCGCGCCCTGACCCCGGAGCAGCGCGTGCGTCTGCACACCAGCATGGGTCAGAAGGGCCCGCAGGCCAACCGCGTCGAGATCCTCTGATCTCCTGACCGGTTGCCCTGACGCTCTTGCGTCAAGTGGTTGAAAGGTTTGGCAACGTCATCCCGGCGGATGGCGTTGCCGGACTTTTTTGCCGTTAAGCACCTTCTTTCCAGTCCTTCTGTTGCGTTCGTTTTCCGGTTTCCGCGCTCGAACTCAATTCTGTTGAAAGACTGTCCAGAAGCGGGCCCTCGTGGCCCGCTTTTCGATTCGGGGGGCCCGGGCGCCCCCTGGCGTTGCTGATGGCGGACAGCACACCCTTTTGCCACCGTGCATGCTGTATTTTCCGCCTTCCGCTTGCCATCGGTCTGTTACCGGGCAACCATGGGCCGTCGCCCCTTGCCCGGACAGGTCATGCCGTTCCCCGTTTCCCGATCGATCACTCGCCGGCTGCTGACCGGCCTGCTTTCCGTCTGGCTGGCCCTGCCACCGGCAATGGCCCAGCCCACCCCGGCACCGGAGCCGCCATCGGCACCCCGGCCCAAGGAGCTGGTGACGGCGCAGCGGCACATGGTGGTCGCCGCCAACCCGCTGGCGGCGGAAGCGGGCCGGGAAATGCTGCGCCGGGGCGGCAATGCCGTGGACGCCGCCATTGCCACCCAGCTGGTGCTGGGTCTGGTAGAGCCGCAATCGTCGGGGCTGGGCGGCGGTGCCTTCATGCTGCTGGCGGAACCGGGCGGCAAACTGACCAGCTATGACGGGCGGGAAAAGGCGGGTGCTGCCGTCACCGCCAACCTGCTGATGGGGCCGGACGGCAAGCCCATGGCCTTTCCCGACACGTTGCCGCGCGGGCGTGCCGTGGGCGTGCCGGGGGTGGTGGCCCTGTTGGCGCAGGCCCATGCCGCCCATGGCAAGCTGCCCTGGGCCACCCTGTTCGAACCGGCCATTGCGCTGGCCGATGCCGGCGTGCCGGCGTGGCCCCGAATCGTCACCGTGCTGACCGACTGGCAGAAGATGCTGGGGCGGTCGACCGACCTGACACACTATTATTATCATGATGGCGCCGGCCCGCCGGCGCTGGGGGAACGCATCCCCATGCCGGAACAGGCCCTGACCCTGCGCCTGCTGGCCGCGGCCGGTCCCGACGCCTTCTATCGCGGCCCCATCGCCAAGGCCATCGTCAAGCGGCTGCAGGAAGCTGCCGGCGACAGCGGCACCCCGGTGTTGAGCCTGGAGGATATGGCCACCTACCGGTCGGTGGAGCGGGACGGAATCTGCGTGCCCTACCGGGTCTGGAAAGTCTGCGGCATGGCCCCGCCCTCGTCCGGCGGCATCGCCATCCTGCAGATCCTGGGCATGCTGTCGCAATATGATCTGAAGGCCCTGGGCAAGGATAATCCGCAATCCTGGCACCTGCTGATGGAGGCCAGCCGTCTGGCCCATGCCGATCGTGAAGCCTTTGTCGGGGATCCCGATCAGGTCTCCGTGCCTGTGCGCGGCCTGATCGACCGGGGCTATATTGCCGGCCGGGCCGGGGCCATCGACCCGGTGCAGGCGGCCAAGGGGCCGGTGGCACCCGGCAATCCGCCCTTCCGCACGGGCGCGCTCTACCCTGCTGCGGACGGGCCGGACATCCCCTCCACCTCGCATTTCTCCATCATCGATGATGACGGGCGGGTGGTGTCGATGACGACATCGGTCGAATTCGCCTTCGGGTCAGGGATCATGGCTGCCGGCTTCGTGCTGAACAACCAGTTGACCGACTTCACCTTCATCCCCACCAAGGATGGCAAGCCCGTCGCCAATGCGCCGGGGCCGGGCAAGCGTCCCCGGTCCTCCATGGCGCCCACCATTGTGTTCGACAAGGACGGCAAGCCCATCATCGCCGTGGGCTCACCCGGCGGTACAGCCATCATCGGTTATGTCGTGGAAACGCTGGTCGCCATGCTGGACTGGGACCTGGACCCGCAGGCGGCCGTGAACCTGCCCATCCTGCTGAACCGCAACGGCCCCACCATGGTGGAAAGCACAGCCGCTGCCGACAGCCTGGCCGCCGCCCTGACCGCCATGGGACACCAGGTAAAGCGCGACGGCACCAACAGCGGCATCCACGTCATCCGCGTCACCCCCAAGGGCATTCAGGGTGGCGCCGACCCCCGCCGCGACGGGGCAGCCCTGGGGGATTAAGCCTTCACGCCCGCGAACGGCGCAGCCTTGGCGCCGGGGTCCAGGGGCCAGCGCGGACGGGGCGCGAAGTCCAGCCCGTCCGTCAGGCCCAGCCGCAGCCGTTCCAGCCCGGCCCAGGCGATCATGGCGCCATTGTCGGTACACAGGCCCAGCGGCGGGGCCACGAAATCAAAGCGCTGCCGCCGGCACAGGTCCATCAGCCGGCCGCGCAACACCTGATTGGCCGCGACACCGCCGGCCACGACCAGGGTGCAGCCTTCGGGAAAATCCGCGCGGAACTGCGCCATGGCCCGCTTGCAGCGGTCGATCAGGCTGTCACCCACCGCCTGATGGAAGGATGCGGCCAGATCGGCGCGGTCGGCATCGGTCAGGGTCCCACCCAGCATCTCCACATGCCGGCGTACGGCCGTCTTCAGGCCGGAGAAGCTGAAATCACAGTCGGGCCGGCCCTTCATGGGCACGGGCAGGTCGAAGCGACCGGGATGGGTGGCACTCGCCGCGGCCTTTTCCATCAAAGGCCCGCCAGGATAGCCCAGGCCCATGATCTTGGCCGACTTGTCAAAGGCCTCACCCACCGCATCATCGATGGTGGTGCCCAGACGGCGGAACTTCCCCACCCCTTCCACGGCCAGCAACTGGCAATGCCCGCCCGACACCAGCAGCAGCAGGAAGGGAAAGGCGACCCCGTGGGTCAGGCGCGCCGTCAGGGCGTGGCCCTCCAGATGGTTGACGGCGATGAAGGGCAGACCGGTGACGGCGGCGATGGCCTTGGCCGTCATCACCCCCACCATCACCCCGCCGATCAGGCCGGGCCCGGCCGTCGCTGCCACCCCGTCCAGGTCACCCAGGCCCACACCGGCATCGTCCAGCGCCTGACGCACCAGCCGATCCAGGTGCTGGAGATGGGCGCGGGCGGCGATTTCCGGCACGACGCCACCATAGGGGCGATGATCGTCCAACTGGCTCAACACCACATTGGACAGGACGCGGCCCGGCCCTTCCCCATCGCTTTCCACGATGGCGGCGGCGGTTTCATCACAGCTTGTTTCGATGCCGAGGACTTTCATGGCGCAGAACCTAAGCGTCCGCGTTCGTAACGGCAAGGTTGCCGCGACAACCCAGCCAAGGCCGAATCGGATGGCTCGCGGCGCATTGCGACCTAGACGAGAATGTCATATATCTTTCGCGACCATCCGAGACTGCCCTCGTTCTGAAAGCACCGCCATGATCTCCATAATGAAGGCCCGCGTCGACAATTTGAGGCAGGAGCTTGAAAGCGGAAAGCAGCAGCGCCAGGCCCTGGAACAGCGGCTGCGCGATCTGGATGCCACGATGATGCGGATCAGCGGGGCCATCCAGGTAATAGAAGAATTGATCGCCGAGGAAGAGCAGCGGGGAACCGGCTCCGTGGCCTGATCCGCCTTGACGAAGCGCGCCGACTTCCCCGCGCGCCGAATCCGCGCTAATGAAGGGCCCATGACAGCCCTACTCCGCATCGGCACGCGCGGCAGCCCCCTGGCGCTGGCGCAGGCCCACGAAACAAGCGACCGTCTGGCCGCCGCCTTCCCGGAACTGGCGGGGGAAGGCGCCATCGAGATCGTCACCTTCAAGACGGAGGGCGACCGCATCTTGGACCGCACCTTGAGTGCGGCCGGCGGCAAGGGCCTGTTCACGAAGGAGATCGAGCAGGCATTGCTGGATGGCAACGTCGATCTGGCCGTGCATTCCATGAAGGATGTGCCGACCAGCCTGCCCGATGGCCTGGGCATCATTGCCTATCTGCCGCGTGAAGATCACCGCGACGCCTGGTTCAGCCCCAAGGCCGCCAGCCTGGATGAGCTGCCGGCCGGGTCCCTGGTCGGCACGGCATCCTTGCGTCGGCAGGCCATCGTGCTGATGCGCCGGCCGGACCTGCGCGTGGCGGCCCTGCGCGGCAATGTCCAGACCCGCCTGCGCAAGCTGGAGGAAGGGCATGTGGATGCCACACTGCTGGCCATGGCCGGGCTGAACCGGCTGGGCTTGGCTGACCGCGCCACGGGCGTGCTGTCGGAAGACCAGATGCTGCCCGCGGTGGCCCAGGGTGCCATCGGCATCGAAACCCGCCTGGATGACGACCGCACCAACGGTTGGGTCCGCGCCCTGAATTGCCGCACGACCGAACTGCGGGTGACGGCGGAGCGCGGCGTTCTGGCCACGCTGGACGGGTCGTGCCGCACGCCCATCGCCGCGCTCGCCCTGATCAACGGCGAGGCCTTGTCGCTGAAGGCGCTGGTCATCCGGCCCGACGGGCAGCAATGGTTCACGACGGGCCGCGCCGGTCTGGCCACCGACGCCCTGGCCCTGGGTGTGGATGCGGGGCAGGAACTGAAATCCAAGCTGCCGGCCGCCTTCTTCGCTGGGATCAACCCCGACGGGCCGGTGGTGTGACCGGCGTCCTGGTCACAAGGCCCGAACCCGGTGCGGCGGAGACGGCCGATTCCATCCGGCTGCTGGGCCATCAGCCCGTCCTCGCCCCCATGCTGACCATCGAACCGGTGCCGGGGCCGCCCCTGGACCTGACGGGGTTCGACGGCGTGGCCGTCACCTCGGCCAACGGGGTGCGGGCCCTGGCGGGGCGCAGCATGCGGCGCGACCTGCCACTTTACGCGGTGGGCGCGCGCACGGCGGTCCTGGCCCGCGATCTGGGTTTCGCCGATGTCCACAGTGCCGATGGCGACGTTGCCGACCTGTCGCTACTGCTGACAGGGGCCGGGTTGCGCCGCGTGCTGCATGTGGCCGGGGCCGATCTGGCGGGTGACCTGACCCCGGCGGGCGTGGAAATCACCCGGCTGACCGCCTATCGCGCGGTGGAGGCCACGGCCCTGCCTGACGCGGCGCTGACCGCCCTGCGCAACGGGCAGGTGGCCTATGTGACGCTTTTTTCGCCGCGAACGGCCGCCAGCTTTGTTAGGCTGGCGGAAAAGGCCGGGCTGTCACCGCTGGCAAGCGGCTGGACGGCCCTGTGCCTGTCGGCCGCCGTGGCACAGGCCGCCAACGGTTTCGGTTTTGCCGACCGGCGCATTGCGGCCAGACCGGACGCGGCCAGCCTGCTGGCCCTGCTGCCGGCGGTGAAGGGGAGTTGAGGATGAGTGACGCAGACAAGACCGGCAATACGGGCCCGCGCATGAGCCTGGAGGATCTGGAACGCGACATCGCCGCCAGCAGCCCCCCGCCCTCTCCACCGCCGCCGCCCGCTGCGGCCAGGCCCGCGCCAAACCCGACGCCGGCCCGTCCGGGTGGTGGTGGTGGCGCCCTGCTGGGTGGAACCGCGCTGCTGATCGCGCTGGGCGCGGCCGGCCTGTCGGGCTACGGCTTCTGGCGTCAGCTGACCATGCCCGCGCCCGCCGTCACCGGTGAAGCCGACCTGTCGCCCCTGTCCGACCGCATCGCGGCGGTGGAGACGCAGCAGCAGAAGCTGAAATCCACGCTCGATGCGCTCTCCCGCCGTCAGGACGCGCTGGAGGAGAAGCTGGGTGGGGATATCAATGTTGCCGCGCGGGAGGATATTCCCGCCGGAACCGACAGCGAACCGGTGCCGGCAGCCACCACCGACAATGCCGACCTGACCGATCTGACCGACCGCGTGGCCGCCCTGGAAGCGCGCAGGCAGGCCAAGGTGGATATCGAGCCGCTGACCAACCGCGTCGAAACGCTGGAGGAGGTCACGGCGGAAGTGATCCCGCGCATCACCATGCTGGAAACCCGCCGCCAGATGGGCGCCGTGGGCGAGGCGCTGATCATCGCCGTGGGTCAGTTGCAGTCGGCCCTGATCGCCGGCCGTCCCTATGGCCGCGAATTGCGTGCCGCCCAGTCGCTGGCCGCCAACGACACCGGTCTGCAGGATTTGCTGGCCCCCCTCAGCGCCACGGCCGAAACCGGGCTGGCCGGCGATATCGAGCTGCGGGAGAAGTTCCGTCTGCTGGCGCCGGCCGTGCTGCGCGCCGACCGCGACCGGGAGGGGGCAGATTGGAAGGACCGGGTGCTGGGCCGCCTGTCCAGCGTCATCACCTTCCGCCGCGCCTCGGGTGAGGTGGCGGGCGATGACGCAGACGCCGTGCTGGCCCGGGCCGAAGCGGCCCTGATCGCCAACGACCTGCCCCGCGCGGTTGAGGAGTTGGAGAAGCTGCCCGCCCATGCCGCCGGCCCCGCGGCCGAATGGCTGAAGCTGGCGGAGGCGCGCATGGCCGCCGAAGCCGCAGCCGCCACCCTGGCCGACCTGTCGCTGGCCCGCATGACGGGGGCCGCAGGCACCCAGTCCGGTACCCCGGCGGGCAGCGGCAAGGACGGGGAGGCCCGTTGATGCGCAAGACCCTGATCTGGTTTCTGAAGATCGGCATCCTGATCGCCGCCGCCGTCTGGGTGGCGCAACGGCCGGGCCGTGTGACCATCGAATGGCTGGACCATGTGGCGGAAATGCCGGTGGGCATTGCCGCCTTGCTGGTGCTGCTGGCCGCCTGGATTGCCGCCACGCTGGGCCGGATCTGGCGCATCCTGCGCAATGGCCCCGGCGCCTTCGGCCGCAGCCGCAATGCCCGCCGCCGCGAAGGCGGTTTCCGCGCCCTGTCGCAGGGCTGGGTGGCCGTGGCGGCCGGTGACACCGACATCGCCAGCAAATCGGCCAGGGCCGCAGAAAAGTTGCTGCGTGAACCGTCGCTGACCCTGCCGCTGCTGGCGCGGGTGGCGGAGATGCGGGGCGATACCAAGGCCGCCGCCGGCTATCTGACCGCCATGCTGGCCAAGCCGGCCACGGAACTGGCCGGACGCCGCGCCCTGCTGACCCAGGCCATGGAACGCGGTGACCGCCCGGCCGCCCTGGAACATGCCCGCCGCGCGCTGGAACTGCGGCCCAAGGCCGACTGGCCCGCCAAGGCTCTGGCAGAGCTGGAGGCCGGCGGCGGCAACTGGATGGAAGCCGACGCAGCCCTGGCCAAGGCGCAGAAGCTGAAGGCCCTGGACAAGGAAGATGCCGGCAAGCGCCGCGCCGCCCTGCTGATCGAAGAGGCGCGGCAGGCCCATGCCGCCGGCCGCGCCGAATCGGCCCTGCAATCGGCACAGGCCGCCTTCGACCTGGACCCGTCCCGCGTGCCGGCTGCGGCCCTGCTGGCCCGGCTGTGGGGCAAGGCGGGCAAGCCGGCCAAGGCCACGCGCGTGCTGGAACAGGCCTGGCGTCTGGGTCCGCACCCGGATCTGGCCGCCGCCTGGGGTGAGACGGCAGCCGATCAGCGCCCGCTGTCGCTGGTCAAGCGCTTCGAACAGCTGCTGGCCCTGAAGCCCGGATCAGCCGACGCCCATTTCGCCCTGGGCGAAGCGGCGTTGCAGGCCAAGCTGTGGGGGGTGGCCCGCAGCCATCTGGAAAAGGCCCGCGAACTGGCGCCCAGCACCCGCGTCCTCCGCCGTCTGGCCGATGTGGCGCGGGCGGAAAAGGGCGAAGGGGCGGAGGCCCAGTCCTGGCTGCACCAGGCCATGTCGGCACCCGCCGACCCGCGCTGGCGCTGCACCAGTTGTGGCACCAGCCATAGCGACTGGCATGCTGTCTGCGACCATTGCAAGGCGGTGGACACCATCACCTGGCCGAAGCCCGCGCGGTAAGGCTACGCTCTCCCCTTCCCCACCGGCGGTTCCGCGGGTTACACCCTGTCCATCGCCCCCTGGTGGGAACATCGTTGATGCTGCTGCCCTTTTCCGGCGGGGTCGACACCCTGCTGCTGCTTGTCATCGCCCTGGTTCTGGACGCCTGCATCGGCGATAGCGGACTTTTGCGCCGCTTTCTGCCGGGACCGGCTGATCTGGTGGCGCGACTGGTCATCCTGCTGGACCGGCGGCTGAACCGCATCGACCGCAGCGACGCGGTGCGCCGGGCGCGCGGGTCGCTGGTGGCGCTGCTGCTGCTGCTGCTGGGGCTGCTGGTCGGATTCTGCCTGTCCGTGCTGGTGCGCGTGCTGCCGGCCGGCGGGATCATTGAACTGCTGATCGTCACACGCTGCCTGACCCTGCGCCTGCCCTGGGGCGCCATGGGCCGCACCATCAAGGCCCTGGAAGCGGGCGATGGGGAAGCGGCCCGTCAGGCCGTGGGCCCCCTGACCGACCGCCAGCTGTGGAGCCTGGACGATCATGGTGTCGTGCGGGCGGGTGTGGAGGGGGCGGCGCGCGCCCTGACCCTTGGCGTGGTGGCGCCGGCCTTGTTCTATGCGTTGTTCGGGCTGGCCGGGCTGCTGGGCTGGGCCGCCATTGACGGCACAGCCCGCATCATCGGCCATGATACGGGCCGGCATCAGAATTTCGGCGCCCTGGCCCGGCGGCTGTCTGCCCTGTTCGGCTTGCCCGCGGCCCTGCTGGGGACGCTGGTCATTCTGCTGACGGCCCCCTTCGTTCCGCATGCCAGCATCCGGCAAGGCTGGCGCGACCTGCAAACGGCCAAGGGCCATCCCGCGGGTACCAACGCCCTGCCCGTCGCCGCCTTTGCCGGCGTGCTGGGCCTTTCCGTCGCCGGCCCGCGGCGAGAAGGGGACCGGGTGGTGAAGGAACCCTGGCTGGGGTCAGGCCGCGCCCGGGCCATGGCCCGGGACCTCCGGGCGGCGACAGCACTCTACGCCATCGCCGCCGTCATCGCGGCCGGCCTGATCGTGGCCCTGGGGGTAGTGGCCACCGGCGCCGGCCTCTGACCCCCCGTGCCACGTCCCGCTGATCGGGGCCCGTCACCGGCCCGCCGCCGCTGGACTGCCCTTCATCATTCATATCCGCCGGTCTGTTGGGATCGGTCCGGTTGGATTGTCGCGTCCACCGACTCGGCCCTGTCGCAATGGCGGTCCACACCTTCACCTTCTCACCACCAGCGCATGATCGGGCGCCGGGCGGCCTTGTCGCCACCATAGTGACTGGAGCCGCACATTAAATATTTCAATTTTCATTAATAAAACCGGTGATACCGTTATCCTTAAATCGGACGTTTCCAGTCAGATTTGGGAAATGGCGGAAATCACGAAGCCAGAAGATCAGCCCCAGTACTTGATCTAATGATACAGCAATTTAAATTGAGAAGATTTATTTATGCAAACGATTACACCAGCCAATTTGTAGTCCTGTTTCCTATTTTTCCAGATAACACCCCCTTGACTCCCTCGATACAGAGAAATTAATCGCTTTGCATACGTATGCATCTTCGACAAACCGGCGCGCATGAATTTTTTTACCGGGGCTTTCTCACCAATACTGACAGCCCGGCCGGCTTTGTCTCAGCGCGTGCGCAGACTGACAAGACCGAGGGATACCCGCGCCGAATCAGACCTTCCCGATGCCAATCCAAATGGAGAGACGAGTTGAACAAGTACAGGGCCTGTTTCGTAATCCTGGCGCTGCTCTTCTGTGGCGGGCCGGCAATGGCCGACTGCGCAATCAAGGATCCGCCGACCGTGCCCGACGGAAAGGCGGCAAGCGAGGCGGAGATGGCGACGGCGCAGGCGTCCGTCAAAGGATATCTGACCGAAACGCAGGAGTTCCTGGCCTGTCTGGATAATATCAAGGTCCATGACAATGCCTGGAACCGCAAATACAACGATGCCAGCAGCGCCATGGAAAAGCTGGCGGCCGACTACAACAAGCAACTGAAGGCATTCAAGTCGAAATAAACGGACCTTCCACAGGCGGAAGCCCGATCCCCGCCAAGCCGGCCACGGAGATCGGGTTTCGTCCGTCAGCGCACGACGATGTTCTGCGCGGACTGCACCAGTTCGGCCGCACTGATCTGCTTGGGCGGGTTCTGCAGGCCGGCGGCACAGCCGGGCCGCGCGTCCAGCTGCGCGATCCAGCGCCGCAGGTTGGGCAGATCGTCGATGGCAACCCCCGACCAGTCATGGGTGCGGGCCCAGCACCAGTTGGCGATATCGGCGATAGAGAAATCGCCGGCCAGGAATTCATGGGCCGCCAGATGCCCGTCCAGCACGGTCAGCAGCCGCTTGGTTTCCTTCTGATAGCGGTCGATGGCGGCCGGGATCTTTTCCGGGAAATAGCGGTGGAAGACATTGGCCTGCCCCATCATCGGGCCCACGCCGCCCATCTGGAACATCAGCCATTGCAGCACGCGGCTGCGGCCCTTGGCATCCGTCGGCATCAGGCGACCCGTCTTTTCGGCCAGATAGACCATGATGGCGCCGGATTCGAACACTGTGAAATCCTCTGCCCGGTCGACGATGACGGGGATGCGGCCATTGGGGTTCATGGCCAGGAACCAGGATTCCTTCTGTTCGTTCTTCGACAGCGAAACCACATGCACATTATAGGGCAGGCCCAGTTCCTCCAGCGTGCAGGAGACCTTGTGCCCATTGGGCGTGGCGGCGGTGTAGAGGTCGATCATGGTGGCGTCTCTCCTTCGATCTGGTTTTGCCGATCATGATGCGCCACCCAACGACCGTATGAAATAACTTCGCGTGCCTTGCCCGCCGCATGGCCGGCCTGTACACCGAATGGCGGGAACCAAGGGCTGGACATTCCATGCGGGAAGGAAGGGAAGGGCGGGATTGGACGCCGGTGCCGGTGCATCTGGTCGGCGTGCATCTGCGCCTGTCCTTCTGGCACTATCTGGCCGGCATGGCGGCGCTGGGATTGATGGTTGTGCCCCTGGGCTGGCTGGCAGGCGGGGTGGCGGAGACGGTCACCCTGTCGCTGGGCTGGCCACCCGGATCCCCTGCCATCCGACGGTTGAGCGAGTTGCTGGCCCTGGGCGGGGTGATCCTGCTGCTGGGCGCCCTGGTCAATATCCAGGGCCGGTCGCTGATGAGCCTGGTGGCACCACAGCGGCATCTGGACCTGGGCATGATGGGCCGGTCGGCCGCCACCTATGCCCTTTCCTTCACCCCCGTCCTGGTCATGGCCTGGATGAGCGGGCAACTGACCCTGGGCCATTGGCAGACGGCGCTGGCCCTGCTGCCCGTCATGCTGGTGCTGGTGGCGTTGCAGGCCACGGCGGAGGAAATGGTCTGTCGCGGCTATCTGGCCCAGGGGTTCCAGGTGCTGTTCGGGCATGCCGCCCTGGCCGCCTTGCCCGTGGCCCTGATCTTCATGTCGCTGCACGATACCGGCGGCTGGGACACGGGCTGGGACCGCAAGGCCAATATCATCATGATCAGCCTGGCCTTTTCCTGGCTGACCACCATGGCCGGGCGGCTGGAGCCCGTGATGGGCGCCCATTTCGCGCACAATATCATCGTCTTCACCCTGGCCGCGCGGCCGGAGACGGGGTTGCCGTCGGTCAGCGGCTTTGCCGAGGATCTGCCGCGCGCGCCCTTCAGCCTGAACGGGCTGCTGGCCCAGACCCTGGTTTATGGCGCGGTCTGTGCGAATTACTGGTTCATCGGCCTGCGCACGGGGTTCGTCGCCCAGGGCTGGCGGGGAGGAGAAAAGCGGGATGCATGACAGCACGAACAGGACGCCGCCGACGCCGGTGCTGATGGCCGGCATCGAAACGGGGCAGTCACGCCGTTCCTATCTGTTGGGCACGCTGCTGATTCTGGCCGGCATGATCGGGCTGGGCGTGCTGATCTATGGCGGGGTGACCGCCGCCTGTCGCGGCGCCAATGTCTCCCCCTATCTGACGTCCTACGCGCTGCTTTTGACCAATGCGACCGCCATTCCCGTCCTGGCCGTGCTGGTGCGGCCCTTGTTCGGCATGCGGCTGATGGACCTGATCGCTCCGGGAAGGCGGTTCGACATGGGCATGCTGGCCCGGTCGGCACTGATCTTTGCCTTACCAGCGTTGATAATGGTGGTCTATGGGCTCTGGGCGGGGGACGTGATCCGAACCAGGCTGGCCCTATCGACCTTCCTGATCTGGCTGCCGGCAACGCTGCTGCTGTTCGGTCTGCAATCAGCGGCAGAGGAACTGCTGTTCCGTGGTTATTTGGCCCAGGGCGTGCAGTTATTCTTCCGCCGCACGCTGATCACCGTCCTGCTGACGGCGGTGATGTTCACCCAGGCGCATGAGGGGACGGATATCCGCGCCGTCTGGGCCCAGCGGGCAGAGATCATGGTCACGGCCCTGTTCCTGTCCTGGACGACGGTGCGCTTTGGTCGGCTGGAAGCGGCGATGGGCGTGCATATCGCCAATAATGTGCTGTTTGCCTGCTTCTTCGGCGGGGCGGCGGGCGACATGCTGGACTTCCCCGGCCTGACGGAGCGGGTCGATACCAACCCGCCGGATTTCGAAGGCCTGATGGATGTGCTGGAATTCGCCGCGGTGCAAGCCGCTGCCATCGGCTTCTACTGGCTGGCCGGCGTGCGCACGGGCTTCATCGAACGGGGCCTATCGCCGCGTCAGGCTTGACCCCACAGCCGCCCCGCAGATCAGGGCGATGGCCGTCACCGCCGACAAGGACAGCCGTTCGCCCAGCAGGAACAGCCCGACGACCGCCGACAGGGCCGGCTCCATGGCCATCATGATGCCGAACAAAGCTGTGGAGACATGGCGGAGCGCCACGAATTCCAGGGCATAGGGCAGCAGGGTGGACAGCATGGATACGGCCGCCACCTGGGCCGCCATGCGCGGGTCGGTGACGAACGACCCCACCACGGGCAGGCCGAACGGCGCCGTGAACAGGGACGCGAACAGCAAGGCCAGGGCCAGCCCCGTCATGCCGGGGATCAGCCGTCCCGTCTGCCGGGACAGCAGGATATAGGCGGCCCAGCCACCGGCTGTGATGATGGCGAAGACCAGTCCCAGCGGGTCCAGGTTTTCCGCCCCGCCCAGCGGCGTCAGCAACAGCACCCCGCCCAGCGCCAGCACGGGCCAGAGGAAATCCAGCGGTCGGCGCGAACCGATGACGGCCACGGCCAGCGGCCCCATGAATTCGATGGCAACCGACACGCCCAGCGGCAGGCGCGCCAGGGCCAGATAGAAATTGGCATTCATCAGGGCCAGCGCCGCGCCCAGCCCAGCAGCCGCAGCCCATTGCGCCCGTGTCAGGCCGCGCCAGTTTGGCCGCACGATGACCAGCAGGATCAGTGCCGCCAGGGCATTGCGCAGGAAGGCCAGCGCCAGGATGTCGTGCCCCTGCGCCACATCCTTGGCCAGCCCGCCCCCCAGCGGCGGCATGGATACGGACAGGACCAGCAGCAGCGGCGCGAACAGCGCCAACCGGTCGGCGGAACGCGCCGGCGCGTTCATGGCAGCAGCCCCAGGCCCATGTCCCAGAACCCCGCCTCCAGCCGGCTGGCAGCGTCGAAGGTACGCGACAGGTCGGCAAAGCGGGCGTCGCCGCCGCGGGTGGCCGACAATCGGTCCAGCAGCGCCACCTGGGCCGCCGCCACGGCGCGGTATTCAGGATCGGCATACATCGCGATCCAGTCGGCATAGGGATTGCCGGAGAGGGTGGTGGCCGGGTCGGCCAGCAGATTGGCCGCGATTTCGGCATAGCCGACAATGCAGGGGGCCAGTGCCACATGCAGGTCCAGCAGATCCCCCGCCAGCCCGCGTTCCAGCACGAAGCGCGTATAGGCGAGCGTGCCTTGCGCCTCCGCCGTGGCCTGCATGGCCGCTTCGTCCAGGCCCCAGCCAGCGCAATATTTCACATGCAGGCCCATTTCCAGATCCAGGATGGCCGCCATGGACTTTGCCGCCGCCCGCATGTCGGCCAGATTATCGGCCTTGAAGGCGGCCAGCGCGTAGGCGCGGGCGAAATGGATCAGGAACAGGTAATCCTGCACCAGATAATGCCGGAAACATTCCTCCGGCAAGGTGCCGTCACCCATGCCGGCCACGAAGCCGTGACGGACATAGCGATCCCAGGACGGCCGGGACGCGGCACGCAGCCGGTCGAACAGACCACCCGGCGACGCCAGGTCCGGCAGGCTTTCGCAGCCGGAATTCATGGTATTACTTGGCGCCCGGCAGCTTGACCGTCAGCCCGTCCAGTTCCGGGGTGATGCGGATCTGGCAGCCCAGGCGGGAGGTCTTGGTCAGACCGAAGGCCAGATCCAGCATGTCCTCCTCGTCCTCGTGCGCGTCGGGCAGCAGGTCGTACCATTCCGGCGTGACGATGACATGGCAGGTGGAACAGGCCAGCGAGCCCTCACATGCCCCTTCCAGGTCGATATCGTGGCGGCGGGCTACTTCCAGGATCGACAGGCCGACGGGGGCATCCACCTCGCGGCGGGTGCCGTCGGTCTCAATGAAAACCATCTTCGGCATTGCGCCAAAACTCCGCTTGAACCAGGAAAACCGGCGATGTGTTACAAAGCCGCCGGGCCCGCGTAAAGCGTCGTTTCAGCAAGTCCGGGCGGCGTTGGGCAGGCGCCGGCGTCAGCCGGCCGCCGCCCCCATGGGCTTGGCCAGCGCCACGTCCAGGTAATCATCAACGATCCGGCCCAGATCGTCGGCCTTTTCATTGAAGAAATGGTTGGCCCCTTCGACCCGGCGATAATCGATCTTGATGTCCTTCTGCGAGGACAGCTTGTTGACCAGACGGGTGACCGAAGCCTCCGGCACAATCTCGTCCCGATCGCCATGCACGATCAGGCCGGAGGCCGGGCACGGGGCCAGGAAGCTGAAATCGAACATGTTGGCCGGCGGGGCGATGGACAGGAACCCGTCCAGTTCCGGCCGGCGCATCAGCAACTGCATCCCGATCCAGGCGCCAAAGCTGAACCCCCCGATCCAGCAGGAAGAGGCGTTGGGATTGTAGGTCTGCAGCCAGTCCAGCGCGGAGGCGGCATCGGACAGCTCCCCCTCCCCCCGGTCATAGGTGCCCTGGCTGCGGCCCACGCCGCGGAAGTTGAAGCGCAGGGCCGAGAAGCCGCGCTTCGTGAAGGCGTGGAACATCGTGTAGACGATGCGGTTGTTCATCGTTCCGCCATGCTGCGGATGCGGATGCAGCAGCAGCGCCACGGGCGCGTTCGGCACCTTGCTGTGGGAATAGCGACCTTCAAGCCGGCCCGCCGGGCCGTTCATGATCACATCAGGCATTGGTTCACCGATCCCGGTCAGTCATGCGTGTGGCGCGTCGGCAGGCGGGGGACATTGCCCATATAACGACCCGGACCCTTGCGGTTCCGGTGGAGGCGCGATTCTTGACCGTCCATCCCTGTCATTCTATAGGAAGCCTCAAGGCGGGAAGTGGGCCGTCGAACCGCGCCGCAAGGCACGTCCCGCCGTCCACAGGATCGCCCCAACGCGTTGACCGCGCAGGAACGGGGGCGGACTATACCACAGCGCCCATATTCGTGTTCAAGCGTCTTCACACGATCGTTCAAGCCTTTGGCGGAAAATAAGCCGATGCCGGCCCCCCTCTACCTTGACTGGAACGCCACCGCCCCCCTGCGGCCCGCCGCGCGCGATGCCATCATCGCCGCGCTGGACGTGACCGGAAACCCCTCCTCCGTCCATGGATTCGGCCGCAAGGCCCGGCGGTTGGTCGAAGATGCGCGCGAACAGGTGGCGGCCCTGGCCGGCGCACCACCTGCCTGGATTACCTTCACCGGCGGCGGGACGGAGGCGAACAACCAGGCCCTGGCGCTGGCGGCCCGTCATGGTCGCCGCCTGCTGCTGGGCGCCACCGAACACCCTTCCGTGCTGGAATGCGCGCCCAGCGCCACCCTCCTGCCCGTCGGCGCCGACGGTTTGATCGACCTGGCGGCCCTGGAAGCGGCACTGAGCGCCGAACCGCGCCCGACCCTGGTCAGCGTCCAGGCGGTGAACAGCGAGACGGGGATCATTCAGCCCTTGGCCGCCATCGCCGCCATCGTGCATCGCCATAACGGCTGGCTGCACAGCGACGCGGTGCAGGCCTCGGGCCGCATTCCCTTCGACATGGTGTCCATGGGCCTGGATCTGGCCACCCTGTCGGCGCACAAGATCGGCGGGCCGCAGGGGGTAGGGGCGCTGGTCGCCGCGCCGTCCGTGCCGCTGGCCCCGCGGCTGCGTGGCGGCGGGCAGGAACGGCGCATGCGGGCCGGCACGGAGAACGTGGCCGGCATCGCCGGTTTCGGCGCCGCCGCCCAAGCCGCGCGCGAAGGGCTGTATGCCTATGCCGGCATCGCCCGGCTGCGTGACCGGCTGGAAGGGGCGGTGCGCGACGCCGCCCCGCATGTACGCATCGTCGGGGCCGACAGTCCGCGCGTGGCCAATACCGCCTGTCTGTCCCTACCCGGCGTTCCCGCCAACAGCCAGTTGATGGGTTTCGATCTGGCCGGCATCGCCGTGTCGGCGGGGTCCGCCTGTTCATCGGGCAAGGTCAAAGCCTCCCCCGTGCTGGGCGCCATGGGTTACGGAGAGGATGTGGCCGGGTCGGCCATCCGCGTCAGCCTGGGCTGGGACAGCAGTGACGCCGATGTCGACCGGTTCCTCGCCACCTATATTCCTCTGGCGAACCGCCACCGCCCCGCTGCCTGAAGGTCGATCTTGGACGAAGCCCTTTCCTGCTGGCACTGCGCCGGCACCGTCGCCGCCCGCGCCCTGTTCTGCCATGCCTGCGGGTCGATCCAGCCGCCAGGGCCGACCGATCCCTTCACCCGCCTGGGGCTGGCCGCGACGTTCGAGCTGGAAATGGCAACCATCGACCGGCAACTGGCCGGCTTCACCCGCATCCTGGCGCCCGAACGGTTCCAGGCGAAGGGGGAGATGGCCCAGGCCCATGCCGCCGCCCACCGCGACACGCTGAACAGCGCCGCCGTCGCCCTGCGCGACCCGGCGGCGCGCGCCCGCGCCCTGCTGGATCTGGCGGAAATCGCCCCACCCCCGCCGACCGGGGGTGGTGCATGGGAGATCGGCATCGCCGTCGCCCCCGATGCCGCATCGCGCGCCCGGGCCGTGGAAGCGGTGAAGACCGACATGCAGGCCGAACTGCGCCTGCTGCTGGATGCCTTCCGCCTGTCCGACCTGCATCTGGCCGCCACCCGTCTGACCAGGATCGAAACGATGGCGCGGGCGCTGGAGGCGGCGCGGCGACTGGGGTAAGGCTACAGCCCCTTCGGCGCCGGCCCGCCCAGGGCCCAGTCCAGCAATTGCACCGTATGCAGGATGGGCAGCGTCGTGCCGCTGCCGATCTGGGTGATGCAGCCGATATTGCCGGCCGCCACCACATCGGGCTGTGTCCCCTCGATCGCGGCCACCTTGCGTGTGCGCAATTCACCGGCCATTTCCGGCTGCAACAGGTTGTAGGTGCCGGCCGACCCGCAGCAGAGATGCCCGTCCGGCACGTCCAGCACCGTAAATCCGGCGGCCCGTAGCAGGTCGCGCGGGGCGTCCTTCACCCGCTGCCCATGCTGCAATGAACAAGCGGCGTGATAGGCCACGCGCAAGGGCCGGGGCGGTTTGGTGCCGGGCGGCAGGCCCAATTGCACCAGCACCTCCGTCACATCCCGCGCCAGGGCGGCGATGCGGGCCGCTGGTTCGGCCAGATCGGCATCATCGCGGAACATGTGGCCGTAATCCTTCACCGTCGTGCCGCAGCCGCTGGCCGTGACGATAATGGCGTCCAGGCCGGCCCCTTCCACCTCCGCCATCCAGGCGCGGATATTGGCGGCGGCGAAGGCGTGGCCGTCATGGCCCATATGGTGGGTCAGCGCCCCGCAGCAGCCCAGCCCCTTCGCCACCACCACTTCCACCCCCAGCCGGGTCAGCAGACGGATGGCCGCGTCGTTGATGGCGGGGTCGATGGCGGGCTGCACACAACCGGGCAGCAGGCCCACGCGCATCCGCCGCCGCCCCTGCGCCGGGAAAAGTGCCGGCCCCTCCTGGGCCGTCCGCCCATGGATACGGTCGGGCGCCAGGTCCAGCATGCCGCGCAGGTCGCGCGGCAGCAGCGCCCGGAACGGCCTGGCCAGCCGCGCCAGCCCCATGGCCGCGCGGAACCGCCCCGGATAGGGCAGGGTCAGGCGCAGGGCCAGCCGCTTCAGCCGCACGGGAAGCGAGCGCGAGCCCGTGCGTTCGATATGGGCGCGGGCATGATCGACCAGATGCATGTAATGCACGCCTGACGGGCAGGTGGTCATGCAGGACAGGCAGGAAAGACAGCGGTCGATATGGTGGGTTTCCACCGGCCCCGCCGCCCTGCCGCTTTCCAGCATGTCCTTGATCAGATAGATGCGGCCGCGTGGGCTGTCGCGTTCATCGCCCGTCACCTGATAAGTGGGACAGGTGGCCGTGCAGAAGCCGCAATGCACGCAAGCCCGCAGGATCTTTTCCGCTTCCGCCGTGCCGCTGTCGACCAACTGATCCAGGGTGAAATGGGTCTGCATGGATCAGAACCCCATCCGGCCGGGGTTCAGGATGCCGTGCGGATCGAACTGCGCCTTCACACGGCTGTGCAGGGTGGCCAGGGCCGGGGCCGGCGGGTGGAACACGGGCACGGTCGCCTTCACGGCGTCGGATGCCCGCATCAGGGTGGCGTGACCATCGCCCCCCACCGCCCCACGCACGATGGCGGCCCCGGCATCGGGCAGGCCCGCCGGCACCCCCAGCCAGATCAGCCCGCCGCCCCAGTCCAGCCAGCCATGGACGCGGGGGATTTGTGCCTGCACGGCGTTCAGCACATCCATGCCGGCCATGGGCGGCACCGACAGGCGCCAGACATCCAGATCGGGCCGTTCCGCCAGCGGCAGCGCGTCGCGCAGCCGCGTCCAGATCACCGCCGTCTCCTGCGGGTCCAGCACGGCCATGGCGGCGCGGCCCTCCAGCAGCCTTTCCAGCGAGGACAGCCGGGTCGCCACCGACAATTCCACCCCATCCAGGCGCAACAGCACACAGGGCGTGCGGTCGGGCAGCAGCCCGTCCATGGGCAGGGTGGCTTGTGTCCAGGCAGCCGCCCCCACCTCCGCCGCGCAGGCCAGCGCATCGGCCAGGACCCGGCTGGCATCGGCCCCGTCGATACCGGCCAGCACCAGGGTGCGCGAAACGGGCGGGGCCGGCAGCACCTTGACCACGATCTCCGTCATGACGCCCAGCGTGCCATGGGCGCCGGTCAGCAGCTTGGGCAGGTCGAAGCCGGTGACATTCTTCACCACCTTGCCGCCCGACCGGAACAGCTCCCCCACGCCCGACAGGGCCGTCATGCCCAGCACATGATCACGGGCGGCCCCGGCGCGCAGCCGCCCCGGCCCCGACAGGCCGCAGGCGATGACGCCGCCCAGCGTCCCCCGACCCGCCGGCCCGCCATAAAGCGGCCCCAGGTCCGGCGGGTCGAAGGCCAGACATTGGCCCTTCGCGGTCAGGGTCGCCCGAATTTCTGCCATCGGCGCACCGGGTTCGGCCACCAGGATCAGTTCGGCCGGTTCGTAGTCGATGATACGATCGAAACCCGCCAGCGACAGATCGGTGCCGGCAACGGCATGGCCCAGCCCCCGCTTGCTGTCTGCGCCCGCGATGCGCAAAGGCTGGCCGGCACGCACGGCGTCGATCAGGTCGGAAAGGCTGTGGCCCATCGCTGGCCGCCTGCTGCTGTTAGGGCTGCGGCATTCTTGTCCCGGCGGCGGCGCGCGCGCAACGCCAATCCCTTGTGAACACACACCGGCCATTGTCAGTGCTCCTGCACGGAAGCTTGACCATCAATCCTATATCGGATATTTTCCGACCTTCGCTTCGATAGGAGCCTTGATGTCCGGGATTGTCGTCATCCGCTGACCCGCCTTATTGGCCGGTCAGTCTTCGCATAAGACCATGCCCCGCCGCGCGTGCCGCCGGTGGCCGTGTGTGGCTGCGTCAGCCCCTCTGCTGAACGGACGACGACAAATCCATCATGAACATCTCAAAGCCGGAGCAGCGGACGCTGCACGCGCTGGCCCAGGGTGGCCGCATCAACCTGATCCGTAACGAAGCCGATTATCACGACATCCAGGCTGTGGAATGCCTGACGCGGGAGGGCTGGCTGCTGGTGGACTGCACCCTGTCGGTCTTCCGCAGGCTGAAGGCCCGCCGCCTGATTTCCTCGCGCGAGGGCGGGCCGTACCGCATCACTCGCGATGGTCTGGCGGCGGTCCGGCCGCAGTTGGACAACCGTTGAAACGAAAACCCCGGCATCGTTGCCGGTGCCGGGGTTCGCATAACTCACATGTTCGGGTAGTTCGGCCCCCCGCCGCCTTCCGGCACGGTCCAGGTGATGTTCTGCAGCGGGTCCTTAATGTCGCAGGTCTTGCAGTGCACGCAGTTCTGCGCGTTGATCACGAAGCGCGGGTTCGACCCATCATCGTCGCGCATCACCTCATACACGCCGGCCGGGCAGTAACGCTGCGCCGGTTCGTCGTAATTGGGCAGGTTATGCTCGATCGGGATGGTCGGGTCCTTCAGCTTCAGATGCGCCGGCTGGTTTTCCTCGTGGTTGGTGTTGGAAATGAACACCGAGGACAGGCGGTCGAAGCTGATGACGCCATCGGGCTTGGGGTACTTGATCTTGCGGGCCATGGTGGCCGGCTTCAGGCTTTCATGGTCGGCCTTGGTGTGGTGCAGGGTATAGGGCAGGAACTTGCCCAGGCCCAGATCATGCGCCCACATCTGAAGGCCGCCATGCAGGTTGCCCAGCATCAGCCCGGCCTTCAGGCCCGGCTTGACGTTGCGGACCTTGAACAGGTCCTCATGCACCCAGCTTTCCTTCCACGACTTTTCATAGGCCGACAGGGTGTCCCCCGAACCGACGCCGCCGGCCAGCTTCTCGAACGCTGCCTCTGCCGCCAGCATGCCGGTCTTCATGGCATTGTGCGTACCCTTGATGCGGGGCACGTTGACGAAGCCGGCGGAACAGCCGATCAGGGCGCCGCCGGGGAAGGTCAGCTTCGGCACCGACTGCAACCCGCCCTCGTTGATGGCGCGCGCGCCATAGGACAGGCGCTTGCCGCCTTCCAGATATTTGCGCACGAACGGGTGCTGCTTGAAGCGCTGGAATTCCTCGAACGGCGACAGATGCGGATTGGCATAATCCAGATTGACCACGAACCCGATGGAGACCTGATTGTCTTCCAGATGGTACATCCAGGAACCGCCGGCCGTGCTGCTGTCCAGCGGCCAGCCCTGGGTGTGCATGACCAGACCCTGCTGGTGCTTTTCCGGGTCGATCTGCCACAGTTCCTTGATGCCGATGCCGTATTTCTGCACATCGCAATCGGAGCGGAGATTGAACGTCTCCATCAGTTGCTTGGACAGGTTGCCGCGCACGCCTTCGGCGAAGAAAGTGTACTTGCCGTGCAGTTCCATGCCGGGGGTGTAATTGTGGGTGGGCTGGCCATCCTTGCCGATGCCCATGTCGCCGGTGGCGACACCCTTCACGCTGCCATCCTCGTTGAACAGCACCTCGGCCGCCGCGAAGCCGGGATAGATCTCCACCCCCAGCTCTTCGGCCTGCCCCGCCAGCCAGCGGCACAGATTGCCCAGGCTGATGGCATAGTTGCCGTCATTATGCATCAGCGGCGGCAGCAGGAAGTTCGGCACGCGGATGCCGCCCTTGTCCGACAGGATATAGAACCGGTCATCGGTCACGGGCGTGTTCAGCGGCGCGCCCTTTTCCTTCCAGTCCGGGATCAGCTCGTTCAGCGCCTTGGGGTCGATGACATTGCCCGACAGGATGTGGGCGCCGACTTCCGATCCCTTTTCCAGGACGCAGACGCTGACTTCCTGGCCCTTTTCGGCGGCCAGTTGCTTTAGTCGGATCGCCGCGGACAGGCCCGACGGCCCCGCGCCAACGATCACGACATCATATTCCATCGATTCGCGTTCCATACCCCGTCCCACCGCTTGTTCCAGCCCGCCCGACGATCGTTCGTTCCGTTTTCCGGACAGGCACGATCCAGACAGCGCAGGGCTGCCGGCCCTTCCAGCGGGGCCGATCCTCTACGATGCTGTTAAAACAGCATAGGCCGATGGTAGGGTCAAACCATGATTGGGATTACAGAATCCGTGGCCGCCCTGCGATTCCTGCTGGACGCAGGCGTGGATGAAGCCATCAGCGACATGCCGACGGACTGGTCGGCCGTGGCCGCGCGTGCGCGACCCCAAGGCGCCGTAGCGTCACCTGCCCGGCCCGCCGCCCCCCCGGCCACCGCGCCATCCCCCACCTCCGGGGCCGGGCCGGCAAAAGCTGCACAACAGCTCAAAAACGAGAGCATGCCTCCCCTGGGCGCGCAGGAGGCCGGGCAGTCGGCCCGCGCGGCGGCGGCGGCGGCCCACGACCTGGACTCGCTGAAGGCGGCCCTGGCCGCATTCGACGGCTGCACCCTGAAGCAGACAGCGACCAATCTGGTATTCGGGATGGGCAGCCGGCAGGCACGCATCATGCTGATCGGGGAAGCACCGGGGGAGAATGAGGATCGGCAGGGCCTGCCCTTTGTCGGGCCGGCGGGGCAACTGCTGGACCGCATGCTGGGCGCCATCGGGCTGGACCGGCATGCCGAGGACCCGGCCAAATCCGTCTATATCACCAACATGCTGCCCTGGCGCCCACCCGGCAACCGCAGCCCGACCGACAGCGAGATCGCGGCCTGCCTGCCCTTCATGGTGCGGCATATCGAACTGCTGGCTCCCGACATCCTGATCTTCGCGGGCGGCATCAGCGCCAAGGCCATGCTGAACCGGACGGAGGGCATCACCCGCCTGCGCGGCCGCTGGTTCGATTACAGCAGCAGCGGGCTGAAAAAGCCGGTCGTGGCCATGCCCATGCTTCATCCCGCCTATCTCTTGCGCAATCCCGACGCCAAGCGGGAAGCGTGGAAGGATCTGCTGGCCCTGCGGCTGCGGCTGGACGGGGTGGGCCAGGGCTGACCGGCCCCATGCCTTTCACCACCGTCACCGCGGCGACAGCCGCGCCTTGACCCCCGCCCATTCGCGGTCGGTGATGGAGAAGTAGACACTGTGCCGCATGCTGCCGTCGCTACGGATGACATGGTTGCGGAACGTCCCCTCTTCCACCGCCCCGATGCCGGCCAGTGCGGTGCGGGACTGGGTGTTGAAACTGTCGGTCTTGAACTCCACCCGAATACACCCCCAGCTCTCGAAAGCGTGGGTCAGCATCAACAGCTTGGCCGCCCGGTTCAGGCCGGAGCGCTGGAATGCCGGGGCCAGCCATGTATAGCCGATCTCCACATGCCGGTTCGCCCGGTCGATAGCCAGAAAACGGGTGGAGCCGGCGACGCGGCCGCTGGCCTGATCAATGGTGACGAAGGGCAGCATGCGCTCCGCTGCCTGTTCCGCCAGGGCCAGATCGATCCAGGCCGCCATCTCGTCCCGGCTGCGCACCGGCGTGGGGTACCAGCGCCAGACCACCTCATCCAGCCCGATCGCGCACAACGCATCCAGATGGCCGGGCCGCAAAGGTTCCAGCCGGGCCACAGGACCCGACAGGGTGACGGGGTCGGTAGCAATGGGAGCGGCGGGGAAAGCAGGATATTCGCGGACGAACATGGGAGCGCACACCGGCAGCGGTTGGGTTGGCCCGAACAGTCGCTACCCCCCGGGCCGCCCGTCAATTCCGGTCTTATCACCAGGACAAGATAGGGTCAGCCGCCCGGGTCAGTAATCCCACTCGAACTGTATGCCGACCTTGCTTTCGGTGCCGACCTCGCCCCGCGCCTTGATATGCTGGGTGATGCCATATTCGACCGTGGCCTTGGACTGGCCCGTGCCCAGTTCCTGTTCGACGCCGATATAGATGTTGTCGCCGATATAGCGGCCGGCGGCAACGGTGCCGGCCCCCGTGCCATCCTCGCTGCCGCGGAATTCCAGCCGGTCGACGCCCAGCGAGCGCTTGATATTATCGACAAAGCCCGGCCCGCCGCCGAATAGGCCCGACAATTGCGCCGCTGACTGTGCCAGCTGCACCGCCTCCAGCGCCGACAACTGCCCCGCCCCGCGGTTGAACAGCAGCCGGGCCAGCACCTCATCCTCCGGATAGACGGGCTCCGACGACAGTTTCACCGACGGTTTCGATGGATGGCCCGTGATGTCGACAATGGCCGTCAGGTCGCCGCGCTGGGTCCGCGCCTCCACATCTAAAGCCGGGTCGAAGGTGCCGTCGCCCAGGAAGGTGACATTGGCCCGCGACAGGGCAAAGGTCTGGCCCAGCACCCCCATCTCGCCCTTGACCAGGGAGACATTGCCCGACAGCAGCGGCGTCGCATCCGTGCCGCGCAGCTTCAGCGATGCCTTCAGTTCCGCATCCAGCCCGCGCCCGGCGACATAGACCTGATTGGGTGCCTCCACGTCGATGTTGAAGCGGATGACCAGGACGTCGGGCTGGGTCGGCTGGGTCTTGGGGTCGGCGCTGCTGACGGCACCGGGTGGGGGGCTGCGACGCGGCTGGTTGATCTCCACCACCTTCAATTCGACCACGGTGGGCGGCAGCTTGTCCGGGATGCGGATATGGGCGCTGGCGATATCGACGCGGCCGGCCAGGGTCACATCGTCGGGCGTGCCCGTGACACTGATATCGGCGCCGGCCACGGCTTCGACCATGTCGATATTGGCCAGCTTCGCCTTGGTCGCGCGCAGGCGCAGGTCGACCTGCCGGTCGCCCAGTTCGGGCCGGAAGCCGAAGGTGCCTTCCAGCGTCACCTTGCCGCCGCCGGGCGTCTGGCCCTCGAACCGCTGGATGGCCAGCCCGTGCGGATCGCCCGTCAGCACGGCCTGGATGTCGGTGACCTGCGTGCCCCAGCGCTGGTTCTCATACCGCGCCTTGTCCAGCGTCACCGTACCCGTCAGGTCGCGATGGGCCAGCGTGCCGCCCAGGGTCAGGTCCAGCACCATCTGTCCGCCCAGCCGGTCACCCGACGTTGCCAGCAGATCGTTCAACCGGCGCAGGGCCAGATTGCCTTCCAGCCGGCCGCTGACGGGCTTGTCATCGGGCAGGACGATGTTGGTGGCGCTGCCCTGCATTTCCAGCGGCAGGTCGGCACGCACCGACAGGCCCACGCCCTGCCCGGCGCTGTCCACGCGTAGATCCAGCCCCATCCGCCCGCCGCGCCATTGCCCCGTCAGGACAGCCGTCAGGGGCGACGGCCCCTTGGGGGACGGCGGGGCGAAGGCGAAATCCGACAGTTTCACCGACAGGGCGGCGCGCGGGTCGGCCACGCTGCCCGACAGGGTGGCCGTGCCATCCAGGCGTCCGTACAGGGTCAGGGTCGGCTCGATCATCCGCACCCAGTTCAGGGGAACCCGCGACAGGGCCAGTTGCCCGCCCAGCCCCTTGCGCGACAGGTCGGCCGTCAGATCGATGCGGGCGTCGCCGGCCAACAGGGCCAGATTGTCCACCCCCACCACCCCGTCGCCGTAGGACAGGCCGGCGGGCCGGTCCAGATGGAAATCCGTGTCCGCATAGGTGCCGGCCAGCCGCGACAGGCCCAGGCGCGTCACCCCGTCGGCCGAGCCCGCCGACAATTGACCGGCCAGCGACAGGCGCAGGGGCGCCTGCCCGCGCTTGCCCGACAGGTCGAAGCTGATGGCGGCCGCCGACAGGGGACCGCTGATCCCGCCCTTCACATTTTCCAGGTCCAGCGTACCGAAATCCACGCCCGTCAGGGTGAAGCCGGCTTCCCAGGCGGGCTGCCTGCCCTTGCCGTCCAGCCGGGCCGTCAGCCCGATCTTCGCAATCTTCTGCCCATGCCAGCGGCGCCAGATTTCCTTGAAATCGGCGCGGACATCGGCCGATTGCTTCCCCTTGTCGGCCGTCAGGTCGATGCCGACGCGGCCATTGCCCCAGACCTCGTCCCCCACGATGAAGGCCAGGATGCCCAGATCCGGCACCGTGCCATCCAGCCGCCCCGTCGCCAGCCCCGTAGCCCGATCCCAGGTGACGGCACCATCGAACCGGTTCAGACCGATGACGGCCTCCAGATCGGGTACGGACAGTTTCGATCCCGTCATGGACAGGCTGGTCTTCACGCCGATGCGCTGCCCGTTCAGGCTGGCCGCCAGCACCAGATGGCCCTTCGGGGCAGCCGGCAGTCCGGCCAATTGCGCGTCGATACGGCTGTCCTTCAGATGCAGCCCGTCCAGCACCAGGTCGGTGCCTACGGCTTCCAGCACCAGCGTATCGGCCGCCATGCTGCGCAGCTGCACCGTCACCGCGCCCGCCATCTCCGCCCCCAGCGCCGGGGTCAGGGGCGACAGGTCGGGAATGTCCAGCGTGGCGTCGGCCGACAATGTGCCCGCGCCGAACCGCCCCTGGCCCGACAGTTTCACATGCGGACCGGTCAGGGTCAGCCGGTTCAGGATGGCGGGCGTGCCCAGCGACAGGTCGGCCGTCAGGTCGGTACGGCCGGCAAGCAGGGCGTCGGCAGCGGCGATGCCGGTGCCCAGCCCTTCCACCTGGCCCTTCAGTGCCAGCGACGGCACGCCTGCCGCCAGACGGACATCGCCCTCCAGCGCCAGGGCGCCGCGCAGCGGCCGGCCGGCCAGCCCAGAGAGAGGCGCCAGATCGCGGGCGGCCAGCGTCACGGCCAGTTGCCCGTCGCGACCCCAGCCGGCCAGATCCCCCTTGGCGCCGGCCTGGATGCCGTTGCCGGCCAGGCCGGCTTCCGACAGGGCGATGCGCCCTCGTGCCAGGGTCACCAGGGCCTGGGCGGACAAGGTGGCGTGCGGTCCCGTCAGGTCGGCCAGCGGACCGACCGTCCCGTCCAGGGCGATATCGGCCCTGGTGTCGATCGTGCGCAGGCCCTTGCCGGCCTTGGCCGTCAATTTCAGACCCAGGCTTTTCGCGGCCAGATCGGCGATGGCGGGATTGTCGGCCGTCAGATCAGCCACCAGTTGCGGCGCGTCGGGCGTGCCGGTCAGGGTCAGGCTGCCGCGCGCCGCGGTGAAGCGGGCCGGTGCCGTCAGCGGCAGCAGCAGGGCGCTGTCCGGCACCTCCACCCAAGCGCCGATATTGACGGCGCGGGTCTTCAGATCATAGGCACCGCCCCCCACCAGCCGGCCCACGGCTGCCTGCACCGACACCCCGTCCAGCGCCAGCTGCACGCCCGGATCGATCAGACCGCCGGCGCCCACGCGCAGGTCCGGCCCCAGCAGCGGGCGGATATCGGCCGGAACCAGCGCCTGGACATTGCCTGACAGGTCCAGGCCGAAGGTCAGCTTTCCATCCACGGGGCGGATACGGAATTCGGCCTTGGCGTCGGCGGCAGCGCCGGCCTTGGCCGTGGCCGTCCCGGTCCAGTCGGTCAGCGGCCCTTCACCCTTCAGGGTCAGGGTCACGGGCGGGCGGCCGGGAATGTCCAGCAGTTCGGCCAGCAGGCCATTGCCCTGTTCCAGCGCTTCGGCCGACAGGGTCAGGCGCCGGCCCGGCCGGTAATCGGCCGACAGGGTC
The DNA here is from genome assembly GCF_057809655.1 of Niveispirillum sp. FG148. Taxonomy (NCBI): domain Bacteria; kingdom Pseudomonadati; phylum Pseudomonadota; class Alphaproteobacteria; order Rhodospirillales; family Azospirillaceae; genus Niveispirillum; species Niveispirillum sp. FG148. Next base: position 106,135 of record NZ_JBMDKJ010000018.1, read on the forward strand.
AGGGTGCCCGGCCGGTCATCGATGCGCGCCACATCCAGGGCGCCCGATCCGCCCAGGGCGCCGGCCGGCAACTGCGCCCGGCCCGACAGTTTCAGCACGGCCGGGCTGCCGCCCAGCAGATCGGCCCCCAGCGTCACTTTGTCCAGCGCCAGCGTGTCCACCGTTACCGCCACGGGCAGGCGGATAGGGCCCGCCTTGTCGTCCGGATTGTCGGGCGTGGGCAGGGGTTCGCGCGCCACGGTGACGGCGGCGGCCCCCAGGTCGGTCACCTTGACCGTGCCCATCAGCAACGCCCAGGGGTTCCAGGCCAGCCGTGCCTGATCGACCGTCAGCCACACGCCCTGATCGTCGGCCAGGGTGACGCGGCCCAGGCGCAGGTCGAACAGCGACCCGTCCGCCCCGGTCAGCGCCAGACCCGGCACCGCATCGCGCAGCCGGGCCAGCGCAAAATCACGCCCCGACGGGGTGGCCAGCCAGATGCCGGCCGACACGGCCAGCAGCAGGACCAGCGCCACCAGACCCGACAGGCCGGCGGCGATCCAGATCAGCACCGCACGCAGGGGGCTGGCCGGGGCAGCGGGGGCATTGGCTTGCGGTTCCATCTCCACCCCCTCAGAATGCCTGGCCGATGGAGATGTAGAACTGGAACGCCTTGTCACCCGACCGGCGGTTCAGCGGCACGGCCACATCCAGGCGGATGGGGCCGATGGGCGTGTAGTAGCGCCCGCCGATGCCGGCCGCATATTGCAGGGTTTCGCCCAGCTTGGGATATTCGGTCGAGTAGACATTGCCGGCATCGAAGAAGGGCACGATGCCGATATCGTCCGTCACCTTCACACGCAGCTCGGCCGACATTTCCAGGATCGACACGCCGCCCGTGGGCGTGCCCGTGCTGTCGCGCGGGCCCACATCCTGATAGCCATAGCCGCGGATCGAGCCGCCGCCGCCTGCGAAGAAACGCTTGTCGGCCGGCACGTCCAGCAGGCCGCCACCGACCACCGCGCCATAGACACCGCGCAGCGCGCCCACATAGTCGCCATTGCCCATGAAGTCGAAATAGGTGCTGGCGCCCACCCGCGCCATGGCGAAACTGTTGCTGTCGCCCAAGGCGGCCAGATAAGGCGTGACCGCCCCCGACAGGCGGAAGCCCTTGGTGGGGTTCAGCAGATCGTCGGTGCGATCCCAGCTCAGCGCGATGGGGATGCCGATCAGGGTATTCTTCGTGGTCTGCACATTCTCCCTGATGCGCGACTGCTCGGCCGTCACACCCAGGCTGGCCTTCATGCCCTTACCCAGCTTGCGCTCCACGGCCCCGGTCAGCACCAGCGCCTGCCGGCGATAGGCGTCGGGCCGTTCCGACAGGGCCTGGGCCGACAGGTTCAGTGACTGGTTGCGCGACAGGAAGTCCGGCTGCTGATAGGTACCGGCCAGGCGATAGTCGAAATCGCTGGCGCTGGTCTCCCCGCGCCGGGCGATGCCAGCGACATTGGAATCCACACGCAGCTTTTCGCCATTGCCCATCAGGTTGCGGTCGCCCCAATAGGCATTGGCGCCAAACCCGTCCGTGGTGCCGTAATCGGCGCCGAAGCCCACGAAATTCATGGCCCGTTCGGCCACGTCGATCAGCACGGGGGCCTGATCGTCCGCCGTCGGCTGGTCGGCCAGCCGCATGCGGACGGAGGAGAAGACACCCAGGTCCGCCAGGGCCTGGCGTCCATCCTCCATGGTGGCCGGGTGATAGGGATCGCCGTCGCGCCAGGGCAGGCGGCGGCGGGCGGCGCGCAGCGACACCTCGTCCAGGCCGGCGAACGTCACCTGACCGAAACTGACCTTCGGCCCCGGATCGACGGTGAAGGTGACATCCATGCCCTGCTTGGCGTGGTCGACCACCAGCTTGCGGTCGACCAGCCTGGCATAGGCGTAACCCTTCTCCGCAAAGCGGGGCAGGATGCGGCCTTCGGCATCGGTGATGGCGGGGCCGCGCGCCACGGCACCAAGGGGCAGGCCCAGCGCCTGAGCCGACGGCACCTCGATGGGCAAGGGGGCCCCGTCCAGACCGGCGATGGTCACGCCGGTGACCTTGTAGGCCGCCCCCGGATCGACGCGGACCAGCACCTTGGCCGGGCTGCCATCGACCTCAATCTCTGTCTCCACCAGCGCGTCGTAATAGCCTTCCGAGCGCAGGGCGGCCCGGAACCGGCCCAGATCGGCATCGGCCCGGCGGCCCAGCCCGATGGGCGTGGGCGGGGGGCTTTCCTGCAACAGAACCAAGCTGGACACTTCACCCAACAGGCGCGACAGCTCCGGCTTGCCGTCCAGCCCCTGGATTTCCACCACATAGGGCGTGTCCTGGGCATGGGCACCCGTCGTGACCGCCAGGGCCACTGCCACCATCACCACCCATTTCCGCGCCGCGGCCTTCGCCATATCCTCCCCCGGTTGCCGCCATGGTGGCACGGTTGGGCGCGGGCTTTCCAGGGGGAAGGCCTGGGTAGGCGATGTGACAATCGTGGTAGACCCATACCAAGGTGACGGCGCGCAAACGCAGGGCAGCCCCACAATCCGCGCCCTAGCGGTGTGGCCGCACCACGATTATATTGCGCCGCGAGATGAAGCCCGGCCACCCCGGACCCTGCCTATGCGGGCAGACGAAGGGGAGGCCGGGCGTTTTTCATGCGCGAACCCCGGCCTGTCGGATTGGCATTTGGGCGGCGCGCACCAGGACAGGCACGCAGGACCGTTCCCATGCAATTGCGCAACATCGCCATCATCGCCCACGTCGACCACGGCAAGACCACTCTGGTGGACATGCTGTTGAAGCAGTCCGGCACCTTCCGCGAAAACCAGCAGGTCGCTGAACGCGCCATGGACAGCAACGACCTGGAGCGTGAGCGCGGTATCACGATCCTGGCCAAGTGCACGTCCGTTGTCTGGAACGACGTGCGCATCAACATCGTCGACACGCCGGGCCACGCCGATTTCGGCGGCGAGGTGGAGCGTATCCTGAACATGGTGGACGGTGTCTGCCTGCTGGTCGACAGCGCGGAAGGCCCGCTGCCGCAGACCAAGTTCGTGCTGGGCAAGGCCCTGAAGCTGGGCATGCGCCCCATGGTCGTCGTCAACAAGATCGACCGCCAGGACGCCCGCCCCGACGAAGTGCATAACGAGATTTTCGACCTGTTCGCTTCGCTGGACGCCAGCGACGAGCAGCTGGACTTCCCGACCCTGTTCGCCTCGGGCCGCAATGGCTGGGCCGTCGTCAACCTGGATGACGAGCGCAAGGATCTGACCCCGCTGTTCGAACTGATCGTCAACCATGTGCCGGCCCCCAAGGTCGACAGTGTGGACGCGCCGTTCACCATGCTGGCCACGACCCTGGAAGCCAACCCCTATCTGGGCCGCATCCTGACGGGCCGCATCCAGTCCGGCCGCATCAAGACCAACATGTCGATCAAGGCTCTGTCGCGCGACGGCAAGCTGATCGAACAGGGTCGCGCGTCGAAGGTTCTGGCCTTCCGCGGTCTGGAGCGCGTGCCGGTGGACGAGGCGCAGGCGGGTGACATCGTCGCCATCGCCGGTCTGGTGAAGACCACGGTCGCCGACAGCATCGTCGACATGAGCGTGGAAGACGCCCTGCCCGCCCAGCCGATTGATCCGCCGACGCTGGCCATGACCTTCTCGGTCAATGACAGCCCGCTGGCCGGTCGCGAAGGCGACAAGGTCACCAGCCGCATGATCCGCGACCGCCTGATGCGTGAAGCCGAAGGCAACGTGGCCCTGCGCATCCGCGAAACGGAAAGCGCCGATGCGTTCGAAGTGGCCGGCCGTGGTGAGTTGCAGCTGGGCATTCTGATCGAGACGATGCGCCGCGAGGGCTTCGAGCTGTCGATCAGCCGTCCGCGCGTGGTCATGAAGACCGACACCAACGGCCAGCGTCTGGAACCGATCGAAGAAGTCGTCGTCGACGTGGACGAGGAATTCTCCGGCGTCGTCGTTCAGAAGCTGAACGAGCGCAAGGGCGAAATGCTGGAGATGAAGCCGTCGGGCGCCGGTAAGGTCCGTCTGGTGTTCCACGTTCCGTCGCGCGGCCTGATCGGCTATCAGGGCGAATTCCTGACCGACACGCGCGGCACGGGCGTCATCAACCGCCTGTTCCATGATTATGCCCCGTACAAGGGCCCGATCCCCGGCCGCCGCAATGGCGTGCTGATCTCCAATTCCGATGGCGAGGCCGTGGCCTATGCCCTGTGGAACCTGGAAGATCGCGGCCCGATGATGATCGAGCCCGGCTGGAAGGTCTATGAAGGCATGATCATCGGTGAGCACACCCGCGACAATGACCTGGAGGTCAATGTCCTGAAGGGTAAGAAGCTGACCAACATCCGCACCACCAGCAAGGATGAAGCCGTCGTTCTGACGCCGCCCATCCGCATGGCCCTGGAAAAGGCCCTGTCCTACATCCAGGACGACGAGTTGGTCGAAGTCACGCCGAAGTCGATCCGTCTGCGCAAGAAGCTGCTGGACCCCAACGCCCGCAAGCGCGCCGACCGGGCGGCCGAGGCGAGTTGATCACCGCTTCCGGTTTCGCTGGAATGAAAAAAGGGGGAGGCCTGGAAACGGGCCTCCCCCTTTTCTTATGCCGTGCAAGAACTGTTTCCGGCCAACCGAAAACAGCCTCAAGGCGCCTTGCAACTGTCGGGCGTACTGACTGGTGCCGGGCATTTTGCCTCTTTCAAGCACGCGGCGAGCTCGACGCTCTTATTTCCGTTTCTTGCCATCCAGGTGTGGTCAAGTCCGACGACCCTGAGTTTGCAGTCCTTCAGCGCCAACGTGCCCGGTGCGACCAAGGCCAGCGCCTCGGCTGCCTTGGTCGTGCACTCCCCCCAATCTCCATCGGCATTCGCCTTACCGTCCCTACGGTTCGGCGTCAGGCAGTTCTGACCGATCAGGAATTTCTGGAAGTCGGTGACCAGGGCAGTAGGAGCCGGCGTAGACTGGGTCTGTGGCGCTGACTGGGTGACAGCCGGTCCCGGCACGGCGTTGACGGTCAGTTGGAATGTGACGGCACCGCCCCCCAGATCACTGACGGCAACCATATAGCTGCCGGGTGCCTTGGCGGGGTCCTTCACGACCACGGAGACGACGCCGCTGATATCGCTGCGCAGTTCCAGCACCGAATCCGGCGGCACCATGCCCAGCCAACGCGGCGGAGAATAAGGCGCCTTGCCGCCACTGATGCGGGCATCCACCCGTGCTCCCGCCGTTGCCGGCAACGCCATCGGCGTATCGGGCACAACAGCCAGCGCTGGGGTCGCCTTCGTCAAGCCGGCAGTGCATTTCTCCACCAGGTCATCTGATGGGGGCTCGGTGACCGACTGGGTGAATAGTTCCAGCCTTGATGCGATCAGTTCCACATTATCGACGCCCTGCTGCAATTGCAGATCCGGCATTGCGGAAGACGCATGAACCGTGGTGGCAGGCACCTTTGGGCCTTTGTCAGGGATCTTGGCGACGGTGGGCACGGCAGCACCGACAATGTTCAGCACATCCTCCACGCGGGGCGTGGCCTTGACCAGCGCAATATCAACCGCGGCCTGGACCGCTTGGATGCTGCCCATCAGTCGGCCGGACGCCCGACTGACAATGTCCAGCGCAGCCTGCGCACGGACCGCCGATTGCTCCGCCGCCCGTACCCGCGTGAGATACTGGTCGTAAAACTGGTAGTCTGCCTTTCCTCCCGCTTCATCGACCCTGAGCGATGCCATCTTCGATGAGATCCTAGCCTTCAGAGACTTGGAATCGTCATTAAGGAGTCTGATGTCTGTTGAGACCTGTGTTATCCGGGAAGTGCCTGCACTGCCCGCCATCTGCGCATTCAAGGGTTCATAGACAGCGAGAACACAACTTACAGCATTTGCCCCAACGGCAAAGATCATCTGTTGATCGACATTTCCGGTAAGCTGCGACGCACCGTACAGACCGACACCACCTGCAGCAAGCGCCGGAATGGCATGCGACCCTTTTGAAATTGCCCCCAGAAACCCAGCCACGCTGGCCATGGAAATCAACGCAATCCCCACACCTGTATTTATATAATGTTGCTCTATTAAATTATCTCTATACCCCTCTCTTAGCTCATTTGCATATAATACAGCATTCGTCAGTGTTGGACTTGTTTTGTACAATATATCATCTTTATCTACCGTACTGTATGGGTTACCCACGGAGCATGAAGCCAGGAACGACACCGCAACGCAGGCAGCGACGCTGCGCTTCATATTTTCTGCCGTAGACATATGACACCCCATGCAATTGGATGGAATTTTATTCATATATCACGTATAAAATCATGATACAATTAACCATAATTCTACCAGCCAAAAACCGATAACGGATGGAGGCATACATGTTTGTTCCAGAGCAGATCACACGATCTTATCCAAGAATTTCAAAATATATAGAAGCTCAGATTCCATTCATAATAAAAAAGAGTAACGTTTGGCAGGCATTCGAGTTATTTGCAAATGTTCCAACCATATGGCTGCGCACAGCCATTTCATGGGGAGCAATACCATCGCTTCAAATAACAAATTCTGCCACTGCTGATTTTTTCTTTGATGAATCCACCCCGAATAACATCTTCATCGACAGGACAGTGGCCACGGGGCTTGAGCAACGGCTGCCGTCGGCTGAATGGGAGTGTTTCCTGGAAGCAAAGCTGCTGCACGAACTGGTGCATTGGGCCCATTTCGCCGGCGGCCATGCACCCGGCCCAATACCGAATGTGCCGAATATTGAAGAACAAGGGGTTCGCTTCGAGTATCTGGCCTATGGGCGAAGCTTCAGCCCATTTCCACGGACCGGCCTAGTCGCTGACCGATCCCTTGAAGCTGATGTCCCCACGGCCGCCGACACCCAGGCCGCCGAGATCGGCGAACCGGCAAAAACGCCGCTCACATCCTCTGTCCCGGGGCCGATATTGACATCCGGCTCTCTCCCTCGGGGCATCCGCAACAATAATCCGGGCAACATAGAGGTAGGATCGCCCTGGAACGGCTTGGCCTCCTACACGGAAATGACCCCGGAGCAGCGGCATGAAACCAGATTCTGCGTCTTTAAGCATGCGAAATGGGGCATTCGCGCCATGGCCGTCACCTTGATGACGTACCAGGACAAGCACAATCTTCGCACCGTGCGCAGCATGATCGGCCGTTGGGCACCCGTGAATGACGGGAACGATGCCGACAGCTATGCAATAGCGGTGGCCGCCACCATGGGTATCGGTGCGGATCACCCTTTCCATATCGGGGACAAGGCCCTGACAACAGCAATGATCCGGGCCATGATTGCCCATGAAAATGGCTGGAAATATCTTGATTATTACTCTCAGGAGGTCCTTGATCTCGCTCTGCTGATGGCGGGCATCGACTGAAAACCAGTTCCCGCCCCAGGGGCCTTACCGATGAACCGGCTATTGGCCTGCTCCGTCACTGTCCCGCCCTTGCGGCGGGGCAGATGGCGTGGAATGCTGACCCGTACAGGACGGAAGGGCATCACCCAAGGCTGCCGACACCGCCCGCTTAACTGGGGATTGGCATGGCCAACCGTGTGAAGCAACTTGCCGATATGCATATCGGCAAGCATCTGGTCTATAGCGACAGCGACCGCCGCGGAGACGAGGCGCGCGGCGCGCGGGACGGGGAGAAGGGGTTTCCGCCCCTGGACGCCACGCACAACCCCGTGCAGGAACAGGTCATCGCCCAGGTGACGGCCGATTTCGCGGCCTATGAGAAGGCCCGCCGGGCCCATCTGGCCGATCTGGACAGTGCCGAGCGGCAGAGGATCAAGGAACGCGACGAGGAGCTGGTCAACCGCCGCAATGCGCTGCGCGATGAACGCCAGCAGGCGCTGCACGACCTGTCGCACAAGACCGGCCCCGACAGCCCGCAATTCCGCGACCGGGTGGAACGCCGCACCGCCGCCGTCGCCAAGGCCGGCCGGCTGGAAGCCGAACTGGCGCGGCCGCTGCGCGTATCACTGATCTTCCTTTACCCGATCCTGATGCTGCTGGTCTGTCTGGCAGAGGTGCCGGTCAACCGCATGGCGTTCGAATTCTTCTTCCAGGAAACGCCCATCCTGTCGCTGTTCATCTCCGTCGTCATCGGCGGGGTGCTGGCCCTGTTCGCGCATTTCATCGGGCTGTGGCTGAAACAGGCCAACCAGCATGCGGGTCTGCGCGCCCGGCTGTCCTACTATTTCGGGGCGCTGTTCCTGATCAGCCTGTCGGGGGCCCTGGTCTACTTCATCGCGGCCGTGCGCGAACATTTCCTGCGCCTGCTGGAAACGGATGCCAACACCTCCTTCGCCGACCTGCTGCGCCAGGGCGACCTGACGGCTACGGCGGCCCAGGTCGCCAACACCGATCTGGGCTCCACCGGCTGGACGCTGCTGATCATCAATGTGGTGATCCTGACGGTGGGCGTCGTCGCCTCCTTCGTCCGCCATGATCCGCACCCCGATTATGAACGGTTGAGCCGGCAGGCGGACAAGGCGCGGGCGCAGGTGACGCGACAGGAGGTGGCCTATAACAAGCAGCGCATGCAGACCGCCCGCCGCTTTGACGAGATGATTGAGGCGCTGAACCGCCAGATCGACCGGCTGGAAAAGGATCTGGCAGAGATCGTGGCCGAGCAGAAGGCGGCGGCGGCCGATTACGAACAGAGCCTGCGCCAGATGGGCATGACCAGCCATAACCGCCTAGTCAATTACCGCATCGGCAATCTGCGCGCCCGGCGCGACGGCATGCCTCCCTGCCTGCGGGATGTGCCATCGGCCGTGCAGATCAGTGCCCAGATTCAACAGTCGGTGCGGGCATGAGGCTTCGCCCGGTCCTGGCCCTGCTGCTGTTGTTTCTGACCAGCCTTGCTGCCCTGCCGGACCCGGCGCTGGCGGCACGGCAGGATTACTGCCGGGCCGGTGCCGGCACCGTCGCCCTGCTGGTCGACCGCACCACCCAATATGACCAGCAGGATATGGATATCCTAGTGGCCGGACTGGACCGGTTTGTCGGGGAATTGAAGGCCGGCGACCGGCTGATCGTGCATACGATCACCGATAATCCGGCGGCATCCGCCCGCATGTTCAGCGATTGCGTGCCCGGCTGCCCTGAAACGGGCGGCCTGACCGACTGGATCATGAGCAGCTGCAAGCCCACGGTCGCCAAGGCCGATAATCGCGAATTCCGCAAACGGCTGGCCCAGGTGCTGGTCGGCATGCTGCGGGAAAAGCAGGCCTACGCCCATTCCGAAATCCTGCGCACCATCGACACTGTCACCCGCACCTACAAGCCGCAGGGATTGACCCGGCTGATCGTGTTTTCCGACCTGCTGGAACATTCCGAGGTGCTGAGCTTCGCCGCCCTGTCGGAGCAGCCGCCGTCCCGCAACCTGCGCACCGTGGCGGGGCAGCAATTGCTGCCGCCGCTGGGCGGGGTTACGGTGGAGATGTTCGGCTTCGGCCGCAACCACAGCGCCGACCGCAAGGCCCTGCCCCGGCCCATGGAGAACCGCATCCGCGAATTCTGGACCCTCTATCTGCGCGACAGCGGGGCGGGGCCGTCCCATATCGGGCTGTGGTACGCAGGCACGGGGGAGCCAGGGAAAGAGTGAGGCCCAGGGTTATCCGCTGGTTCAGTGCCGTCGGTCGCGGGTGAGCGGCCAGCGAACCCCGACATGGGGCGGCACCGTCGCTTGTCGGGGTTCGGCATACGCCTC
>NZ_JBMDKJ010000019.1:0-112058 GCF_057809655.1 Niveispirillum sp. FG148
TTGCCCAGGTTATTCTGGGTCATGGCCCAGTCGAGGGGAACGCGGTCGCGTGTCCTTTCCAGCAGGGCCTTTTCAAAGGCCTGGACGGCCTGTTCCAATCGCGTTGTGCCGCTCTCGCGTTCTCCCAGCGTCGTGAGCACGTTGCCCAGGTTATTCTGGGTCATGGCCCAGTCGAGGGGAACGCGGTCGCGTGTCCATTCAAGCAGGGCCTTTTCATAGGCGTGGACGGCCTGTTCCAATCGCTCCGTGCCGCTCTCGCGTTCTCCCAGCGTCTTGAGCGCGTTGCCCAGGTTATTTTGGGTCCCGGCCCAGTTAAGGGGAGCGCGGTCGCGTGTCCTTTCCAGCAGGGCTTTTTCAAAGGCCTGGACGGCCTGTTCTAATCGCGCTGTGCCGCTCTCGTGTTCTCCCAGCGCCCGGAGCGCGGTGCCCAGGTTATTCTGGGTCATGGCCCAGTTGAGGGGAACGCGGTCGCGCGTCCATTCCAACAGGGCCTTTTCATAGGCCTGGACGGCCTGTTCCAATCGCGCTGTGCCGCTCTCGCGTTCTCCCAGCGTCTGGAGCGCGGTGCCCAGGTTATTCTGGGTCATGGCCCAGTTGAGGGGAACGCGCTCGCGTGTCCAATCCGTAAGGACGTGGTTGTAGACATCAATGGCGTCGAGCAGCGCGTTGCTGTCGCCGGTCTGCTCACCGATGGTCTGCTGTGCATGGGCCAGGGCGAAACGGACCGATGCCAGGCCTTCCGCCTGCCAGCCCGGCCGATGATCGGCATGGGCCAGAAGCGTTTGAACCTGTCGGATGAAGGGCTTCAGCTTGTCCGCTTGGTAATGGCCGGCCGCCGCTAACACTTCCGTCGATCGTGTTTCGACGATCAGGCGCAGGATATCCGCCAGATCGCTCCACAGGATGCCGGGAAGTTCGAAACCGGTGGCAGACGATTGGAATCCATATTGACGCCCCCCGGTCTGCGCGGTGTTGGCCGTGATCAGCAGATAGGGGACCGTCTGGCTGCCCTGGACCATGGTCCGGCCCCAGATCAGGATGGAGGCGCCGGATTTCGCCAAAATCTGCTTGGCCTGCTCATGCCCCTTGCTGTTCGCCTGGTGGGGGTCGGGGGCATCGTCCCCGATGGTCCGGTCCAGCCGCAAGGCCTGGACGCCCTCGAACTCCGCCAGCAGGGCCAGGATATTGTCATGGACCTGATTATCCTTGTCGCCCCTCAGATGGGCGACAAGGACGGAGAAACGCTGCGGATCGGCCTTCGGCACCGGTTCCTGACGGATTTTCTCCACGATTCCCGGCAGCACGGGCCAGCCGGCGATCTCCGCCGGCCATAGGTAACCATAGCCCGTCAGCAGGGTGGCCAGCACGATAGGAACCGTCAAGGCGGCGATCAGGCTGGCAGAAAGCAGCCCCACCCTGACGACCAGCCGGTTCCAGAGACGGACCACATGTCCGGTCCCCAGACCCAGCCAGAAATCCTTGTCCCACCATTTCGCTTGCTCGGCCACGTATCCCCCTCCCCATGGCTGTCGCCATGGGGAGAATAACATGACCGGAACACCATTCTAACGCTTGTCTGGCATATGAATTTGGTTGCGGCCGTTGGCTCAGTACCTGTCCGGAAATTTAATTACACTTAGTACTTGCCTTCACCCCCGTCATCCCGGCGCAGGCCGGGATCCAGAGCGCGCGTCGGCGCGCTGCATAACTCTTCTCGCCGCAGACGCGGCTTACGCTGGATCCCGGCCTGCGCCGGGATGACGGGGTGAGAGATCATAATGCGTTGGGAAAACTGAATAACGTCCTGGACGGGCTCTCAAAGCGCGAAGCCCAGTTCCTTGCTGATGGTGAAGATGTCCTTGTCGCCGCGGCCGGACAGGTTGACGACCAGCAGCGTCTCCTTGGGCAGGGTCGGGGCCAGTTTGGCGACGACGGCCAGGGCGTGGCTGGGTTCCAGGGCGGGCAGGATGCCTTCGGTCCTGGCCAGAAGCTGGAAGGCGTCCAGCGCCTCCGTGTCTGTCGCGCTGACATATTCAACGCGGCCCACCTCATGCAGCCAGGCATGTTCCGGGCCGATGCCGGGATAATCCAGGCCGGCGGAGATGGAATGGCCCTCGATGATCTGGCCATCCTCGTCCTGCAACAGATAGGTGCGGTTGCCATGCAGCACGCCGGGACGGCCGCCGGCCAGGCTGGCGGCGTGGCCGGTTTTGGTTTCCAGCCCGTGGCCGCCGGCCTCAACCGCCACCATGCGCACGGTGGGCTCATCCAGGAACGGGTGGAACAGGCCCATGGCGTTCGACCCGCCGCCGATGCAGGCGACCAGCAGGTCGGGCAGGCGGCCTTCCATTTCCAGCATCTGCTGGCGCGTCTCCTCGCCGATGATGTTCTGGAAATCGCGGACCATGGCCGGATAGGGGTGCGGGCCGGCGACGGTGCCGATGATGTAGAAGGTGTCTTCCACATTCGTCACCCAGTCGCGCAACGCGTCATTCATCGCGTCCTTCAGGGTGGCGGCACCGCTGGTCACGGGCTTCACCTCCGCCCCCAGCAGCTTCATGCGGAACACATTCGGCGCCTGACGGGCAATGTCGGTGGCGCCCATATAGATGGTGCAGGGCAGGCCCATCAGGGCGCAGACGGTGGCCGTGGCCACGCCATGCTGACCGGCGCCGGTCTCTGCGATGATGCGCTTCTTGCCCATGCGCTTGGCCAGCAGGATCTGGCCCATGCAATTGTTGATCTTGTGCGCGCCGGTATGGTTCAGCTCTTCGCGCTTCAAATAGATCTTGGCGCCGCCGAAATGCTGGGTCAGCCGCTCGGCGTAATAAAGCACGCTGGGCCGGCCGACATACTGCTTCAGATATCCGGCCAGTTCGGCATGGAAGGCCGGGTCGGCCTTGGCCTCCTCATAGGCCTTTTCCAGATCCAGGATCAGCGGCATCAGCGTTTCGGCCACGAAACGGCCCCCGAAAATGCCGAAATGCCCGTGTTCGTCGGGACCGCTGCGATAGGTGTTCAGGGGCTTGTTCATCGGTCTGACCAGTCTGTGGCACGGGAACGGAATTCAGGTGCGAGCGAAACTAGACCGCTGCGCCCCGATTTCCAAGCCCATGAGCCGTTAAGTCACGTCATGGCGCGGCGGCGATTTCGCAGGCAATGAAATTACGCGGACAGCAGCGGTCCCTTGGTGACCAGGATGTCGCGCCCGGCGATGGACAGCAGCGTGTCGCCCGGTCCGGCATAGCGGTTCTGGGCCCGCGACCAGACGATGCCGGCGGCGGTGGCGTGGCAGGGATGGCGCGCACCCGTTGCCGGGTCCAGGATGCTGGCGACCCGCTGTCCTGCCTCCACATTGTCGCCCAACGCCACCTCGTAAAGGGCGACGCCGCCAACTGGCGCGCGGACCCGATCGACCGCCGCCAGGGGGGTGGCCAGATCGGCGGTGCGGTTCACGGGCGGGGCCGCACCATCCAGCACGCCGCGCCAGGCCAGATGGTCCAGGATGGCATCGGCGTCACGACGTGCCAGCCCGTCATCCACATCGGCTTCACCGCGCAGTTCCACGGTCACGGCCGAACAGCCGACGGGAATGGGCGTGTCGGCGCTGCCATGGCGGGTGCGCAGGCTGTCCCAGGGGGTGGAACAGACTTCGTCGAACGGTTCCCCACCGGAACTGTCGGCCAGGAACACGGCCTGCGCCTCCAGCCGTGCGGCCAGATCATCCACCCCCAGCGGCCAGCAGGCCGGCGTGGTGTAGAGATGCATCACCGCCTCGCTGTCGCAATGCAGGTCCAGCACATGGTCGGCATCGACGGCGTGCGACAGCAGCAGCTTGCGCAGGGCGTCGGCCTCGTTGCGCGGCCTCAGGTCCTGGGCGGCCTCGGCCAGGGCCTGTTGGATGATGCGGCCATTGGTGGTGGCCTCAGGCCCCAGCGGGCCGGCGCGTCCCTCGGTCAGACTGTCGGAGACGGCATCGGCCAGATCGGCGAAGGCGCGGTTGAAATTGACCCCGGTCGACTGGTCGAACCGCCCGATATGATAACCCAGCAGCACCTGGTCCAGCCCGATGGGATTGGCCATGGGCACCAGCACGACATGTCCCGTGACGCGGCCCTGCGCGTCCAGTTCGGCCAACCGGTCACGCAGATGATCGGCCACAACCATGCCCGGCAGTTCGCCAGCATGCAGCCCGGCCTGGATATAGACCTTGGGTCGGGCGCCGGCCGTGCCGAACTGGTGGATGGTCAGCCGGCGGGCAGTACCGGGCCGGCCATGGGGCAGGGTGATGGTGTCGATCTGGTGCGTCATGCCGGGATTTGGCCTTGAACCCCGCCCCTTGTCCAGCGCCTTCACCGTGGCACAATGGTCGCAATGGCGGTGCAACCCGAAGGTGGATCGCGTGCAGCTTGTGTCAGGGGCCGACCGGCGGGTGGATTGGCGGGTTCTGGCCTTTTCCGCCGCGCTGCTGACCTATGGTCTGGTGGGGGCGCCGGCCCCGCCGGGCATCCGGCTGCAGGAACTGCTGGTGTTTGCCGGCATTGCCGCCCTGGCCGGCGTGGCGGTGCCCTGGCATTTCTTCGCCGGCCTGACGGTCGCCCGGGGCAATGTCGTCATGGCATCCGGATCGCTGATCATGACCTGGCTGCTATGGCAGGGAATGCTCCGGGGCCTTTGGAATGGCTGGGGCCTGACCGATATGGTCCGCGATATCGTGCCCATGCTGTTCCTGTGCCTGCCGCTGCTGCTGGCCCCGTCTCTGTCCCGCCTGTCCGATGACACGGCCGATCGGCTGGCCGACATGGCGGCGCTGGCCGGTGTCGCCTTCGCCTTGCGCTGGTGGCGCGATGCCGGCCTGGCCCTGTCCGCCATCGGCACCACCCCCCTGGGCGAAGGCCGGGATTACCTGCTGAACAGCGCCCTGGTGCCGTTCGCTTCCGTCTGGCTGGGCCTGCGGGCTGCGCATTGGCTGGCGGCCGGGGGTGGCTGGCGTGGGACGGTGCAGGCGGGACTGGCGGCGGGGGGAAGCCTTTGCTGCCTTCTGGCATTGGCGGCCACGGTACATCGGGCCGGTCTTGGCCTGTCGGTCCTGGCCCTCCTGGTTGGGCTGGCGCGGCTGGGGTCCCGGGCCGTGACCCGGCGCCCGGCGCTGGCCGTCAATGGCCTGCTTCTGCTGTTTGCGACCTTGCTGGTGGCGCGCATGCCGATGACGGGCATCATGGGCATGCTTGCGGACAAGACCGAATCGGTGGGCCTGAACAACCGGCTGGATGAGATGCTGGCCGTGCTGGACCAGGTCGGCCGCGATCCCGTCGCCTTCCTGATCGGTGATGGCTGGGGCGCGCTGGTGGCCAATCCGGCCGTGGGCTGGTGGCGCGTCTCCTACACCCACAGCGCGGCCAGCTATTTCCTGCTGAAGCTGGGGGCCGTGGGTCTGGCGCTGGTCATGGTCTATGGGGGAGTATTGGCGGGTCTGATCGCCCGGTCCGCGGGCCGGCAGCCGCAACTGCTGCTGGCGGTGGCCCCATCACTGACGCTCGCCCTCTGCCTGCATACAAGTTTCAAGTATCTCTGCTTCAGCCTTCTATTGTCTCTGGTCGTAGGGCGGTCGGCCCGCGGGCTTTACAAGCGGTAGAAGGTCATACACTCTCTTGTAATAGGAATATAAGAGAAGGCGGCGATCGTGCCGGACAGTCTTGGCGAACGCATGGACCTGCCGATGCCCCGCCTGGGAGAGCTTCTGCGGGCGCTGGCTGGACAATGGCGGCGGCTGGGACTGGCGGCGCTGGCCGGGGCGGGGCTGATGGCGCTGGCCCTGCATCTGGTGACACCCCAATTCACGGCCAGCATGGTGGTGGGCCCGCCGGGCCGATCCGGTCCGGCCGCCATGGGGCCGCGTGCCCCGGCACTGTCACCGGCCGCCGGCCGTGGCATCGCGGAGGAAGGCTCGGCGGAGGAACTGGTCTCCGATTTCTCCCGCTATCTGGCGCTGCTGACATCTGTTCCGGTGGCTGAACGGCTGGTTGCGGATCCCGAGATCATGCATCGCCTGTTCGAGGATAGCTGGGACGAGCGGGTGGGCGACTGGCGTCCCCCGATGGGGGCGGGCGCGCTTCTGACCCGGTCGCTGCGCTGGGTGGCCGGTCATCCCACCTGGGCGCCGCCGGATGCGGTGGATCTTTCGCGTCTGTTGAAGAAGCATCTGGCGATCGAATCGGTCAGCGGCGGTCCCATGCGGCGGCTGGTCTTCCGCCATGAAAGGCGGGATTTCGCCCTGCTGCTGCTGACCCGGCTGCATGGCGCCACGGAGGCACATCTGCGTGACGAGGCGCGGCGACGCCTGCTGGCGGAAATGGCCCATGTCGGGGATCGCATGGCGGGCATGGCCAACCTGGACCGGCAGCGGTCGCTGGCCAGCATGGTCAGCGAGCAGGAACAGACCCTGATGATGCTGGAAGTCGGTCTGCCCTATGCGGCCGATCCGCTGGAGCGGCCATCGGCACCGGCCCTGGCCGACTGGCCTAATCCGGTGCTGCTGGTGCCGGCGGGTGCACTGGCGGCCTTGGCGCTGGGGCTGTTCTACCTGTCGGCACGGTACAGTTGGCGCCGGGGGTGGTCATGAGAGGCGATATTCCCGTCACCGTCATTGTCATGACCCGGAATGAAGCGGCGAACATCGCCGATTGTCTGGACGGCCTTTACCCCTTCGCCCAGGTGCTGGTGGTGGACAGCCACAGCACCGATGGGACGGATGTGGTGGCCGCAGCGATGGGGGCCACGATCATTCCCTTCGCCTGGAACGGCCGCTATCCGAAGAAGAAGCAATGGTCGCTGTCGCATGCGTCTGTCCGCCATGACTGGGTGCTGTTCGTCGATGCGGATGAGCGCGTATCGGCGGCCCTGGCGACGGAGATCGGGGCGCGGGTGCGGTCCGGCAACGCAGAGGCGTGCGCCGCCTATTTCATTTCCAGCCGGCCCGTCTGGCTGGGCCGGCAATTGCGGTTCGGCACACCCTATCGCAAGGTCGCGCTGATGCACCGCAGCTGCGCCGCTTTTCCGCCCTGCGACGATCTGCAGGTCGCCCGGATGTGGGAGGTGGAGGGGCATTACCAGCCTGTCGTACAGGGGCCCGTCGGCCAGCTGCGCCATCCACTGATCCATGCCGATGCCAAGCCGCTATCGGCGTGGTTCGACCGCCATAACCGCTATTCAGACTGGGAGGCGGCCCTGGCCGTCGCCGGCCCGGCGCATGGTGGTGCCCTGCTGGCCGGGGAACGGGGCTGGCGCCGGCTGGCCAAGCGCATCGTCCGGGTGCTGCCTGGGCGGCCCTTGCTGGCCTTCCTTTACGACTATGTCTGGCGACTGGGCGTGCTGGACGGGAAGGCCGGTCTGCACCATGCCCTGGCGCGGGCCTTCTACTACTGGTCCATCGATTTGAAACGCCACTGGCTGGCCACGCAGGAGGTGGCCAGCCAGTCATCGACGTCAGGCGCTGAGGTGTCGCTGGCCGATCAGTCGGCCTTGCTTATGTCCGTCGTGTCGCCGGCCAGGGTCTTGACCAGTTCGAACGTCCGGCGGCGGATCGACTCGTCCGGAATGCGGTAATAGGCGCGAACCAGTTCCAGCGTCTCGCGCCGGGCCATGGATTCGAATTCCTGCGTTTCGCTCGGCTCTTCCGACAGCAGCGCCTCTTCATGCGCCGGCAGATCGTCGAAGAAGAAGGTCACCGGCACGCCCAGCACCTGGGAAAGGTTGAACAGGCGGCTGGCGCTGATGCGGTTGGCGCCGCGTTCATACTTCTGCAGCTGCTGGAACGTGATGCCGACGGCTTCGCCCAGGGTTTCCTGGCTCAGCCCCAGCAACGTGCGGCGCAGACGCAGACGCTGACCGACATGGATATCAATGGGATTGGGGCCTTCGCCGCGCTTGGACAGGGAATAAGCCTGCGCGAGCACGTTTTTCGGACTGGTCGTCTTTTCAAGCATGGTGAACTCCTTGGCGCCTGATGTTCCGATACATATAGGACCTGTGGTTGATCGCTCCAATACAGCTGGTTGCATAGGGGGGAGCGGGGAGGGGATAAACCGGTGGTCTATGCGGCTGTACGGACAACCTAAGCTTAGTGTCTGAATTTGCTGTGTAAATGTGATGTTAACAGAACGAATGCGCAAGCGATTCGAAAGTCGCACCTCTAAAATCGCCAAAGGGCATACCCCTTCGGAGATAGAGATCGCAGGGTTGCTGCGACAATTTGTAGCAGGCTGATGGTGGCGCGCGCCGCGCGGGACAGGCCCAGAAGCTGCTGGCGGATATGATCCTGCTCCCTCCGGCCCAGCGCCGCATGCTGGCGCGACAGGCCGCCGGGGGCGAAGACGGCGATCAGCCGGGGAAGCCTGGCAACATATTGCGCGCGTTGGAGAACCTGCAGGGTGACGGCATAATCGCCGGCAATGCGGTAGCCGCAATCCAGATGCAGGCCGGCCAGAAGCGTACGACGATAGAAGATGGCGCAGTGATGGGCCGGCATGCCGTAGAAGGCCCAGCGCCAGTGTCGGGCGCGCTTGCGCCGCCTGCGGCCGTCGCCCGGGTCTTCCGCCGTGTCGCCATAGAACAGGTCCAGCCGACCGGCCGCCAGCAGCGGGGCCAGGTCGCACAGCACATGGGCATCGGCCAGCGTGTCACCGGCATTGAGGAACAGCAGGTAGTCACCCCTTGCCCGGGCCATGGCCCGATCCATGCCGGCGAAGGGGCCGCCATCGGCCCGGCTGTCGAACCAATGGGGTTGCAGGCCGGTTTTCAGAAAGGCAGCAGCAATTTCCGGACCCGAACCGCCATCGGCCACCAGCCATTCAAAGTCCGTCCAAGCCTGGGCAGCGATACTGGTGCCGGTGGCGGCAAGTCCGGCCGCATCATCCTTGACGACGGTAATGATGGACAGAAGCGGCGGCCGGGTCATGCCATCAGTCCGAGATCGCGGCGATGGCGGCGGCAGAAAAGGCGATCTGGCTCAGGATCGTGGTGATGCTCTGTGTCAGGGGCAGCCATTCGAACGGCTCCGCGTCGCGCGGCACCACGATCATGGCACCCGGTGTGATGGCCGCCGCCTCGTGCCGGGTCCAGCTGCCATGCAGCGGTTCGGCCGCCCCGTTGGGATGGATGATGAAGATCCGGTCCTCGTCGGCGAAACGGGTGGGGCCGCCGGCTTCACGCAGATAATCCCGCGGCTCCTTCTGCGGATCGAACAGCAGGGAGACCGGCGACAGCACCTCACCCGACACGGTCACGGTCAGCGGCCGCTTGGGGATATGGATGCGGTCGCCCGGCATCAGCGGCATGTCCAGTTCCGGCCGTGCCGTCAGGGCGGCCGGGTCGGCCTCCACGCTGATGCGCCCCAGGGCCTGGACATGGCGCAGATCGTCCGCCATGCGGCGTACCAGATCCACACGGGCCGGGTCGGGTGGATTCTTGCCACCCAGCATCTGCGACAATTGCCGGTCCAGTTCGCGGGCGTCGCGGCGCAACCCCTCCTCCTCTGCCAGCCGGGCACTTTCGCGGGTGAAAATGGCGCCGGCGGGATAGGCATCAGGCGTCAGGCCACCAGCGCGGTTCAGCAGGCCGGACAGGGTCTCCCCAGGCGCCAGATCATAGGTGCCAGGCTCCATCACCTCTCCCACCAGCAGCACGGCGCGGCGCTCCTGCGGTCGCTGGCGCAGGCCGACGCGCAGGGCAGCACCGGGGGGAATGGCGGTGGCGCCCTCGCGGTCGGGCGGCAGCATCTGCGGCTGGTCCGCCATTTCCCCCTCCGCATCGGCTGCCGGATTGGGGGGCGGGGTCAGTTCCAGCCGCTGCGGATCGGCATCGGCGCGCAGACCACCGGCCACGCGCAGCAGCAGGTCCAGCGGCACGGGTCCCGCCACGGGATATTCACCAGGATGCGCGACGCCGCCCCGGACGGCCACCATCCGTTCCGACAGGATGCGGCGCATGTCAGGTTCCAGCGGATCGGGCAGTGTCGGGTCCAGGGGCGGGGTCGCTTCCGCCTGCCGGAACAGCGTGACCCGGTCGCCGTCCCGCAGCCGCAGATCGAAGCGGCCAGCCAGGACATCGGCAGGGGCGAACAGGCTGACACGGCGCGCCGGCCCGGCAGGGTCTGCCCGATCCAGAAGGGCCGCCAGGCCATAGGCATCCGGCAGGGGAGCGCCCGTGCCGGACAGAAGCGCCCGCAGACTGACGCCGTCACCGGCTCCCCGCAGGCCCGGCTGGCGCACGGCGCCGGACAGCAGCACCCCGTCGCCACCGGCATCCGCCACCTCGCCCGGTCCCACCATCTGCCGGCCCTGATGGGTACCCCCGGCGATGGCAGCAAGTGTGGACAGGGGCACCGGCCCGGCCACGGGATAGGGACCGGGCCGCAGCACGCCCCGGCGCAGGAACACCGACTGCCGCAGCAGGAAGGGCAGCAGATCCGGCTCCTCCAGGAACAGGGGCGGGCAGGGCGTGGGCGGGCCTTCCATGATGGCGGCGGTCAGGGCGGCGGGACCGGCGGCCAGGGCGCCCTCCGGGTCGGCCGAAAGGGCGGCGGCCAAGGCCCCCAGGCCAGGACAGGCGGCAAGGTCCGGTTCCGCCGGGCGCCTGCCAGCCAGCAGCGACAGCACACTGCGCCCGCGCAGGAAGGCCACGTCACTGGCCGATAGCAGGATCAGCTGATCGCCATCCCGCGCGGTTTCCGCCTCCCGCCCCGTCAGCAGGGCGGCAAGGTCAAGCGGCCGCAATTCGGGCGGCCCACCCGCCATTGTCCGGCGCAGCAGCACGGCCAGTGGCTTGTAGATATCGGATGGCAGCATGCGCAGGTCCACCAGATCGGCCAGCCGCATGCCGTCGCTCAATACCTTCTCCCCCGGTTCGGCCACGGCCCCGCGAAGGGTGACGCTGCCCGCGCGCCCGCCGCCATCGGGCGCATGCAGCAGCAGATCGCCGTCGCGCAGGCGCTGCGGATCATGGGCCGTGACGGGCTGGGCCCGTTCCACCCCCTCGGCCGTATAGCGCAGCAGGGTGGACCGGTCCTGACCGGGGCGCAGGGCACCGCCGGCCAGCGACAGCAGGTCGGCCGTATCGTCCGGACCGGTCAGGGCGCTGCTGTCGGGCGGCAGTTCATAGATGCCGGGCCGCTTCACCGAGCCCGCCACGGCCACGGTGGGACCAAGGGGGGGCACGATCAGCCGTGCGCCGTCGGGCAGCAGGGCCGTTGCTGCCCCTTCGCCCCGTGTCAGCAGGTCGTAAAGGTCGATCATGCCGGCCGTACCGCCTGGACCGGTCAGCCGGATGGCCCGCAGGCTGCCGTCGGGCAGCACGCCACCCGCCGCCAGCAGCGCGTCCAGCGCCGTGGCATAGGCTGGCAGTTCCTGCCGGCCGGGCCGTGCCACCTGGCCCAGCACCAGAACGCCGACCCGGCGGAGTGCGGAGACCGACAGAAAGGCCTGTGTCTGCAGATGGGTGGCGGCGACCGCGGCCTCGACATCGGCCTTCAGTTCGCCCAGTGGCCTTCCGGCGGCGGCGATGGGCCGCAGATCCTCGATCAGCAGCAGGCCGTCGGCGCCGATGCGGTAGCGTGTGTTGCGCGAAATCTGCCCGCGCAGGAGCACCGTCACCTCATCCCCCGGCCCCAGCCGATAGTCATCACCAACCGTGCCCAGAGCCGGTCCTTCCACAGGGGCGGGGCCGCTGAACAGGCCGCGGCCGAACAGGCGCAGTACCTGTCCCGCCCGGTTGCTGAACAGCGTTTCCAGTCTTCCTTCGGGCGCGCCGGCCGCCGCCGCGTGGCAAGGCGACGAAAAGGCCAGGAACAGGATCAGGCAGAGCAGACGGCGCAAGGCGTCGACCAATCCGGAAGATGTAAGGCATCCGGATTATACAAGCATTCAGCATGCGGGCGCGACTGCTTTGCGCCGTCTCCGCGTCAGGGGTGTCGGATTTTCCCGTCCAGCGTCAGGATCGGGGCATAGAGTGCCGGGCGACGGTCGCGGAACACGCCCCAACCGGCGCGGATGCGGGCAACCTCGTCCAGGTCGAAACTGTGGAGAAGCAGCGCCTCGCCTTCGCGCGCCGCTTCCTTCACCTTGGCGCCCTTAGGGTCGGTGATGAAGCTGGAGCCGTAAAAGGTGATGCTGCCCGTGTCGAACGTCTCCGTCCCGATGCGGTTGCTGGCGATCAGGGGGATCAGGTTGGCGCCGCTATGGCCTTGCATCACCCGCTGCCAATGATCGCGGCTGTCCAGGGTCGGGTCCTGCGGCTCCGATCCGATGGCTGTGGGGTAGAACAGCAGCTCTGCCCCCTGCAACGCCATGACGCGGGCGGCCTCCGGGAACCACTGGTCCCAGCAGATGGCGGTGCCGATTCGGGCGTAGCGCGTCTGATAGGTCTGGAAGCCCGTGTCGCCGGGATTGAAATAGTATTTTTCCTGGTATCCCGGCCCGTCGGGGATGTGGCTTTTGCGGTAAAGGCCCAGGATTTCGCCATCGGCATCGATGGTGACCAGGGAATTGTAATGCGCGTTGTTGGCCCTTTCGAAAAAGGACAGCGGCAGCACGACCGCCAGTTCCCGGGCCAGGGCCTGAAAATGCCGAATCAGGGGATTGTCATCAACCGGAGCCGCCAGGGCGAAATATTCCGCCTTCTGGTCCTGGCAGAAATAGGGTGTCTCGAACAATTCCTGGATCAGGATGATCTGGGCGCCCTGTGCATGGGCGTCGCGGATCATCTTCTCGGCCTTTGCGATATTGGCCTCGCGGTCCCAGCTGCACGCAAACTGCGTGGCGGCGACGGTCACCTTGCGCATGGATCTGTTCCCCGGCTGCTTTCGTCGCGAGCATACAAAAATGCTGGTCGTCAGGGGATGATTTTCCGGGGAAGGTTCAGGTCATACGGGTGCGGGTGCGCAGCACCAGAGCCAGGAAAAAGGGCGCGCCCAGCAGCGCCGTCACCACGCCCAGCTTCAATTCCTGCGTCGGGTTGCCCAGGCGGATGGCGGCGTCGGCAGCCAGCAGCAGGGCGGCCCCGCCCAGGGCCGACAGGGGCAGCAGGCGTGACGGCTGGGCGGCGGCCAGCGGGCGCAGCAGGTGCGGCACGATCAGGCCGATGAAGCCGAT
The DNA here is from genome assembly GCF_057809655.1 of Niveispirillum sp. FG148. Classification (NCBI taxonomy): domain Bacteria; kingdom Pseudomonadati; phylum Pseudomonadota; class Alphaproteobacteria; order Rhodospirillales; family Azospirillaceae; genus Niveispirillum; species Niveispirillum sp. FG148. The sequence continues at coordinate 13,146 of NZ_JBMDKJ010000019.1, forward strand.
GGACCCTGCCACCGACACGGCGGCCCCCACGGCCAAAGCGGTGCCCAGGATGACCAGCGCTCCCGTGCGGGCCGGTGCGAAGCCCATGGACTTTGCCGTCTCCTCGCCCAGCGACAGGGCATCCAGCCCGCGGCCCGCCAGCAGCAGCAGGGCGGCCCCGACGGCCATGAAGGGGGCGGCTACGGCCACATGGTTCATCGACCGGTCAGCCAGCGAGCCCAGCATCCAGAACACGATCTCCGACAGGGCAAAGGCATTCTGGGAGCGCGACAGGGCCAGGGACGTCAAGGCGCTGGCCAGGCTGGAAATGGCTACGCCCGCCAGGATCAGGGTCAGCACCGACGCCTGCCGTCCCGCCAGCAGATAAAGCAGGGTGACGGCGACCAGAGCCCCGGCCATGCCGCCAGCAGGCAATGCCAACGGGTAGACAAGACTTAAGCCACTGTAAAAGGCGATGACGGCGCCCAGCCCGGCACTGGCCGACACGCCGATCAGGCCCGGTTCGGCCAGCGGGTTGCGCAACAGCCCCTGCAAAGCCGCCCCTGACAGGCCCAGCACGGCGCCGATGCCCAGACCCAGCAGGGCGCGGGGCAGGCGGATATCGGCAAAGATGATGGCGGCCGTGCTGTCGCCGCCCTGCCACCAGTCGCGGATCGCCATGGGAAGGGAGATGGCGCTGGGCCCGACGGCCAGCGAGGCGGCGAAGAACAAGGCCACGGCCAGGGCCAGCAGGAAAAGGGCGCGCAGCATGGCTCAGGGTTCCTTGATCGGCAGACGGTCGCGGGCGGCGGCCAGCTGGGTTACGGCATCGGCGGTAAAAGGGCCGCCACAGGTCCACAGTCGGCCCTGAACATGCGGGCGGCGGGTGGCCGGCACGGCGCGGGCCAGGGCCGGATGGGACAGCATCTGCCCGTTCAACGACGGGTGTCCCTTTTCGTCGGTATTGACGATCAGCAAGTCGGGCGGGTCCGCGGCCACCGTTTCCACCGACAGGTAGCCATAGCCCTGCATGCCTTTCTCCGACGCGTAGTTAGTCAGCCCCGCAGCCTGCATGACGGCATCGTTCAGGGTGCCGCTACCGGAGGTGAAGCCGCCAGGCGCCAGCGACAGCACGCGCGGCCGCTGGCTGTCGCCGTCCGGAATCCGGGCCGCGGCCAGCTTGGCATCCATCTCCGCCACCAGTTCCTCCCCCCTCCCGGTCCTGTCCAGGGCAGCGGCGACGGTGCGGATCTGGGCGCGGATGCCATCGAAATCACTGACCAGCCCGATCTCCAGCACGGGAATGCCGCGGGCGCGCAGAATGGCGATGGTGGGCCGCGTCGTGAAGGCGCCGGCCAGCACCAGATCCGGCTTCAGCGGCAGCACCTCTTCCGCCAGGCCTTTCAGGCGGGGGATATCGCCGGCCTGCTCCCACAGCGCCGACAGGCCGGGATCGTTGGCCAGATGGGTCAGCCCGGCGATATGGTCGCGCGGCAGCAGCATCAGGGCTAGCTGGTCGGCGCAGAGATTGAGGGAGACCACCCGTTGCGGCCCTGCTTTCGCCGCAATCGGCGCCAGCGCCGCCATGCTGGCGACACAGAGGGCGGCGATCACGGAAAGGCCGGTGGACCCCCGCCTTTCGCGGGGATTGGCGGCGGGCTGGCAGGGCACGATGCTATCCTTCTGACCCGGATGCCGCCACGAACTGGCGGGCGCGACTTTATAAGACCGACGCAACGGTACGGGCAAGGTTGGGGGGAGGTGGCGGATGCGGCAACCTCGAATCGGGATCACCGGCAGTGCCGGTACGGGCAAGACGACGCTGGCCATCGATCTGGCGCGTCGCCTGGATCTGCGGCTGCGTGGAGAGATCATGCGTGAGCGGCTGGAAGCCGGGTTCGATTTCCATGATCTGACGCGGGAGCAGCATCGCCGCCTGCTGGCCGGCGACACTGATGAACTGGCCCAGGAACTGGCGCGCAGCGATGCGGGGCTGGTAACCGACCGGACACCGCTGGACATGGCCGCCTTCTGGCTGGCCAACGGCTTTGGCGTCGATGATCCTGAGGCGACGGAGGCCCTGCTGGCCCGCGTCGTCTGCGCCATGGCCGATTACAGTCTGGTCGTGCTGCTGCCCTGGGGAGCAGTGCCGATTGCGGCCGATGGTGTGCGTTCCGCCAATCCCTGGATGCAACTGCATTTCCAGACGGTGCTGGAGGGGCTGTGCCGGCGCTATGTCGCGCCGAACCGCCTGCTGATGCTGGATATGGCACCCGCCGATCCGGCCGCCCGCATCGGCTTTGTCCAGGACAGGCTGTCGGCCGTCAGTTGAAATCGTCGTCATCGTCCGGGGCCGGCAGTGTGGCCCCGGTGGTGATGGCGTCGGTCATGTTGGTGTCGCGGATATTGGCTTCCAGCAGATTGGCGCCCGTCAGATCGGCCCCGCGCAGGTCGGAACCGGTCAGGTTGACGCCCCGCATCATGGCCCGGGTCAGGCTGGCCTGGACCAGGACGGCGTTCGACAGGTTGGCGGGCCATTTGCGGCCCGTGCCGCGACCGTTCGGCCCCTTGATCTCCACCGACCCGATCTTGGCCGAATCGAGCTTGGTCCCCGTCATGTTGGCGCCACGCAGATTGACCCCGTCCAGCGTCGCCCCCGTCATGTCGGCATAGTTGAGCGCCGAGCCCGACAGGTCGGCCATGACGAACAGCACGTCGCGCAGCTTGGCCCCCGACAGATTGACGCCCTTCAGGTTGGCCCCGCCCAGATTGGCCCCGGCCAGATCGATATGGCTGAGATCCTGACCCTCCAGGTCTGCGCGTTCCCCCTTGTCACCATTGCTGGTGATCCAGGCCTGGTGTTGGGCCAGGATGCGCTGGATGGTGGCGGAGAAGCTTTCGGCCGACCGGCTGAAATTGGCGCCCAGCATGTCGACGTTGGACAGGTCGACACCTTCCAGATTTGCGCCCTGCAGGTCGGCATTGCGCAGGTTGGCGCCGGCCAGCACGGCCCCCGCCATGTTGCAGTCGCGCAGCCTGGCCCCGGTCAGGTTGGCACCGTTGAGGTTGACCCCGCGCATGTCGCAGCCGGTGAAATTCGTGCTTTTCATCACCGACCGGGCCATGTTGCAGCCCGCCATCTGCGCGCCTGAGCAATCCGCCCCCACCAGGGAACATTCCGACAGGTCGGCCCCCGCCAGATTGGCGTTGGACAGGGTGGCGTCATCCATATCGGCGCCGCGCAGATCCGACGGCTCCATCTTCACATTGCCGGGGCTGCGCCGGTCCAGCAGCGCGCCACCGCGCAGGTCGGCACCGCGCAGGATGGCGCATTTCAACCGGGCCCCGCGCAGATGGGCCCCGCGCAGATCGGCATTGGTCAGATTGGCATTGACCAGGATCGCCCGCGTCATCTTGGCCGCGAACAGGTCGGATGCCGTCAGATTGGCACCGGTGAAGTCGCAATCGGCAAGGTTGGCACCGGACAATTTGCAGTTCTGCAGATTGGCGCCAGAGAAATTGTGCCCTTGCAGATCAGCCAGAGCCAGCATGGCGCGAGCGCCGCCGGTCAGCCGTTTCAGCCAGCGCTCATGCTTGTCGATGACGGCGAGCAACTCGTGCGGGGTCATGCGCCTCTGGCCCAATGAGATTGATGAACTTTTCTTGAACCTGCCACAGCCGGAGCCGTTTGTGTTAGATGGTTTCGTGATAATCGACGTCTCTAATGGCCGGAGCATTGTCCCGTGGACGAAAATGGCAGCGTGATTCCCACCCGGCACATCGTCAGCGCCTTCGACGAGCAGCTGGATATCCTGCATGATCAGGTGCGGGAGATGGGACGTTTGGCCGTCGACCAGATCAGTGACGCTGTTGCCGCGATCGCCGGGCGCGATACGGCGCTGGCCGAACGGGTGGTGGCGCGTGACGCCACCCTGGACGATCTGGAACATAAGGTGGAAGCGCAGACGGTGCGTCTGCTGGCGCTGCGCCATCCCAAGGCCAACGACCTGCGCATGGTCATCTCGGCCCTGCGCATCGCCAACAATCTGGAGCGAATCGGGGATTTTGCCGCCAATGTCGCCAAGCGCACCATGACGCTGCAGGCTCTCCCGGAGGTGGCGCTGGCCCGATCGATGCGGCCCATCGGTCAATCCGTGGCCGACATGCTGTCGACGGTCATGCGCGCCTATGATGAGGATGATGCGGTGGCGGCGCTGGCCGTGCGCGATCGGGACGAGGAGGTGGACCGCGCCTATACGGGCCTGTTCCGCGAACTTCTCACTTATATGATGGAGAGCCCGGCCCGCATCACGGCCTGTACCCATCTGCTGTTCGCGGCCAAGAACCTGGAACGCATCGGCGACCACGCCACCAACATCGCCGAAACCCTGTGTTTCCGCATCCAGGGCCATCCGCTGGATGCCGATCGCATCAAGGGTGACGAGACGTCGGCCGTCACTGTCATGCCCGACTGACCTTATGCGTTGTCGTTCTGCTTGAACCCGGCCGCGTCGCCCCGCACCCTGTTGCGAAAATGCGATCGGCAGCCGGAGAGCGGAGGCCATGGAGGAAATGTTCCGATTGGAGACCGTGGACCGCCGCGACATGTTGCGCGCGCCGGAACTGCGGGCTTTGCTGGACCATTGGCGGGAATGCATCCGACCGGGTGCTGACCTGCCGCTGGGCGCCGATATCGATCCGGTCCGGGCGGGTGTGGCCGACCATTTCTGGTGGCTGGACATGATTCCGGCCGAATCAGGTGGAAACCCTGATTTCATCGGCCGCCGCATCGGCGCCGTTACCTGTGCCAATTATGGTTTCGATCCCACCGGCCGCCGGATCAGCGAGTTCGCGCGGGTGCCCTCCTATGGCCGTATCCTGCGCATGCTGCGCGGTGTCGTGGAAGCGGCGCAGCCCCGGCGCTTCACAACCGATCTTTCTGTGATGTCGCATGGGCGGCTGTTCGATGTGGAGGCGCTGGGCTTGCCCGTCGCCGGGCCGGATGGCCGCGTCTGTGGTGCCCTGGGGGCCACGCTGGCCCGCTTCTCCTGATCTGGCACGGTCGTTGCTTATCTTTGGGCAAATCAATCTGCCCAACGGACACCGATCATGAACCGCGCCGCCCCCACCCCCGCCAAGGATCGCCTGTGCAAAGGTCTGTTGCCGCTGCTGGCCGCGGCGCTGTGTCTGGGGTTGGCGGGCTGTTCGGGGCGGCCGGTGGCCGTGTCCATTCCCATGAAGCCGCAGCCGGTGCTGCAATCGGCCGGGCAATGGCAGGTGGTGGCGGACGATGTGGCCTCGGCAATTTCCACCCACCTGGAGTTCCAGATGGGCAGGAAGGTGCCGGTGCAGCTCTACATGATGCGCAAGGAGGACACGCTGTTCGCCGACGCCTTCCTGTCGGCGGTAACGACGAAGCTGGTCCAGGCGGGGCACCTGGTATCGGTGGATGCGCGGCCCGATGTGACGTCGGTGGGCATCGATGTGCTGACGGTGAAAAGCAATGCGCCGAAGCTGCGTGCTGATCCGTTCCCCGGCCCGCTGACGGCCCTGGCGTCGGGCGTCATGGTGGCGTCGCGCCTGTCGGGCGGGGCGGCGGCCAAGTTCCCCTGGGGCATCAGCGCCGCCGTGGCCGCCGTGGGGCTGGAGGCTCTGAACTCCAAACCGCCGGAAACGGATACGGAGATGGTACTGACCGTCTCCATCGCGCGGGAGGGCTTCTACACCTTCCGCACCAGCGCCGTTTACTACGTCAACGGCGAGGATCTCTGGCAGTATAATGGCAATGCGGGTGCCGGCCTGGGGCGCCAGGTCAACCTGAACAGCGTGCCGCAGGGCACCGTCATGTATGATCTGGCGGGCAAGCCCTATGTGGTGAAATAAGGGGACGTGGTGAAGTAAGGGGACGGGTCACTCGACGTCCCGGCCGCCCTGGAACGGGCGGCCCCTGGTGCCGGCTGTCAGGATTGAACTGACGACCTACCGCTTACAAGGCGGTTGCTCTACCACTGAGCTAAGCCGGCGACCGGGTGCGTGGACCGGAGGGTTTCCCCTCCGGTGCCAAACGGGCCGCGACATTAGCGCCGTCGCGCGACCTCGTAAAGGGCCACGGCGGCGGCCGTGGACACATTCAGGCTGCCGACGGGCCCACCGGTGGGCAGACGCACGATCTCGTCACACCGCTCGCCCGTCAGACGGCGGATGCCGTCGCCTTCCGACCCCAATACCAGGGCTGAACGGCCCGACAGATCGACCTCATGCAGGTTGCGCGCGCCTGATTCGGCCAAAGCGACCGTCCAGAAGCTGGCGGCCTTCAACTGGTCCAGGGCACGGGCCAGATTGGTCACGCGTACCAGCGGCACGGCCTCAACCGCGCCTGACGCCGTCTTGGCCAGCGTGCCGGTCACGGGCGGCGCGTGGCGATCCTGCACGATGACGGCCTTGGCGCCAAAGGCGGCGGCAGAGCGCAGCACGGCGCCGACATTGTGCGGATCGGTCACCTGATCCAGGACGACGACCAAGGCCGTGGGATCATCGGCGGCGGCGTCGATGATATCCTCGATCTCCACCTCCGGCAGGGGCGCGCAGGACAAGGCCACGCCCTGGTGAACGGCACCCGGCGGAAGCAGCTTGTCGATCTCTTCCTTCTCCACCAGACGCGGCTCGGGCCGATCCAACTCGGCCGCTGAGGCCTTGTCGAAGGCGTCGTCGAGTGATTCGAGGCCGGCCTCGGTGACGAACAGGTCGCGAATCTTGCGGTTCGGGTTGATCCAGGCGGCCGATACGGCATGCACGCCGTACAGCAGATTGTGCTTGTTCAGGGCCGGGCCGGTGGTGGCGCGCAGGGGCGTGGTCTCCAGCCCCAGTTCCTCTGCCGCCGACAGGGGGCGACGGCGATCGGATGCGCCCCGCTCTTCGCCGCGGGCACTGTCGCGAGCGCCATCACGGTCGCGGCTGAAACGCGGGCCGGGACGACGATCGTCTTTCTGGAAGCCGCCGCTGCGCTCGCTGCGGAAGCCTTCGCTGCGTTCCGGCCTGTCGCCACGCGCGGACCGGGCCGGGCGGGCCTCCTCCTCGCGACGCGGGCCGCGGGCCGGGCGGGCATCGCCGGCGCGGTCGGGGCGGGCGTCATCACGCGGGCCCTTGGCAAAGCCTGGCTTGCCGCCGGGCTTTCCGGGACGGCCGGGACGTGCGGGCGCGTCGCCCGTACGATTGTTGGTGCGGCCACCGGCGCGTCCGGCGCCGGCACCGCTGGCGCCGCCTTTGCCGCGGCGATCGGAATTCTGGGAGGGGGGTCGGTTTCTCATAGGCGCACTTTCGTTGAAAGCCAGGATTTCCGCCAGTGTTCAGAAAGAATGAAGGTGTCTGTCAAAATAGCGTTGACAGAAGGCGATTAATCCTTATAACCCGCACTCCGTTCCGGCCGCTGGTCGAGAACGGCACCGCGGAAGGGTGGCCGAGTGGTTAAAGGCAGCAGACTGTAAATCTGCCCGCATAGCGTACGCTGGTTCGAATCCAGCCCCTTCCACCAGTTCAGGCGCGCCTCAGAATATGGGGCGCGCCGTTCTGCTTGTGGTGACGTTGTCGGCAGTGGGCGAAACGCACCGTGCGGGTGTAGCTCAATGGTAGAGCAGAAGCCTTCCAAGCTTACGACGAGGGTTCGATTCCCTTCACCCGCTCCAGACAAACAGTTTTCCACGACCCGGCGTCTTCTAGAGATCGCAGCAGGCAAGGGCACAGGATACCATGGCTAAGGCAAAGTTTGAGCGGACGAAGCCGCACTGCAACATCGGCACGATCGGTCACGTCGACCATGGCAAGACGTCTCTGACGGCGGCCATCACGAAGGTTCTGGCCGAGAAGGGCGGCGCCACGTTCACGGCTTACGACCAGATCGACAAGGCTCCGGAAGAGAAGGCCCGTGGCATCACGATCTCGACCGCTCACGTCGAGTACGAGACGGACAACCGTCACTATGCCCACGTTGACTGCCCGGGTCACGCTGACTACGTGAAGAACATGATCACGGGTGCGGCGCAGATGGACGGCGCGATCCTGGTGTGCTCGGCCGCCGACGGCCCGATGCCGCAGACGCGCGAGCACATCCTGCTGGCCCGTCAGGTCGGCGTGCCGGCCCTGGTGGTTTTCCTGAACAAGATGGATCTGGCTGATCCGGACCTGGTCGAGCTGGTTGAGCTGGAGCTGCGCGAGCTGCTGTCCAGCTACGGCTTCCCGGGCGACGACATTCCGATCGTGAAGGGCTCGGCCGTTGCCGCCCTGAACGACAGCAACCCGGCGATCGGCCGCGATGCGATCCTGGAGCTGATGGCCGAGGTTGATCGCTACATCCCGCAGCCGGAGCGTCCGATCGACAAGCCGTTCCTGATGCCGATCGAAGACGTGTTCTCGATCTCGGGCCGTGGCACGGTTGTGACGGGCCGCGTCGAGAAGGGCATCGTCAAGGTCGGTGAGGAAGTCGAGATCGTCGGCCTGAAGGCCACGGTGAAGACGACCGTCACGGGCGTTGAAATGTTCCGCAAGCTGCTGGACCAGGGTCAGGCCGGCGACAACATTGGCGCGCTGCTGCGCGGCACGAAGCGTGAAGACGTCGAGCGTGGTCAGGTTCTGGCCAAGCCCGGCTCGATCACCCCGCACACGGACTTCGAAGCCGAGACCTACATCCTGACGAAGGAAGAGGGTGGCCGTCATACGCCGTTCTTCGCCAACTACCGCCCGCAGTTCTACTTCCGCACGACGGACGTGACCGGCTCGGTGACCCTGCCGGAAGGCACGGAAATGGTGATGCCCGGCGACAATATCCGCATCGGCGTGAAGCTGATCGCCCCGATCGCCATGGACGAAGGCCTGCGCTTCGCCATCCGCGAGGGCGGCCGCACCGTCGGCGCCGGCGTCGTGTCGAAGATCGTCAAGTAAGTCAGTAAGGCCAGCGTTGTGAGGCTTGCCTTGCGCCGCTGACGGTCGGTGACCACCGGCCCGGCACCCCGAGGTGCCGCAAGCCCAAGCCGCCGGATGGCTGCGTCCGGCGCCTGAGGGACAGAGTGTAAGGATAGGGTCGCTGGTGACAGCGGCCCTTTTCCTTTTTTTTAGGAAGGACTTGGCCCGTGAAGGTCCGGCCTTTCCGGAATGCGGCGCGCGCAATGATCCCCTGCAACGCGTATCGATGATCGGTGCAAACTGGTTGTTGCGTTGCGGGCGCAACTGCGCTATCAACCCGCACTCCCCGGGACCGCTCGGGGCGACGGCGATGTTTTGTCGGCGGCGCTGAAAGCGGAACCCGTGGTGTAGGAGTGTAGCTCAATTGGTAGAGCACCGGTCTCCAAAACCGGGGGTTGGGGGTTCGAGCCCCTCCACTCCTGCCATCCCCTGAAAAGGGTGGCCCCCTGCCGAAGTCCGGTCCCAGCCGGTGCCAGTGCCAGGGTGACAAAGTTGGTATTCAGTTTTCAGGAATGATGGCCAGCGCCGCCATGGCAAAAACCAATCCCGCAGAATTCTTGCGCGAGGTCCGCCGTGAGGTCGCCAAGGTGACTTGGCCGACGCGGAAGGAGACGACCGTGTCCACCGCGATGGTGTTCATCATGGTGATCATGGCTTCGCTCTTCTTCTTGACGGTGGACCAGATCCTGCGATTTGGCATCCGCCTGATCCTTGGTATGGGGAGCTGACCATGGCGATGCGTTGGTACGTCGTCCACGTCTATTCCGGCTTCGAAAAGAAGGTCGCCCAGGCGATCCGTGAGAAGGCCGCGCAAAAAGGCCTGGAAGAAAAGTTTGGCGATATCCTGGTTCCGACCGAGGAGGTCGTCGAGGTTCGTCGCGGCACCAAGATCAATTCCGAGCGCAAGTTCTTCCCCGGCTATGTGCTGGTGAAGATGGAGCTTGAGGATGAGACCTGGCATCTGGTCAAGAATGCGCCGAAGGTGACCGGTTTCCTGGGCGGCGGCGGCAAGCCGCAGGCCATTTCGGAGACCGAGGCGCTGCGCATCATGAACCAGGTGCAGGAAGGTGTGGAGCGGCCCAAGCCTTCCATCACCTTCGAGGTGGGCGAGAATGTCCGGGTCACGGACGGTCCCTTCACCTCCTTCACCGGTCTGGTCGAGGAAGTGGACGAGGACAAGTCCCGCCTCAAGGTCGCGGTGTCGATTTTCGGCCGCGCCACCCCGGTGGAACTGGAATATACCCAGGTCGAGAAGATCTGACCCGTTTCCGGCCGCTGATCCGTCAGTGGCCGGCACCCGTGTGGGAGGTTCGCCCGAAAGTCCAAGGGTGGCCGCACCACGCAATCCCGTGACGCTTCGGCCCGGCCGTCGCGTCAGCTCATGAGGATCATCATGGCGAAGAAAATCGTCGGTTACATCAAGTTGCAGGTCCCGGCCGGCAAGGCCAACCCGAGCCCGCCGATCGGTCCGGCTCTGGGTCAGCGCGGCCTGAACATCATGGAATTCGTCAAGCAGTTCAATGCACGGACGGCGCAGCTGGAACAGGGCATGCCCATTCCGGTCGTGATCACCGCCTTTGGTGACCGCACGTTCACCTTCGTGACCAAGACCCCGCCGGTGACCTACTTCCTGAAGAAGGCCTCGGGCATCACCAAGGGTTCGCCCACGGTCGGCAAATCCGCCACTGTCGGCAAGGTGACCACCGCTCAGGTGCGCGCCATTGCCGAGCAGAAGATGGTCGATCTGAACGCGAACGACGTTGAAGCTGCGATGAGCATGATCATCGGCTCCGCCCGTTCCATGGGTCTTGAAGTGGTGGAGGGCTGATCATGGCCATTGGTAAGCGTCTGAAGAAGGCCAACGCCAACGTTGACCGTGCCAAGTTCTATGTGCTGGACGAAGCCGTCAGCACCGTGAAGGGCAACGCCACCGCCAAGTTCGACGAGACCGTCGAAATTGCGATGAACCTGGGCATCGATCCGCGTCACGCTGACCAGCAGGTCCGTGGCATGGTCGTGCTGCCGAACGGCACGGGCAAGACCGTCCGCGTCGCCGTGTTCGCCCGCGCTGCCAAGGCCGAGGAAGCCAAGGCCGCCGGTGCCGATCTGGTCGGCGCTGATGATCTGGCCGAGCAGATTCTGGCCGGCAACATGGATTTCGACCGCTGCATCGCCACCCCGGACATGATGGGCGTGGTCGGCAAGCTGGGTAAGGTCCTGGGCCCCCGCGGCCTGATGCCGAACCCGAAGCTGGGCACCGTGACCCCGAACGTCGCCGAGGCCGTCAAGGCCGCCAAGGGCGGTTCGGTCGAGTTCCGCGCCGAGAAGACCGGTATCATCCATGCCGGCGTCGGCAAGGCCAGCTTCACGGCTGAAGCCCTGGAAGAGAACGTCAAGGCTTTCGTGTCGGCCATCAACCGCGCCAAGCCGGCCGGGGCCAAGGGCACCTATATCGAGAAGGTCTCGCTGTCCTCCTCGATGGGCCCGGGCCTGAAGCTGGATGTGCAGGCGCTGGTCGCCGCGCTGAACGCCTAAGTTCTGACGAGAGTTTCCCGTTCCGGTCTCGGCCGGAACGGGATCGGGCCTTCTTTAGGGAAGGCCCACCCTGTCCGAGACCGCCGTGCGCCGATGGGGCCCGCCCCTGACGCTTAATAGTCCAGCCGGCGCAGACAGGAGCAAAAGCATTGATACGCCAGGACGGCTTTCACCGGCCTGGACATGATGGCTTGAAGCTTCTGGGACAGGTAACCCCGTCTGGGCTGGTTCGTCTGAACCGGCCTGGATGTGTTGTAACCGGGCGGAACAGCCTTCTGGCTGTCCTGTCCCAAATGGAGGCGAACCGTGGATCGTTCACAGAAGGAAGCTACGATCGCGGCCCTTAATCTTGAGCTGCAGTCGGCAGCCCTCGTCGTCGTGACCAAGCAGTCCGGCATGACGGTGGCTGAAGTAACCGACCTGCGCCGCAAGATGCGGGCTGCGGGTGCTAGCTACAAAGTGACCAAGAACTCGCTCGCCGTCATCGCCCTCAAGGGCACGCAGTTCGAGAAGACCGAAGGCCTGTTCAAGGGCCCGACCGCGATGGCCTGGTCCAAGGACCCGGTTGCAGCGGCCAAGGTCGCTATCGACTACGCCAAGACCAACGATAAGTTCAAGATCGTTGGTGGCTCCATCGGTGCCGTCACGCTGGACCCCGCGGGCGTTGATGCCCTGTCCAAGCTGCCGTCGCTGACGGAACTGCGTGCTGGCCTGCTCGGCATGATCCAGACCCCGGCGACCCGTATCGCTGGTGTTCTGCAGGCACCGGGTGGCCAAGTGGCCCGCGTTCTCGCGGCCTACGCCAAGAAGGACGAGGCGGCCTGAGCCGCATCTCAACGAAACATTTATCTAGTTCCCTTAGGAGAGCATCATGTCCAAGCTGGAAAAGCTGGTTGAAGAACTGTCGGCTCTGACCGTCCTGGAAGCCGCCGAACTGTCGAAGCTGCTGGAAGAGAAGTGGGGCGTTTCCGCCGCCGCTCCGGTTGCCGTTGCTGCCGCTCCGGCCGCCGCCGCTGCTGCCGCTCCGGTCGAAGAGCAGACCGAGTTCACCGTCGAGCTGGTTGACGGTGGCGACAAGAAGATCAACGTGATCAAGGAAGTCCGCGCCATCACCGGCCTGGGCCTGAAGGAAGCCAAGGACCTGGTCGAAGGCGCTCCGAAGGTCGTCAAGGAAGCCGTGTCGAAGGACGAGGCTGCCAAGATCAAGAAGCTGCTGGAAGACGCCGGCGCGAAGGTCGCCGTCAAGTAATAGTGGCGCTCGTCGCTGCATAAGAGGGCGCTGGACGGTGGTCCCCCGGGAGGGGGCCGCCGCCCGGCGTCGTCTGTCTTTTCTGGACCGGAATGGTCCGCTATTATGGCGGGCTTTTCCGGGACGGGTCCTGGAAGGGTCCGGAAGGGGTGGGGCGCTCCCCTGCTTCGGACGGGAAAAATCGAGGCAAATCCTGGCTTCTACCGGCAGCGGAAGCGGGATGCGCCGATGATGGCGACGCTGGTAAGCGACGATCCCGATGGGATTTTCGCCCGCGTCGATTCGTGTTTTGGGGCGACGGGTGACAGGCCCGTGGTTCCAAGTTGGGCATTGACCAGAGCGCGCACTGCACCGGGCGAGTTCACGAGAGGCACTCTATGGCCAAGTCGTTCACGGGACGTAAGCGTATCCGCAAGAGCTTCGGGCGTATTCCCGAGGTCACCCGCATGCCGAACCTCATCGAGGTTCAGCGCAGTTCCTACGACCATTTCCTGCAAATGGATGTGGCGCCGGAAAAGCGGGCGGTTCTCGGCCTTCAGGAAGTCTTCAAGTCGGTTTTTCCGATCAAGGACTTCTCCGAGCGCGCCGTGCTGGACTTCGTCCGGTATGAGCTTGAGCAGCCGAAATATGATGTCGAGGAATGCCAGCAGCGCGGCATGACGTTTGCCGCCCCGCTGAAGGTGACGCTGCGCCTCACCGTGTTCGACATTGATGAAGATACCGGCCTGCGGTCGATCCGCGACATCAAGGAGCAGGACGTCTACATGGGCGACATGCCCCTGATGACGGCCAACGGCACCTTCATCATCAATGGCACCGAGCGTGTGATCGTCAGCCAGATGCACCGCAGCCCCGGTGTGTTCTTCGACCACGACAAGGGCAAGACCCACAGCTCGGGCAAGTACCTGTTCGCCGCCCGCGTCATTCCCTATCGCGGCTCGTGGCTGGATTTCGAGTTCGATGCCAAGGACATTGTCTATGTCCGCATCGACCGCCGCCGCAAGCTGCCTGCCACCACGCTGCTGTACGCCCTGGACGGGGCGGACACGGAAACCGCGCGTGCCGCGCGCAAGGCGCAGGGCAAGGACCTGCAGCCTTACGAGGCGCAGGGCATGACCAAGGAGGAAATCCTTGGCGCCTTCTATGGTACCGTGACCTATACCCGTTCCGGCGCCGGTTGGAAGACGGCCTTCGACGCTGAGCGTCTGAAGGGCCAGAAGCTGACCACCGACCTGATCGATGCCCGCACGGGCGAGGTCCTGGCGACCCGTGAAACCAAGATGACCCCGCGCGTCGTGAAGCGCCTGGTCGAGCAGGGTCTGACGGAAGTTGCCGCGTCGGTCGAAGAGATCGTCGGCCGGTATCTGGCCGTTGACATCATCGACGAGAAGACGGGTGAGGTTCTGTACGAGGGTGGTGACGAGATCAGCAGCGCCGCGCTGGATCGTCTGGAGAAGCTGGGCGTGCAGGAACTGCCCGTCCTGGCCATCGACCATCTGAACGTCGGGCCCTATATCCGCAACACCATGGCTGCCGACCGCAACGCGAGCCGCGAGGACGCGCTGGTCGATATCTATCGCGTGATGCGCCCGGGTGAGCCGCCGACGCTGGAAAGCGCCGAGGCGCTGTTCCAGGGCCTGTTCTTCGACCAGGAACGCTACGATCTGTCGGCCGTGGGTCGCGTGAAGATGAACGCCCGTCTCAATTTCGAGACGGACGATCAGGTACGCGTGCTCCGCAAGGAAGACATCCTGAAGATCCTGAAGATCCTGGTGGAACTGAAGGATGGCCGCGGCGAGATCGACGATATCGACCATCTGGGCAACCGTCGCGTCCGCTCCGTCGGCGAGCTGATGGAGAACCAGTACCGCGTCGGCCTGCTGCGCATGGAACGTGCGATCCGCGAGCGCATGAGCTCGGTCGAGATCGACACGGTCATGCCGCATGACCTGATCAACGCCAAGCCGGCCGCGGCCGCGGTGCGTGAATTCTTCGGCTCCTCGCAGCTGTCGCAGTTCATGGACCAGACGAACCCGCTGTCCGAAATCACGCACAAGCGTCGTCTCTCGGCCCTGGGGCCGGGCGGTCTGACGCGTGAGCGCGCGGGCTTCGAGGTCCGCGACGTTCACACCACCCACTATGGCCGCATCTGCCCGATTGAGACGCCGGAAGGCCCGAACATCGGTCTGATCAACAGCCTGGCCACCTATGCCCGCGTGAACCAGTACGGCTTCATCGAAAGCCCCTACCGCAAGGTGGTGGACCAGAAGGTGACGTCGGAAGTGGTGTACCTGTCGGCCATGGAAGAAGGCCGCTACATGGTGGCCCAGGCCAATGCGCCGTTGAGCGCGGACGGCAAGTTCGCCGAACTGCTGGTCTCCTGCCGCAAGGGTGGTGAATATCTGCTGGCGCGGCCCGACATGATCGACCTGATCGACGTGTCGCCCAAGCAGGTTGTGTCCGTCGCCGCGGCGCTGATCCCGTTCCTGGAGAACGACGACGCCAACCGCGCGCTGATGGGCTCCAACATGCAGCGTCAGGCCGTGCCGCTGATCAAGGCGGACAGCCCGCTGGTCGGTACCGGCATGGAAGCGACGGTGGCCCGTGATTCGGGCGTGACCATCGTTGCCCGCCGCGCCGGCATCGTCGACCAGGTGGACGCCACCCGTATCGTGGTCCGCGCGACCGAGAATACGGATCCGGCCGCCCCCGGCGTCGATATCTACAACCTGCTGAAGTTCCAGCGTTCCAACCAGAACACCTGCATCAACCAGAAGCCGCTGGTGAAGGTGGGCGACCGGGTGATCAAGGGCGATATCATCGCCGATGGTCCCTCGACCGACCTGGGCGAGCTGGCCCTGGGCCGCAACGTGCTGGTCGCGTTCATGCCCTGGAATGGCTACAACTTCGAAGATTCGATCCTGATCTCCGAACGGATCGTGCGCGATGACGTCTTCACCTCGATCCATATCGAGGAATTCGAGGTCATGGCCCGCGATACCAAGCTGGGCCAGGAAGAAATCACCCGCGACATTCCGAATGTCGGCGAAGAGGCTCTGAAGAACCTCGACGAAGCCGGCATCGTCTATATCGGCGCCGAAGTCCGTCCGGGCGACATCCTGGTCGGCAAGGTCACGCCGAAGGGCGAAAGCCCGATGACGCCGGAAGAAAAGCTGCTGCGCGCCATCTTCGGCGAAAAGGCCTCTGACGTGCGCGACACGTCGCTGCGCCTGCCGCCGGGCGTGGTCGGTACGGTCGTGGAAGTGCGCGTGTTCAGCCGCCGTGGTGTGGACAAGGACGAGCGCGCGCTGGCCATCGAGCGGGCCGAGATCGAGAAGCTGGCCAAGGACCGCGACGACGAGAAGGGCATCCTGGAACGCTCCTTCTATACCCGTCTGAAGGAACTGCTGGCCGGCCAGACCGTGGTTTCGGGTCCGAAGGGCCTGAAGGGCGGCGAAGTGATCAACGCCGAGCTGCTGTCGGGCCTGACCCGCGGCCAGTGGCGCCATATCTCCGTCGCCGACGACCATGTGATGGAGTTCATCGAGCAGACCGGCAAGGTGTTCGACGAGAGCGTCCAGCGCCTGCAGGAGAAGTTCGAGAACAAGGTCGAGAAGCTGCAGCGCGGTGACGAGCTGCCGCCCGGCGTGATGAAGATGGTCAAGGTCTTCGTGGCTGTGAAGCGCAAGCTGCAGCCCGGTGACAAGATGGCCGGTCGTCACGGCAACAAGGGCGTCATCTCGCGCATCACCCCGATCGAAGACATGCCGTACCTGGAAGATGGCCGGAATGTCGACATCGTGCTGAACCCGCTGGGCGTGCCGTCGCGCATGAATGTCGGTCAGATCCTGGAAACCCATCTGGGTTGGGCTGCCGCCGGTCTGGGTCGCCAGATTGGCGAAATGCTGGACAAGATGCGGGCCCAGGCGACCGATGCGGCGCTGAAGTCCAAGACCCTGGATGAGCTGCGGGCCCGCCTGCGCCACATCTATGGTGAGGATGTCTATGGTGGCGACATCGCCGACATGGGTGATGCCGAGCTGATCGAGCTGGCCAACAACCTGCGTCGCGGCATTCCCTTCGCCACGCCCGTCTTCGACGGTGCGCGTGAAGAGGATATCTGCCGCATGCTGGAAGATGCCGGTATCGACCGGTCGGGCCAGATGCAGCTGATCGACGGCCGCACGGGTGAGCCGTTCGACCGCAAGGTCACCGTCGGCTACATTTACATGCTGAAGCTGCACCATCTGGTCGACGACAAGATCCACGCCCGTTCCATCGGCCCCTACAGCCTGGTCACCCAGCAGCCGCTGGGCGGTAAGGCCCAGTTCGGTGGTCAGCGTTTCGGTGAAATGGAAGTGTGGGCACTGGAAGCTTACGGTGCTGCCTATACGCTGCAGGAAATGCTGACGGTGAAGTCGGACGACGTGTCCGGCCGTACCAAGGTTTACGAGGCCATCGTCCGTGGCGACGACAACTTCGAAGCCGGCATTCCCGAAAGCTTCAACGTTCTGGTCAAGGAACTGCGTTCGCTGGGCCTGAATGTCGAGCTGAACGAGCGCGACTACTAAGGGCCGACAGGGTCGACAGGAGGCGGGTCATCCCCCGCCTCCTGTTCTCATCGTTTGACGAAGCCATGATCCCCAGGGGAGACGGCATATGAATACCGAATTGATGAACATCTTCGGCGCTCCGCAGGGCCCGCAGAGCTTCGACCAGATCCGCATCTCGATCGCCAGCCCGGAGCGCATCCGCTCCTGGTCGTTCGGCGAGATCAAGAAGCCTGAGACGATCAACTACCGGACCTTCAAGCCGGAGCGCGACGGCCTGTTCTGCGCCCGCATTTTCGGTCCGATCAAGGATTACGAGTGCTTGTGCGGCAAGTACAAGCGCATGAAGTATCGCGGCATCATCTGCGAAAAGTGCGGCGTGGAAGTGACCTTGTCCAAGGTCCGCCGCGAGCGCATGGGCCATATCGAACTGGCCTCGCCCGTTGCCCATATCTGGTTCCTGAAGTCGCTGCCGTCCCGTATCGGCCTGTTGCTGGACAACACGCTGAAGGATCTGGAGCGCGTCCTTTACTTCGAAAACTATGTCGTCATCGAGCCCGGCCTGACCGACCTGAAGCAGGGTCAGTTGCTGTCTGAAGATGAACTGATCGACCGCCAGGACAAGTTCGGCGAAGACGCCTTCACCGCCAAGATCGGTGCCGAGGCGCTGAAGGACATGCTGTCCTCGCTGGATCTGGTCTCGGAAAAGGCGAACTGCCGCGACGACCTGCGCGAGACCGCGTCGGAAGCCAAGCGCAAGAAGCTGGTCAAGCGTCTGAAGATGCTGGAAAGCTTCCTGGGCGAGCCGGTCGAGGTCGAGGATGTCGCCGCCTATGAGCGGTTCGAAGGGTATAAGGAGCGTATCGAGCTCGCCGACGCCCCGACCATCTACAAGACCTATCCGAACGCGACCCGTCCGGAATGGATGATCCTGGACGTGGTGCCGGTCATTCCGCCGGAACTGCGTCCGCTGGTCCCGCTGGATGGCGGTCGTTTCGCCACCTCCGACCTGAACGACCTGTATCGCCGCGTCATCAACCGCAATAATCGTCTGAAGCGGCTGATCGAGCTGAAGGCGCCGGACATCATCGTCCGTAACGAAAAGCGCATGCTGCAGGAGGCCGTCGACGCGCTGTTCGACAATGGCCGCCGTGGCCGCGTCATCACCGGTGCCAACAAGCGTCCCCTGAAGTCCATCAGCGACATGCTGAAGGGCAAGCAGGGTCGCTTCCGTCAGAACCTGCTGGGCAAGCGCGTCGACTACTCGGGCCGTTCGGTCATCGTGGTGGGTCCAGAGCTGAAGCTGCACCAGTGCGGCTTGCCGAAGAAGATGGCGCTGGAGCTGTTCAAGCCCTTCATCTACGCGAAGCTGGAACTGTACGGTCTGGCCTCCACCATCAAGGCTGCCAAGCGCATGGTGGAAAAGGAACGTCCCGAGGTGTGGGACATCCTGGAAGAGGTCATCCGCGAGCATCCCGTGATGCTGAACCGCGCGCCGACCCTGCACCGTCTGGGCATCCAGGCGTTCGAGCCGACCCTGATCGAAGGCAAGGCAATCCAGCTGCACCCGCTGGTCTGCACGGCGTTCAACGCCGACTTCGACGGTGACCAGATGGCCGTGCACGTCCCGCTGAGCCTTGAGGCCCAGTTGGAAGCGCGCGTCCTGATGATGTCCACCAACAACATCCTGTCGCCCGCCTCCGGCCGTCCCATCATCGTGCCGTCCCAGGACATCATCCTGGGTCTCTATTACATCACGATGGAGCTGCCGGGTGCCAAGGGCGAGGGCATGGCCTTCGGTTCCATCGGCGAGATCGAGCATGCACTGGCCGCGAAGGCGGTGACGCTGCATTCCAAGGTCGAAGCCCGCTATCACACGGTAGACGAGAACAACAAGCCGATCACCGTTCGTGTCAAGGCGACCCCCGGCCGCATGCTGCTGTCGGAGATCCTGCCGCGTCATCCGGCCATCAAGTTCGACCTGATCAACCGCCTTCTGACCAAGAAGGAAATCGGCAATATCATCGACATCGTCTACCGCCATTGCGGTCAGAAGGAGACGGTGATTTTCGCCGACCGGATGATGCGTCTGGGCTTCACCAACGCGTTCAAGGCCGGCATCTCCTTCGGCAAGGATGACATGGTCATCCCGGCCGAGAAGGAGACGCTGATCAAGGAAGCCCAGGACCGCGTGAAGGAGTTCGAGCAGCAGTATCTGGACGGCCTGATCACCCAGGGCGAGAAGTACAACAAGGTCGTCGACGTCTGGTCGGAAACCACCGAAAAGGTGGCGACGGCCATGATGAAGGTGATCGAGCAGCCGCGCCCCGGTTACGGCGTGAACTCGGTCTATATGATGGCCCATTCCGGTGCCCGCGGTTCGCCGGCCCAGATCAAGCAGCTGGCCGGTATGCGCGGTCTGATGGCCAAGCCCTCGGGCGAAATCATCGAGACGCCGATCATCTCCAACTTCAAAGAAGGCCTGACCGTTCTGGAGTATTTCAACTCCACGCACGGTGCCCGTAAGGGGCTGGCCGACACGGCCTTGAAGACGGCGAACTCCGGTTACCTGACCCGTCGTCTGGTGGATGTGGCGCAGGACGCCATCATCACCGAGACGGATTGCGGTACCAAGGAAGGCCTGACCGTGAAGGCGGTGATCGATGGCGGCGACGTCATCGTTCCCCTGTCCGAACGTATTCTGGGCCGTACCTCGACCGGCGACATCGTGCATCCGCTGTCGGGCGAGCTGATCGTTCCGATGGGCGAGCTGATCACCGAGCGGGAGATCGAGCTGATCGACCGCGCCGGCATCGACACCGTCCATATCCGCTCCGTGCTGACCTGCGAAACGCAGGACGGCGTGTGCGCCCATTGCTACGGCCGCGATCTGGCCCGTGGCACGCGGGTGAACATGGGCGAAGCCGTGGGCGTCATCGCCGCCCAGTCGATCGGTGAACCCGGCACGCAGCTGACGATGCGCACGTTCCACATCGGTGGTGCGGCACAGCGCGGTGCGGAGCAGAGCTTCATCGAAGCGACGCTGGACGCCACTGTGATTGTGCGTAACCGCAACCTCGTGCTGAACAGCGACGGTGTGCCGGTGGTGATGGGCCGCAACTGCGAACTGGCGCTGCTGGATGAGCAGGGCCGTGAGCGCGCCAAGCACCGTGTCCCCTATGGCGCCAAGCTGAACAAGGCGCTGGCTGTCGACGGCGCGCCGATCAAGCGCGGCGATCGTATGGCCGAATGGGACCCGTACACCCTGCCGATCCTGACCGAAAAGGAAGGTACGGCCACCTATGTCGATCTGGTGGAAGGCGTGTCCGTCCGCGAGGTCATGGACGAGGCCACCGGTATCTCGGCCAAGGTCGTGGTCGATTGGCGCCAGCAGCCGCGCGGTGCGGACCTGCGTCCGCGCGTGGCACTGCTGGACGACAATGGCGATATGGTGAAGCTGCCGAACGGCGCGGAAGCCCGCTATTTCATGAGCGTGGATGCCATCCTGTCGGTGGAGAATGGTGCGAAGGTCCGGGCCGGTGACGTGCTGGCCCGTATCCCGCGCGAAAGCTCCAAGACGCGTGACATCACCGGCGGTCTGCCGCGCGTGGCCGAGCTGTTCGAAGCCCGCCGTCCGAAGGACTTCGCGATCATCGCGGAGATCGATGGCCGCGTGGAATTCGGCAAGGACTACAAGACCAAGCGCCGTATCGTCGTGAAGAGCGACGAGACGGGGGAAGAGCGCGAGTACCTGATCCCGAAGGGCAAGCACATCTCCGTGCAGGAGGGTGACTATGTCCAGAAGGGCGACAGCCTGATGGATGGCAGCCCCGTGCCGCACGACATCCTGTCGGTGATGGGTGTCGAGGCGCTGGCCAACTACCTCATCAATGAGATCCAGGACGTCTATCGTCTGCAGGGCGTGAAGATCAACGACAAGCACATCGAAGTGATCGTCCGCCAGATGCTGCAGAAGATCGAGGTCTCCGATCCCGGCGATACGACCCTGCTGATCGGCGATCAGGTCGATCGGGTGGAGTTCGAGCAGGAGAACCGCACCGTCCAGCAGCGGATCAAGGAAGGCGAGGTGGATCTGCGCTTCGCCGTCGGCAAGCCGGTTCTGCAGGGCATCACCAAGGCGTCGCTGCAGACCCGGTCCTTCATCTCCGCCGCGTCGTTCCAGGAAACGACCCGCGTCCTGACGGAAGCTGCCGTCCAGGGCAAGGTCGACAATCTGGAAGGCCTGAAGGAAAACGTGATCGTCGGCCGTCTGATCCCGGCCGGTACCGGTTCCGTGGTCAACCGTCTGAAGGCCATTGCTGCCGAGCGCGACCGCGCCCTGCAGATGGGCGAGGACGACGCAGCCGCGGCCCTGCCGCCGGAAGCCGCCGAGTAAAATCGGTAGCCTAAGTGCGCGTACGGAAAGGGCCGCCCTGGCAACGGGGCGGCCCTTTTTGCATTTCGGAGGTGGGGATGGACCGGGAGAATGTTCTGCGCGATATCCTGCGGGTCAATCACGCCGGGGAATATGGCGCAATCCGCATCTATCGCGCCCAGGCCGCCCTTTGCCGCGATCCGGCCATCCGCGCCTTTGTGCGGGGGACGATGGAAGATGAAAGCCGGCATCTTCGCACTTTCAGGGACCTGATGCGTCATCGGGCCGTCCAGCCCTGCGGCGCGCTGCCTATATGGGGCATTGGTGGAACCGTGCTGGGCGGGCTGACCGGCCTGGCGGGACCGCGTGGGGTCCTGCTCTGCACCATCGCTGTGGAGCGCTGTGTCCATGCCCACCTGCAGGATCAGGTGCGCTGGTTGATCACCGGCCCGGAAGCGGTGGCCATCGCCGGCATCATGGCGGAGGAAGCGGCCCATGCAGACGACGCCCAGGCCCGCCTTGGACCGCTGGCCCGCATGGACACTATCTGGCTGCGCCTGATTGCCGTCATAACCTTCGCGATGATCTGGGCGTCGACCTACGGTGCCGCCGCCCGAATGCGGCGTGTGTTGCGGCAAGACGGCCTTGCCCCTTGGCAACGACCCCCGCCGCCGCCTAAATAGGCCGCGTGCGTAATCGAGGGAGCGGGCAATGGCATCGGGACGGCGGGCGGGCAGGGTTGGGCTGCTATTCGCGGCATTGGCCGGGGCGGGGGCGGCCAGTCTGGTCGGGTCGTTACTGCGTTCGCTGCCCATGGCGCCGGCCCTGGCGGCCGACCACGCCTGGCTGCTGATCGCGGCCCCCGTGCCGATTGGGGCCGTTGTGGCCGTAGCCCATATCTACTGGTTGCGGGGCCTGCTGTCCAAAGGGGCCGCGCGCCCGGGCGACACCGGTGCGCCAACCCGGACCCTGGTCCCGCCCGTGGAGGGAGAGGATGCCGGGGATGGGGAGAAGCCGCCGCGTTGGCGCCCGGTGATCCGCAACTGAGCGATGGCGATGAACCGTACTCAGCTTTCTTTGGCCCTGGACCGGATGGACCGGATCTATCCCAACGTGCTGCAACCGGACTATCGGGACGAGGTTCTGGGCGTGGGGCGGTCTTTCCCCCCGCTTTATCGCACGGCCAAACGGCTGGGCGATCTGCTGCACGCCCATCGCGGGCGCAAGCTGGGCCAGTTGGAGGAGGCGGTGGTGGCGGATGTCCGCCGCCTGCATGATGAACTGCGCGAGGGCGCGCAGAAGCTGCTGTCCGCCAAGGTCTGGATCGGCGACGAGTAGGACGCGATCAGACGCTGAAATTCACCGCGACGGAAATGCGGATGCCGTCCCCGCTATAGGGGGCGACGGAGTGCAGCAGCCAGGAGGGGAAGATGATGATCGACCCCGTCTCCGGATAGACGCGTTCCGCCAGGCCTGCGGAAAGATAGCCCTGGGCATTCACCTTCACAGTCGGCGCGTACATCATGGGCAGGGGTCCGCGCGGGTCGGTGAACTCGATACAGCCACCCAGGTCCGGCTTTCCGCCGATGCCGCCATCATCGACATAGGTGACGGCCGACCAATAGGCGCCGGGATGAAAATGGGCATGGTTGCCATTGCCCCGGCGGTTGACATTGGCCCAGGCGGTATGGGTCCAGGCCGGTGCCACCTTGCGCAACTGGCCATTGTCGACGACCAGTGTCACCTGGTTGATCATCTGCGTCAGCCCGTCAATCAGCGCTGCCCCGGCGTCCCCCGCCCAATCCAGGAAATTGTCGGTGGATTGCCAGCCGCCATCGTTGCTGTGCTGCACACCCTGCGGCGTCGCTGCCTCATGCGCCAGGATGGTGTCGCGCAGGCGCGTGATCAGCGGGGATTGGGCGCCCAGGCTGGCCCGGACCAGGGGGGTGGAGAACAGGGGGGTGATCTGCATGGCGACCGCGCGTGTGTAGGCTTTTCTGGAAATCTAGCTCCAGCCCCCTGCCACGCGCAAAGCCACAATCACCCGTCGGGGTTATTCCCCGAAAAATATGCGATACATCAAACGGCCGGGCAGCAGGGTGAAGCCGCCCGTGATCAGCAGGGCCAGAACATAGACCCGGATCATGGTCCGCCTGTGCCGGGCGATGTCGCCCTTCCGCGCCAGACGGATGGCCTGCCAGAGCGCGACCAGCACCAGCACTGAGAGAAGATGAATGGGACTGAACGCGCCGATGATGCGCAGTTCATGAATGCCGAAGGACGACAATGCCACCGTGGCCATGGCCAGAACCCAGGCCCAGCCCACCACCCGATGGGTCATAGTGCCCTTGGGCATGGCAAACTGGACCCCGCCCAGCAGGATGGCGGCACCGGCCAGCACGGCATGGGCCTGGATCAATGGTCCGGCATTCAGAAAAAGATCAACCCCGTTGGACATCATCGCTCCCGTCACGCGGGTCAGCGGATGACACTGCCCCACAGATCATATTCGTCGGCTTCCTCGATGCGCACCCGCACCATGTCGCCGACCTTAACCATATCCTCGCCGTTCAAGTAAACAGCGCCGTCAATTTCCGGCGCGTCGGCCCAGGACCGGCCGATGGCCCCGTCCTCATCCACCTCGTCGATCAGCACATCCATTTCGCGGCCGATCTTGGCGGCAAAACGCTTGGCGCTGATTTCCTGCTGGTGGGCCATCAGTCGGTTCCAGCGCTCCTCCTGCACCTCCTTCGGCACGGCGCCCGGCAGCTCGTTGGCCGGGGCACCGTCCACGGGTTCGTACTTGAAGCAGCCCAGCCGGTCGATCTGCGCTTCGGTCAGCCAGTCCAGCAGATACTGGAAGTCCTGCTCCGTCTCTCCGGGGAAGCCGACGATGAAGGTGGAGCGCAGGGTCAGATCGGGGCAGCCCTGGCGCCACATCTTGATCCGGTCCAGCACCTTGTCGGTGTTCGCCGGGCGCTTCATGGCCTTCAGCACATTGGGGGCGGCATGCTGGAAGGGGATGTCCAGATAGGGCAGCACCTTGCCCTCTGCCATCAGGCCGATGACCTCGTCCACATGCGGATAGGGGTAGACATAATGCAGGCGGATCCAGGCGCCCAGTTCGCCCAGTTCGCGGGCCAGGTCGATGAACTTGGCGCGGACCTGCCGGCCCTTCCACTTGCTCTCCGCATAGCGGGTGTCCATGCCATAGGCGGACGTGTCCTGGCTGACCACCAGGATTTCCTTGACCCCCGCCTTCACCAGCGCCTCTGCCTCGGCCAGCACCATGTTGGCGGGGCGGGAGACCAGGTCGCCGCGGATGGAAGGAATGATGCAGAAGGTGCAGCGGTTGTTGCAGCCCTCGGAAATCTTCAGATAGGCGTAATGGCGCGGCGTCAGGCGCAGGCCCTGTGGGGGCACGACATCCAGATAGGGATCGTGGCGCGGCGGCACCACGTCATGCACGGCGCTCACCACCTGCTCATATTGGTGCGGACCGGTGACGGCCAGCACATTCGGGTGGCTCTGCCGGATCAGGCTCTCTTCCTTGCCGAGGCATCCCGTGACGATCACCTTGCCGTTTTCCTTGATGGCCTCACCGATGGCTTCCAGGCTTTCGGCCTTGGCGCTGTCCAGGAAGCCGCAGGTATTGACCAGAACGACATCGGCCCCGTCATAGGAACCGGAAATCTCATACCCTTCGGACCGCAGCTTGGTCAGGATGCGTTCGCTGTCCACCAGGGCCTTGGGACAGCCGAGGGAGACGATACCGACCTTGGGGGCGGCGGCCGGAGTATGGGTCTGCTTGGTCATGATGGGCCAGG
The DNA here is from genome assembly GCF_057809655.1 of Niveispirillum sp. FG148. Classification (NCBI taxonomy): domain Bacteria; kingdom Pseudomonadati; phylum Pseudomonadota; class Alphaproteobacteria; order Rhodospirillales; family Azospirillaceae; genus Niveispirillum; species Niveispirillum sp. FG148. The sequence goes on from NZ_JBMDKJ010000019.1 coordinate 38,616, forward strand.
GTCCTTGAAAACAAGCGGCCTATATAAGGCCGGGAGGGGCTTCAGGCCAGTGGCGGCGCAAGCATGGCGGGGTGGCGATTGGCGGCGTTTGGCGCGGTGTGGGTGGCGGTACCGGACGAATCGGCCTAGGATGTCACTTTGGCGTGCGCATCCAGGGATCATACCATGGCGATTGCAGAACAACGGCACGCGCCCCGGCGCATGAGTATCGAGGCGTTCCTGGTCTGGGACTCGGGCAACGACCGCCGCTACGAGCTGGTGAATGGTTGGCCGGTGGCGCTGTCGGCGCCCTCCACAAATCATGCGGTGATTACCGCAAACCTCAGGGCCGCCTTAAGCAATCGGCTCCAGGCGGAGGGACGCCCCTGCGAAATCGAATCCGGCGGAGGCGTGCTGCTCATCGAGCAGTGCCGGACCGTCCGGGTCCCGGATATTCTGATCCGCTGCCATCCTGACGAGCCGTCGGTCACCCTGCCGCTCATGGCCGTGCAGGTGCTGTCCCCCAGCAATTCCGCCCGTGAGATGGCCGTCAGGCGCGATGATTACGCCGCCGCGCGGGTGGAACAGGTGCTGGAGGTCGAGCAATCCGCGGCGGAGGCATGGCTTCACAACCGTCAGAGCGACCGTTGGGTTGTCGAAACGATCCGGGGTTTGTCTGCTGAAATCGTACTCTACAGCATTGGCATCAGCATCCCCATGGCCGAAATCTACGCGGATGTGGAACTGGCGCCGCTGCCGGATGACTAAGCGGGCCGGGAGCCTGAGCCCGGCTGCGGCCGGGTCCAGCTCTGCGGACTCCTGGGGGCCAGGATGCAAGGGAAACGGGGCGGAAGCCCTAGGGTTCGACTTGACGGCCCCCGGACTCATCCATATAGTCCGCCAACCTATTTCGGGGGGGCAGGCTGTAGCCCGCCCTCGTGGCGTCTAGACGCTGTCCCCACTGTTGGCTTCATGCGCTTACCCATCAGGGACGTTGGCCAGCTCCAAGGAACCTCCCCGGAACAGTCGATAGCCGCACCCGAGTCCTTGTTCGGACGGCGTATGGAAATCTCCCGCACGGAGCTTGCCGCTTCGTATGCGGGTGTTTTTCGTCGTCGTCATGGGGTTGGTGGTGCGACCGGTTTGGAATGACATCCCCGAACGGGGATATAGAAAAGGCGAAGGGCGTTCATGCCGACGATCAGTCAGTTGATCCGCAAGCCGCGGGCTCCGTTGGTGGCCCGGGACAAGGTGCCGGCCCTGCAGGAGTGCCCGCAGAAGCGTGGCGTCTGCACCCGCGTTTACACCACCACCCCGAAGAAGCCGAACTCGGCGCTGCGTAAGGTTGCCCGTGTGCGCCTGACGAACGGCTACGAAGTCATCAGCTACATTCCCGGTGAAGGTCACAACCTCCAGGAACACTCGGTCGTCATGATCCGTGGTGGCCGCGTGAAGGATCTTCCCGGTGTGCGTTACCACATCATCCGCGGCACGCTCGATACGCAGGGCGTGAAGGACCGCAAGCAGCGTCGTTCCAAGTACGGCGCGAAGCGGCCCAAGTAAGGAGAGCGAGCAATGTCCCGTCGTCGTAAAGCCGACAAGCGCGAAGTTCTGCCCGATGCCAAGTTCGGCGACATCGTGCTGACGAAGTTCATGAACTGCCTGATGTACGACGGCAAGAAGTCGGTGGCTGAGTCCATCGTCTATGGCGCCCTGGATCGTATCGAGGCGAAGACGAAGCAGGACGCCCTGCAGCTCTTCCATGACGCCCTGAATAATGTCCGTCCGTATCTGGAAGTTCGTTCCCGCCGCGTTGGTGGTGCGACGTACCAGGTTCCGGTGGAAGTGCGTTCCGACCGTGCGCAGGCCCTGGCGATCCGCTGGATCATCGGTGCCGCCCGCAACCGTTCGGAAAACACCATGACCGAGCGTCTGTCGGGTGAGCTGCTGGATGCCGCGCAGCAGCGCGGTACGGCCGTGAAGAAGCGTGAAGACACGCATCGCATGGCCGAAGCCAACAAGGCCTTCTCGCACTACCGCTGGTAAGTTCCTACGAACCACGCACGGCGAAGCCCCAATCCATGGCCCGGTCCCATCCCATCCACTCCTATCGGAATATCGGCATTGCCGCGCATATCGATGCCGGCAAGACGACGACGACGGAGCGGATTCTCTTCTATACCGGGAAGTCCTATCGCATCGGCGAGGTCGACAACGGCACCGCCACGATGGACTGGATGGAACAGGAGCAGGAGCGGGGCATCACCATCACGTCGGCGGCGACGACCTGCTTCTGGAAGGATCACCGCATCAACATCATCGACACGCCCGGGCATGTCGACTTCACCATCGAAGTCGAACGTTCCCTGCGGGTTCTGGATGGTGCGGTGGCTCTGTTCGATGCGGTGTCGGGTGTGGAGCCGCAGTCAGAGACGGTGTGGCGGCAGGCGGATCGGTACCGTGTGCCGCGCATCTGCTTTGTGAACAAGATGGACCGCGTCGGCGCGGACCTTCTGGCCACGGTCGGCATGATCCGGGACCGGCTTGGCGCCAGTCCCGCGCTCGTGCAATTGCCGCTGGGCGTGGAAGCCGGGTTCAAAGGTGTCATCGACCTGATCGACATGGTTGCGATCGTCTGGTCCGACGACATGCTGGGCGCCCGGTTCGAGCGGGTTGAGATTCCCGCCGACCTGCTGGAAGAGGCGAAGCGCCACCGCGCGACGCTGGTCGAGCAGGCGGTGGAGATGGAGGAAGCGGCGACAGATGCCTTCCTGTCCGGCCAGGAGCCGGATGCGACGGAACTTCGGCGCTTGATCCGCAAGGGCACCATCGGGCTGAAGCTCGTGCCGGTGCTGTGCGGGTCGGCCTTCAAGAACAAGGGCGTGCAGCCGATGCTGGACGCTGTTGTCGATTATCTGCCGTCGCCGGCGGATGTCGGTGACATTCAAGCCCTGACGCCGTCGGGCGAACCGGTCAGCCGGCCCGCCACTGACGAGGCGCCTTTTGCGGCGTTGGCGTTCAAGGTGATGAACGATCCGTTCGCGGGGTCCCTGACCTTCGCCCGAATCTATTCCGGCACGCTGCGCCAGGACGCCATCATGGCCAATCCGGGCAAGCAGCTGGAGGAGAAAGCTGGTCGCATGCTGTTGATGCATGCCAACAGCCGGGAGGAGATCGAGGAGGCCCATGCGGGCGACATCGTCGCATTCGCCTCTCTGGAGGGGACGGCGACGGGGGACACGCTGTGTGATCCGGCGCATCCGGTCCTTCTGGAACGGATGGAATTCCCCGAGCCGGTGATCGAGGTGGTGGTCGAGCCGCAGACGCAGGCCGATCATGACCGGATGGCGGTGGCACTCGGGCGCCTGGCGGCCGAGGATCCTTCATTCCGGGTGGGCCGCGATCCCGAATCGGGTCAAGCTGTGCTGCGGGGGATGGGTGAACTCCATCTGGAGATCATTGTCGACCGCATGCGGCGGGAATTCAGGGTGGATGCCGCGGTGGGCCGGCCGAAGGTGGCCTATCGCGAGACGGTGACTGCCCGCGGTGAAGTTGATTACACGCATCGGCGCCAGTTGGGGGTCGTCGGCCAATTCGCCCGCGTCAAGCTGGTGGTGGAGCCGTCGGATGCCGGACCGGGGTTGGGATTCGTGAACAAGGTCGGGGCAGATACGCTGCCCAAGGAATTTGTCACGGGTGTGCAGAAGGGGCTTGAGGCAGCCAGAACCTCGGGTGTCATCGCCGGTTATCCGGTGGTGGGCGTCCGGGTCGAGCTGGTCGATGGCGCCTTCCACGATGTGGATAGCTCCGCGCAGGCGTTTGAAATCGCCGCGCGGGCGGCATTGCGGGAAGGGCTGGCCAAGGCTCGCCCCGTCCTGCTGGAGCCCGTGATGAAGGTCGAGGTGGTGACCCCGGAGGAATATCTGGGGGATATCATCGGCGACCTGAACAGCCGCCGGGGGCAGATCACCGGCATGGACCAGCGCGGCAACGCCCGCCTGATCGATGCCCGGGTGCCGCTCTCGACGATGTTCGGTTATGTGAACAATCTCCGGTCCATCAGTCAGGGCCGGGCACAGTACTCGATGAAGTTTGACCGTTATGAACAGGCGCCGCACGCCATCGCTGACGAACTGCGCAGCAAAGTGGCATGAACACGGTCGTCAACCGATTGAAATGAGGACGGAAAATCATGGCTAAGGCAAAGTTTGAGCGGACGAAGCCGCACTGCAACATCGGCACGATCGGTCACGTCGACCATGGCAAGACGTCTCTGACGGCGGCCATCACGAAGGTTCTGGCCGAGAAGGGCGGCGCCACGTTCACGGCTTACGACCAGATCGACAAGGCTCCGGAAGAGAAGGCCCGTGGCATCACGATCTCGACCGCTCACGTCGAGTACGAGACGGACAACCGTCACTATGCCCACGTTGACTGCCCGGGTCACGCTGACTACGTGAAGAACATGATCACGGGTGCGGCGCAGATGGACGGCGCGATCCTGGTGTGCTCGGCCGCCGACGGCCCGATGCCGCAGACGCGCGAGCACATCCTGCTGGCCCGTCAGGTCGGCGTGCCGGCCCTGGTGGTGTTCCTGAACAAGATGGATCTGGCTGATCCGGACCTGGTCGAGCTGGTTGAGCTGGAACTGCGCGAGCTGCTGTCCAGCTACGGCTTCCCGGGCGACGACATTCCGATCGTGAAGGGCTCGGCCGTTGCCGCCCTGAACGACAGCAACCCGGCGATCGGCCGCGATGCGATCCTGGAGCTGATGGCCGAGGTTGATCGCTACATCCCGCAGCCGGAGCGTCCGATCGACAAGCCGTTCCTGATGCCGATCGAAGACGTATTCTCGATCTCGGGCCGTGGCACGGTTGTGACGGGCCGCGTCGAGAAGGGCATCGTCAAGGTCGGTGAGGAAGTCGAGATCGTCGGCCTGAAGGCCACGGTGAAGACGACCGTCACGGGCGTTGAAATGTTCCGCAAGCTGCTGGACCAGGGTCAGGCCGGCGACAACATTGGCGCGCTGCTGCGCGGCACGAAGCGTGAAGATGTCGAGCGTGGTCAGGTTCTGGCCAAGCCCGGCTCGATCACCCCGCACACGGACTTCGAAGCCGAGACCTACATCCTGACCAAGGAAGAGGGTGGCCGTCATACGCCGTTCTTCGCCAACTACCGTCCGCAGTTCTACTTCCGCACGACGGACGTGACCGGCTCGGTGACCCTGCCGGAAGGCACGGAAATGGTGATGCCCGGCGACAATATCCGCATCGGCGTGAAGCTGATCGCCCCGATCGCCATGGACGAAGGCCTGCGCTTCGCCATCCGCGAGGGCGGCCGCACCGTCGGCGCCGGCGTCGTGTCGAAGATCGTCAAGTAAGCGTTCCCGACGCGCATTTCAGCAATGTGATGGGGCCGGCCCGAAAGTGCTTGGGGCCGGCTCCTTCTTTGGGTATAAACCCTGCTCTTTTTGGGGTCTAGGACATGGACAATCAGAATATCCGGATCCGCCTTAAGGCGTTTGATCATCGCGTGCTCGACCAGAGCACCAGCGAGATCGTCAACACCGCGAAGCGGACCGGTGCGCGCGTCCGCGGTCCGATTCCGCTGCCCACGCAGCTGGAAAAGTTCACGGTGAACCGCAGCCCGCACATCGACAAGAAGTCGCGTGAGCAGTTCGAGATTCGCACCCACAAGCGTCTGCTGGATATCGTCGACCCGACGCCGCAGACGGTTGATGCGCTGATGAAGCTCGACCTGGCCGCCGGCGTCGACGTCGAAATCAAGCTGTAATCAAGTTTGGTCGAGTACGGGACCTCTCCCAATCTGAGGATGTCCCGAGTGAGGAGAAAAAACAGATGCGATCCGGATTGATCGCGCAGAAGGTCGGCATGACCCGCGTCTTCACCGACGAGGGTGAGAGCGTGCCGGTGACTGTGCTGAAGCTGGACCAGGTCCAGGTCATCGCCCACAAGACGGAAGAGAAGGATGGCTATACGGCCCTCCAGCTCGGCGCCGTCAAGGCCAAGGTGAAGAACGTCGCCAAGGCCCAGCGTGAGGTGTTTGCCAAGGCCAAGGTCGAGCCGAAGAAGAAGCTCGTTGAGTTCCGCGTGGCTCCCGCCAACCTGATCGAGGTCGGTGCTGAGCTGACCGCGGATCATTTCGTTGCCGGCCAGTTCGTGGACGTGCAGGGCACGACCCTGGGTAAGGGTTTTGCCGGCGGTATGAAGCGCTGGAATTTCGGCGGTCTGCGTGCGACCCACGGCGTGTCCGTGTCGCACCGCTCCATCGGTTCGACCGGTGGCCGTCAGGATCCCGGTAAGACCTTCAAGAACAAGAAGATGCCCGGTCACATGGGTGTCGACACCGTTACCGTCCAGAACCTGAAGGTCGTGTCGGTCGACGCCGAGCGCGGTCTGATCCTGGTCAAGGGCGCTGTCCCGGGCCATGAGGGCGCCTTCGTCCTCGTCAAGGACGCCGTCAAGAAGAAGCTGCCCGAGGGCGTGCCGTTCCCCGGCGCCTTCCGTGCTCCGGCTGCTGAAGCTGTCGCGGCGGAGGGCTGATAAATGAAGACGTCCATCAAGAATCTGAACAACGAGACCGTCGGCGAGATCGAGCTGTCGGAAGACGTGTTCGGCCTGCCGGCCCGCCAGGACATCCTGGCCCGCATGGTGCTGTGGCAGCTGGCCAAGCGCCGCGCTGGCACGCACAAGGCCAAGACGATCTCCGAGATCTCCGGCACCACCAAGAAGCCGTGGCGCCAGAAGGGCACCGGCCGCGCCCGTCAGGGCTCGCTGCGCTCGCCGCAGTTCCGCGGTGGCGCGCGTATTTTCGGGCCGGTCGTTCGTTCCCACGAACATGACCTGACCAAGAAGGTCCGCAAGCTGGCCCTGAAGACCGCCCTGTCGGTCAAGGCCGCCGAAGGCAAGCTGGTCGTTCTGGAGGCCGCCAAGGCCGACAGCCACAAGACCAAGGTGCTGTTCGGTCAGCTGCAGGCCCTGGGTCTGAAGTCGGCTCTCATCATCGACGGTGCCAATGTCGATGTGAACTTTGCCCGTGCCGCCGGCAATATCCCGCACATCGACGTGCTGCCGGAACAGGGCGCCAACGTGTACGACATCCTGCGCAGGGACGTTCTCGTCCTGACGCGCAACGCGGTCGAGCAGCTGGAGGCTCGCCTGAAATGAGCACGAGCAAGAAGACCACCGTCTCGGCCGAGCGCATGTACGATCTGATCGTTGCGCCCGTCATCACCGAGAAGGCCACCATGGGTTCCGAGCACAACCAGGTCACCTTCAAGGTGCGCATGGATGCCTCGAAGCCCGAAATCAAGGCCGCGGTTGAGGGCCTGTTCAAGGTGAAGGTCACGGCGGTGAACACCTCCGTGGTCAAGGGTAAGACGAAGCGCTTCCGTGGGACGATCGGCCGCCGGTCGGACTACAAGAAGGCCGTCGTGACCCTCGCCGAGGGCAGCTCCATCGACGTGACCACCGGCGTGTGAGGGTAGAGCTATGGCTTTGAAGACTTTCCGTCCGATTACGCCGAGCCTCCGCCAGCTCGTTCTGGTGGATCGCTCGGAGTTGCACAAGGGCAAGCCCGTGAAGATGCTGACCGAGGGCCTGACGGGCTCCGGCGGTCGCAATAACACGGGTCGCATCACCGCTCGCCGCATGGGCGGCGGGCATAAGCGCACGTACCGCATCGTCGACTTCAAGCGTCGCAAGTTCGATATGCCGGCCACGGTCGAGCGTCTGGAATATGACCCGAACCGTACCGGCTTCATCGCGCTGGTGAAGTACGAAGACGGCACGCTGTCCTATATCCTGGCTCCGCAGCGCCTGAAGGCCGGTGACGTCATCGTCTCCGGTGAGAAGGTGGACGTGAAGCCCGGCAACGCGATGCCGCTGAAGAACATCCCCGTCGGCACCATCGTCCACAATGTGGAACTGAAGGCCGGCAAGGGTGGTCAGCTGGCGCGTTCCGCCGGCACGTACCTGCAGCTGGTCGGTCGCGACCAGGGCTATGCCCAGCTGAAGCTCCCCTCGGGCGAGCTGCGCATGGTCCGTGGCGAGTGCATGGCCACCATCGGCGCCGTGTCCAATCCGGACCAGTCGAACGTGGTCATCGCCAAGGCCGGTCGTAACCGCTGGCTGGGCAAGCGTCCTGCCGTTCGCGGCGTCGCCATGAACCCGATCGACCATCCGCACGGTGGTGGTGAAGGCCGTACCTCCGGTGGCCGTCACCCGGTCACGCCGTGGGGCAAGCCGACCAAGGGCAAGAAGACGCGTCAGAACAAGGGCACGGATAAGCTCATTATCCGCCGCCGCGCTAAGTAAAGGAGTGCTGCCGTGACTCGTTCCGTTTGGAAGGGGCCGTTCGTTGACGGCTACCTGTTGAAGAAGGCAGACAAGGCGCGTGCGTCGGGCCGTAATGAGATCATCAAGATCTGGACCCGCCGTTCTACCATTCTGCCGCATTTCGTCGGTCTGACCTTCGGCGTCTACAACGGCCAGAAGTTCGTGCCGGTGCTGGTGACCGAGAACATGATCGGTCACAAGTTCGGTGAATTCTCGCCGACCCGTACGTTCTACGGCCACGCGGCCGACAAGAAGGCGAAGAGGAAGTAATCATGGGCAAGCCTGCTGCAGAGCGGCGCCTCAGCGAGACTGAGGCCAAGGCGTTCGGCGGAATGATCCGCACGAGCCCGCAGAAGCTGAACCTGGTTGCGCAGCTGATCCGCGGAAAGTCCGCTGGTGAAGCTGTCGCCCTTCTGACATTTTCCAAGCGTCGTATCGCTGGCGAAGTGAAGAAGGTCCTCCAGTCCGCCATCGCGAACGCCGAGAACAACCACCAGCTGGACGTTGATCGCCTGTTCGTGTCCCACGCGACGGTCGGCAAGGCTCTTGTCATGAAGCGTTTTCACGCCCGTGCCCGCGGTCGTGGCGCCCGTGTCGAGAAGCTGTTCAGCAACCTGACCGTGATCGTGCGTGAGCGCGCTGAGGACAAGGCCGAGGGGGCCGCTGAATAATGGGTCAGAAAGTCAATCCGATCGGCCTGCGTGTCGGTATCAACCGGACGTGGGACAGCCGCTGGTACGCTGGTCGTGACTATGCCAAGCTGCTCCACCAGGATCTGAAGCTGCGTGGCTACCTGCAGACCCGTCTGCAGGCCGCCGGCGTCAGCCGCGTCATCATCGAGCGTCCGGCCAAGAAGGCCCGCATCACCATCCACACGGCCCGTCCGGGTGTGGTGATCGGCAAGAAGGGTGCGGACATCGAAAAGCTGCGCTCCGAGCTCAGCCGGATGGCCGGTTCCGAGGTGAACCTGAACATCGTCGAGATCCGCAAGCCGGAACTGGACGCCCGTCTGATCGCCGAGAACATCGCCAGCCAGCTGGAACGCCGCGTGGCCTTCCGTCGCGCCATGAAGCGCGCCGTGCAGTCCGCAATGCGTCTGGGCGCCCAGGGTATCCGGATCAACTGCTCCGGTCGTCTGGGTGGTGCGGAAATCGCCCGTATCGAATGGTATCGCGAAGGCCGTGTGCCGCTGCACACCCTGCGCGCTGACATCGATTACGGCGTGGGCACTGCCAAGACCACCTATGGCACCTGCGGTGTCAAGGTGTGGGTGTTCAAGGGTGAAGTGCTGGCCCATGATCCGATGGCGCAGGACAAGCGCGCCGCGGAACAGACGGCTACCCGCTGATCATCCGGATACTGGCAAGGGATATAGAGAAGGCTACATGCCATGCTGAGTCCGAAGCGTACCAAGTACCGCAAGGCGCACAAGGGCCGTATCCACGGCGCGTCGAAGGGCGGTACCTCTCTGAATTTCGGCGCTTTCGGCTTGAAAGCCGTTGAGCCGATGCGTATTACGGCACGTCAGATCGAGTCCGCTCGTCGCGCCATCACCCGTCACCTGAAGCGTCAGGGTCGCGTCTGGATCCGGATTTTCCCGGATCTGCCCGTGTCCTCGAAGCCGGCGGAAGTCCGCATGGGTTCCGGTAAGGGTTCGCCGGAATTCTGGGCGGCGCGCGTTGCGCCGGGCCGTATCATGTTCGAAGTTGACGGCGTGCCGGCCGACCTGGCCAAGCGCGCTTTCGAACTGGCCGCTGCGAAGCTGCCGATCAAGGTGCGTTTTGTCACCCGTCTGGGTGAAGGGGGTGAGGCATGACGAAGGCTACTGACCTTCGCGGCAAGAGCACGGACGAGCTGAACGATCAGCTCCTCCAGCTCAAGAAGGAGCAGTTCAACCTGCGTTTCCAGAAGGCTTCCGGCCAGCTGGAGAATACGGCGCGGGTTCGTGTGGTGCGTCGCGACATCGCCCGCATCAAGACCATCCTGGGCCAGCAGACGGTGTCTGCTGTGTCCGCGTCCTGAGGAGGGGTTAACGATGCCCCGTCGCGTCCTGCAGGGCACCGTGGTGTCCGACAAGGGTGACAAGACTGTCACCGTGCTTGTCGAACGTCGCGTGATGCACCCTGTCTATAAGAAGTTCATCAAGCAGTCCAAGAAGTACGCCGCCCATGACGAGGCGAACGCGTTCAAGATCGGTGACGTTGTCCAGATCGAAGAATGCCGTCCGATCTCCAAGTCCAAGCGGTGGACCGTCGTTGTGGCCCCGGCCGCCGACGGCAATCCGAACGCCTGAAGATAAGGAAGCCATTCCATGATTCAGATGCAAACCAACCTGGAAGTCGCGGACAATAGTGGCGCGCGCCGGGTGCAGTGCATCAAGGTGCTGGGCGGCGCTGGTCGTCGCTTCGCCGCCATCGGCGATGTCATCGTCGTGTCGGTGAAGGAGGCCATTCCGCGCGGCCGCGTGAAGAAGGGTGACGTGCAGCGTGCCGTTATCGTTCGCACTGCCAAGGAACTGCGCCGCGAGGACGGTTCCGTCATCCGCTTCGACCGCAACGCCGCCGTGCTGATCAACAAGCAGGGCGAGCCGATCGGTACGCGCATTTTCGGGCCCGTGACCCGTGAACTGCGCGGCAAGAAGTTCATGAAGATCATTTCGCTGGCGCCGGAGGTGCTCTGATGGCTGCGAAGATCCGCAAGGGCGATAATGTCGCCGTCATCGCCGGCAAGGACAAGGGCAAGACCGGCGAGGTCATTGCCGTCCTTCCGACCGAGGGTCGCGTCAAGGTGCGCGGTGTCAACCTGGTGAAGAAGCACCAGCGTCAGACCCCGATGCAGCAGGGCGGCATCGTCGAGATCGAAGCGGCGCTGGACCTGTCCAACGTCGCCATCGTCGACCCGAAGACCAACAAGCCGACCCGCGTTGGCTTCCGGATCCTGGAGGACGGCCGCAAGGTCCGCTTCGCCAAGGGTTCCGGCGAAGTGATCGATCAGTGAGGCGCGCCATGGCTGCTCGTATGAAAGAACGCTACGACGCGACCCTGCGTGCAAAGTTGAAGGCGGAGTTCAACTACGCCAACGACATGCAGATTCCGCGTCTGGAAAAGATCGTCATCAACATGGGCGTTGGCGAAGCCGCCAGCGACGGCAAGAAGGTGAACCAGGCTGCCGCCGAACTGGCTGCCATCACCGGCCAGAAGCCCGTGATCACCAAGGCGCGTAAGTCCATCGCCCAGTTCAAGCTGCGCGAAGGCATGCCGATCGGTTGCAAGGTCACCCTGCGCGCCGACCGCATGTACGAGTTCCTGGATCGTCTGGTCACCATCGCCCTGCCGCGCGTGCGCGACTTCCGCGGGATCAACGGCAACGCCTTCGACGGCCGTGGCAACTATGCCCTGGGCCTGAAGGAACAGCTGATTTTCCCGGAAATCGACTACGACAAGGTGGACGATATCCGCGGCATGGACATCATCTTCGTCACCACGGCCAAGACCGACAAGGAAGCCAAGGCTCTCCTGAAGGGTTTCGACATGCCGTTCGCCGGGGAGGCGGGGACCAATGGCTAAGAAGAGCTCGATCGAGAAGAACAAGCGCCGCACCGAGCTGGCGGCGAAGCATCGGGAAAAGCGGGCCGCCCTGAAGGCGACCGCCAAGAACCGCGAACTGTCCGACGAGGAGCGTTTCGCGGCCGTCCTGAAGCTGGCGCAGCTGCCCCGCAATGGCAGCCGCACCCGCATTCGGAACCGTTGCGAACTGACGGGGCGTCCGCGCGCCTTCTACCGCAAGTTCCGTCTGTGCCGCGTTGCCCTGCGTGATCTCGCCAGCAATGGTCAGATCCCGGGCATGACCAAGTCCAGCTGGTAAGGAGGGTCGGGTAATGAGCCTGAGCGATCCCCTGGGCGATATGCTGACCCGTATTCGTAACGGTCAGAAGGCCCGTATGTCGGTCGTGACGAGCCCCGCATCCAAGCTCCGCACCAATGTGCTGGAAGTCTTGAAGCGCGAGGGCTACATCCGCGGTTATTCCGTGGAAGAAGACCGTCCCGGTGTGCAGTCCCTGCGCATCGAACTGAAGTACTTCGAAGGCGAGCCGGTTATCAAGGAAGTGCACCGCGTTTCCAAGCCGGGCCGCCGCATCTATTCGAAGATCGCCGATCTGCCGCGGGTCTATAACGGCCTGGGCATTTCGATCCTGTCGACGCCCCGCGGCGTCATGTCTGATGCGGAAGCCCGCGTCGCCAATGTCGGCGGCGAAGTGCTCTGCAAGGTGTTCTAAGGAGCACGGCCCAATGTCGCGTATCGGAAAGCATCCGGTGCCGGTTCCGGCCGGGGTTACCGTTCAGGTCGCCGGTCAGACTGTCACCGCCAAGGGTAAGCTGGGTCAGCTCAGCCTTACCCTCATCGACGAAATCGAAGCCAAGCTGGAGGACGGCAAGCTTGTCGTCCTGCCCCGCGCCGAGACGGTGCGGGCTCGCCAGAACTGGGCTACCGCCCGCACGAACGTTGCCAACCTGGTCAACGGCGTGGACAAGGGTTTCACGCGCAATCTCGAAATCACCGGCGTCGGCTACAAGGCCGCCGTCGCTGGTTCCGAGCTGGTGCTGAACCTGGGCTTTTCCCACGACATCCGCTACCCGATTCCCACGGGTATCACGATGAAGTGCGACAAGCCGACGTCCATCTCGATCACCGGCGCTGACAAGCAGCAGGTGGGTCAGATCGCCGCGGAGATCCGCTCCTATCGTCCGCCCGAGCCCTACAAGGGCAAGGGCGTGAAGTACGATAACGAGACGATCATCCGCAAAGAAGGCAAGAAGAAGTAAGGCGGACGTCGATGAGCAAGCAACAGGATCTCAACGCGCGCCGCAAGGCGCGGGTGCGCGCCCGGCTCCGCAAGGTCGGTGGTGGTCGCGCACGTCTCTCGGTCTTCCGGTCGAGCCAGCACATCTATGCCCAGATCATCGACGACGAGGCCGGCTGCACGCTGGTCTCTGCGTCGACGCTGGAAAAGCCGATGCGCGAAGCTCTGAAGACCGGTGCCGACATCGAAGCGGCCAAGGCCGTCGGCAAGCTGATTGCCGAACGCGCTGCCGAAAAGGGTGTCAACACCGTGTACTTCGACCGTGGTCAGTACCTGTATCACGGGCGCGTGAAGGCTTTGGCCGACGCCGCGCGTGAAGCCGGCCTGCAGTTCTAAGGGGGTTAGCATGGCTCGTAATGAGAACAGCGCGGCCGGCGGCGAAAACGAGCGGCGTAGCCGCGATCGCGGCGAGCGCCGCGATCGTGGTGAGAACCGCGATCGCCGTGAGGAACGCGAAGGCGACGATCTCGTCGAGAAGCTCGTCGGGATCAATCGCGTCGCCAAGGTGGTGAAGGGTGGCCGTCGCTTCGGCTTCGCTGCCATCGTCGTCGTTGGTGACGCGAAGGGTCGCGTCGGCGTGGGTTCGGGCAAGGCCCGCGAAGTGCCGGAGGCCATTCGCAAGGCCACCGATCAGGCCAAGCGGTCCATGATCCGCGTGCCGCTGCGCGAGGGTCGTACCCTGCATCATGATGTGTTCGGTCACTTCGGTGCCGGCCGCGTCGTGCTGCGCGCTGCCCCCCCGGGTACCGGCATCATCGCCGGCGGCCCGATGCGCGCCATCTTCGAAGCCCTGGGCGTGGCGGACGTGGTGACCAAGTCGGTCGGCACCTCCAACCCGCACAACATGATCAAGGCGACCTTCGACGCCCTGGCGCAGTGCGTCAGCCCGCGTTCGGTGGCTGCCCGTCGTGGCCGTCGCGTTTCCGACATCCTCGGCAAGCGCGAGGGTGCTGAGAAGGAGGCCGCGTAAATGGCTGAGAAGACCACCGTCATCGTGACCCAGACGGGTAGCCCGATCGGTCGCCAGAGCGACCAGCGTGCGACCCTGATCGGTCTGGGCCTCAACAAGCTGAACCGCACCCGCGAGCTGGAAGATACGCCGGCCGTCCGCGGGATGATCAACAAGGTTCGGCACCTCGTGCGCGTCGAGGAGGCCTCGTAAGAGGCTTCCCCGATACGGCCTGAAGGATCAAATCCATGAAGCTCAACGAAATCCGCGAAAACGAAGGCGCCCGCAAGCTGCGGATGCGCATCGGCCGTGGCATCGGTTCCGGCAAGGGCAAGACCGGTGGCCGCGGCGTCAAGGGTCAGAAGTCCCGTACGGGCGTTTCGATCCGCGGCTTCGAAGGCGGCCAGATGCCTCTGCATCGCCGTCTGCCGAAGCGCGGCTTCTCGAACGTTCCGTTCGCGAAGGACTATGCTGTCGTCAATGTCGGCGCAGTGCAGAAGGCCATCGAGGCCGGTCGCCTGAACGCTGCCGAGACCATCACCGCTGCGGTGCTGGTTGCGGCCGGTCTGGCCCGTCCGTCGGCTGACGGCGTGCGTCTGCTGAACAAGGGCGCGATCACCGCCGCCGTGACCTTCGACGTGGCTGGCGCTTCCGCCGGCGCCGTCGCTGCGGTCGAGGCAGTCGGTGGCAAGGTGAACCTGCCGGCCGTCGAGGCCTGATCGGTTCTCCAACGCACTGTTGGTTTGTGACAAGGCCCTGGGGAAACCCAGGGCCTTGTTGCGTTTCGGGCCTGCCGGAGCGGGACAGTATGCCGCGGCCGTCTGGGATGGCGGCGCGGCATCGTCACAGCGATCCCCGACATTGGTGGAATTGACCCCGCCGGCAAATCCCGATATCAGCCGGAATGGTTCAAGATGGGCGGTCCGGCAGGGGCGAACCCCGTCCGCAGCACATAGCATCGTGGCGCGGGTGTTTTTCATGTTGACCGCGTGCCCATATGTCCTGTTGATACGCGTGAGAAGGACTGGCCGTGCGTTTCGGCCAGGATTGTGACTTGCCAAGAGGCCTTTTATGGCATCCGCCGCTGAACAGCTTGCCGCAAACATGAATTTCGGGGCCTTCTCCAAGGCCACCGAACTGAAGAAGCGGATTTGGTTCACCCTGGGCGCATTGATCGTCTATCGCCTGGGCACCTACATTCCGCTGCCCGGTATCGATTCCGGCGCCTTTGCCAGCTTCTTCGCCAACCAGTCGGGCGGCATCCTGGGCATGTTCAACATGTTCGCCGGTGGTGCTGTCGAGCGCATGTCCATCTTTGCGCTCAACATCATGCCCTACATCTCCGCCTCGATCATCATCCAGCTGATGACCGCCGTTGCGCCGTCGCTGGAGACCTTGAAGAAGGAAGGCGAGTCGGGCCGCAAGAAGATCAACCAGTACACCCGTTACCTGACGGTGATCCTGGCTCTTGTCCAGTCCTATGGCTTGGCATTGGGCCTGGAAGGGATGAACCAGGCCGGTGGCGGTGTCGTCATTGATCCGGGCTGGTTCTTCCGCCTGTCGACCGTGGTGACCATGGTGGGCGGCACGATGTTCCTGATGTGGCTGGGCGAGCAGATCACGGCGCGCGGCGTCGGCAACGGCATCTCCCTGATCATCTTCGCCGGTATCGTGGCCGCCCTGCCGGGCGCCCTGGTGAAGATCCTGGAGTTGGGCCGCACCGGAGCCATGAGCACCTGGTTCATCATCGGCATGCTGCTGCTGGCTGTTGTGGTGATTACCGGCATCGTCTTCTTCGAACGCGCGCAGCGTCGCCTGATCGTGCAGTATCCCAAGCGCCAGATGGGCAACAAGATGTATGGCGGGGAAGCCTCGCATCTGCCCCTGAAGCTGAATACGGCGGGCGTCATTCCGCCGATCTTCGCCTCCTCCCTGCTGCTGCTGCCGCTGACGGCGGTCGGTTTCTCGCAGGCGGGCGGGCCGGAATGGCTGGCGACGGTGACCCGCTTTATCGCGCATGGCACGCCGCTTTACATGGTGCTGTACACGGCGCTGATCGTTTTCTTCAGTTTCTTCTATACCGCCATCGTCTTCAATCCGACCGAGACGGCCGAGAACCTGAAGAAGTATGGCGGGTTCATTCCGGGCATCCGGCCCGGCAAGAACACGGCCGATTATCTGGACTATGTGCTGACCCGTCTGACGGTGGTGGGGGCCGCCTACATCACAGTGGTCTGCTTGCTGCCGGAAATCATGATGGCGGAATATGGGGCCGCCTTCTATTTCGGTGGCACCAGCCTGCTGATCATGGTCACGGTGACCATGGATACCGTGGCTCAGATCCATTCCCACCTGCTGGCGCATCAGTATGAAGGCCTGATCAAGAAGGCCAAGCTGCGTGGGAGACGTGGATGAACCTGATTCTGTTGGGTCCGCCCGGTGCGGGCAAGGGGACGCAGTCGCAGCGTCTTGAGAAGAAGTACGGTACCGTGCAGCTCTCGACGGGCGACATGCTGCGCGCCGCCGTGCGCAGCGGGTCCGAACTGGGCCAGCGCGCCGACGCCATCATGAAGGCGGGCCAGCTGGTGCCGGACGAGATCATGATCGAGATGATCTCCGAACGGATCGATCAGCCCGATTGCGCCAAGGGCTTCATCCTGGACGGTTTCCCGCGGACGGTGCCGCAGGCGGCCGCCCTTGACGACATGCTGGCGCATAAGGGCCTGAAGCTGGACCATGTGATCGAAATGAAGGTCGATGGTCCGGCCCTGGTGACGCGCGTTACCGGTCGGTTCACCTGCGCCAAGTGCGGCGCCGGGTACCATGACACGTTCAAGCCGACCGCCGTGGCCGGCGTGTGTGACAATTGCGGCGGCACGGAGTTCACGCGTCGCGCCGACGACAATCCGGAGACGTTCAGCAAGCGTCTGGCTGCCTATGAGCGCGACACCGCGCCCATCCTGCCTTATTACATCTCTCATGGTGTGCTGAAGCAGGTTGACGGCATGGCCGACATTGACGAGGTCACGCGTCAGTTGGAAGCCATCATCGGCTGACAATCGTCGCGAAGGGGTCCAGGAAAAGGCGGTCCGGAAGCGGGCCGCCTTTTTCGTGTTTGGCCGTGGTTGCCCGCATGACGGCCCGGCGTATCGGCGCTTGACTCCGGTTCTTGCCTGCCTATACTGCGCGCCTTCAATCCGTCATGGATTGGACGCGCGCGTTTGCTGTCCGCCCTTCGCCTTCAGGCCTGGGGAGGGCAGTTGGCGTGCGTATGCATTTGGAGGCCTGGAAGTTTTTCCGGGTTTCTTCGGATGAGATGTCCCGAAGCCGACCGGCCGCCCCGCCACGGGTACCGGAAAAGGCAGGCGGGACGTGGACGAAGATCGTCCGGCCAGCGGGCCGGGCATAACGAGGAGAAGACACGTGGCGCGTATCGCTGGCGTCAATATCCCCACGGCCAAGCGCGTGGTGATCGCCCTTCAGTACATTCACGGCATCGGCCCGAAGTTCGCTTCTGACATCTGCGCCAAGGTCGGCATCCCCGACGAGCGCCGTGTCAATCAGCTGACCGACGACGAAGTTCTGCGCATCCGCGAGACCATCGACGCCGACTACAAGGTCGAAGGCGACCTGCGTCGTGAGACCGCCATGAACATCAAGCGGCTGATGGACATGGTCTGCTATCGCGGCCTGCGTCACCGCAAGGGCCTGCCCGTTCGCGGTCAGCGCACGCATACCAATGCGCGCACCCGCAAGGGCCCGGCCAAGCCGATCGCCGGCAAGAAGAAGTAAGAGACGGAGTAAGACCAAATGGCCAAGCCCAATGCCAACGCCGCACGTCTTCGCCGTCGCGAGCGCAAGAACATCACCTCTGGCGTCGCCCATGTGAATGCCAGCTTCAACAACACCATGATCACCATCACCGACGCCCAGGGCAACACGATTGCCTGGTCCTCGTCGGGCACGATGGGCTTCAAGGGTTCGCGCAAGTCCACGCCCTACGCCGCCCAGATGGCTGCTGAGGACGCGGGCCGCAAGGCCCAGGAGCACGGCATGAAGACGCTGGAAGTGGAAGTCAAGGGTCCGGGTTCGGGCCGTGAGTCCGCTCTGCGCGCCCTGCAGTCGATCGGCTTCCAGATCACGTCCATCCGCGACGTGACGCCGATCCCGCACAACGGCGTTCGTCCGCCGAAGAAGCGCCGCGTCTGATTTTCGCACCTATGCGTCCCGGAACAGCAACCGTTCGGGAAAGGCGGCCGCACGCCATCGCGGTCACCCAGAATTGAACGGATATCCCTGTTCCGGGACGTTGTTTTCCCCCGATGGCATGAGGCACAGCCGTGATCCAGAAGAACTGGCAGACTCTCGAAAAGCCGAACAAGTTGGAAATCACGCCGGGTAACGACCCGAAGCGTGAAGCCGTCATCGTCGCCGGCCCGCTGGAGCGTGGCTTTGGTCTGACGTTGGGCAATTCGCTGCGTCGCGTCCTGCTGTCGTCCCTGCAGGGTGCCGCTGTTACGTCGATCCATATCGACGGCGTGCTGCATGAATTCTCGTCGATCCCCGGCGTGCGCGAGGATGTCACGGACATCGTCCTGAACATCAAGGCCATGGCGCTGAAGATGGGTGCCGAAGGCCCCCGCCGCATGCGTCTGCGCGCCGAAGGCCCGTGCAACGTTGTTGCCGGCATGATCGACACCGGCGCCGATATCGAGGTGCTGGACCCCGATCACCTGATCTGCACGCTGGATGCCGGCGCGCGTCTGAACATGGAACTGACCGTTCATTCGGGCAAGGGCTATGTCCCGGCCTCCATGAACCGTCCCGAAGACGCCCCCATCGGCCTGATCCCGGTGGACAGCATCTTCTCGCCCGTCCGCAAGGTCGCCTACAAGGTGGAAAACACCCGCGTCGGCCAGACCACGGACTATGACAAGCTGCTGCTGACGGTTGAGACCAACGGCGCCGTCACGCCGGAAGATGCGGTGGCCATTGCCGCCCGTATCCTGCAGGACCAGCTGCAGATGTTCATCAATTTCGAGGAGCCGCAGGCAGCCGTGGCTGAGTCGAAGGCGGACGAGATCCCCTTCAACAAGAACCTGCTGCGCAAGGTCGACGAACTGGAACTGTCGGTCCGTTCGGCCAACTGCCTCAAGAACGACAATATCGTCTATATCGGCGACCTGGTGCAGAAGACCGAGGCGGAGATGCTCCGTACTCCGAATTTCGGCCGCAAGTCGCTGAACGAGATCAAGGAAGTGCTGGCCCAGATGGGTCTGCATCTCGGCATGGAAATCCCGAACTGGCCGCCCGAGAATATCGAGGACCTGGCCAAGCGTCTGGAAGAACCGTACTGAGCTTGACCTTTCAGGTGGCGGTCCCTATGGTCCGCCGCCTGTTTTACAGGGGCATTCCGCCCACCCCCGCCGTACTGGCCCATCCGGGTACCGGCGTCTGCGGGGATCGCCATCGGTTCCGCCCAGCGGGGCCACGCTATGTAAGGAGAGCAACCATGCGTCACGGTATGTCCGGGCGTAAGTTCAGCCGCACCACCTCCCACCGTCTCGCCATGTTCTCCAACATGGCCAACGCCCTGATCAAGCACGAGCAGATCAAGACGACCCTGCCGAAGGCCAAGGACCTGCGTCCGATCGTCGAGAAGCTGATCACGCTTGGCAAGAAGGGCGGCCTCGCCAACAAGCGTCTGGCCTATGCCGAGCTGCGCGACAATGCCGTTGTGGACAAGCTGTTCACCGTCATCGCCGAGCGCTATAAGGACCGCAATGGTGGTTACACCCGCGTCCTGAAGGCCGGTTTCCGTTATGGCGACAACGCCCCGATGGCCATCATCGAGTTCGTTGACCGCGACGTGGCCGCCAAGGGCCAGGACAGCGGCCCGGTGGTCGTTGCCGACGAGAGCGATGAAGCCGCCGCCTGATTTCAGGTTCGACGGTCAGGAGTTGAAAGCCCCGCGCGGAGAAATCCGGGCGGGGCTTTCTTTTGCCTGTCCCACAGCGGGCAGGGTCAGAACAGGCGCAGGATGTTTTTCTGGGTGGGTGTGGCCAGACCATGCTCTGTGCCCGCAAGCTGGCTGCGAACCTGAAGGATCAGGCCGGCACCGTCACCATCGGCGCTTTCAGCGTCCAGGCCGGCCGGCCGCGCGGGCGATTCCAGGATGCGCAGATTGACGGCAAGTTCCGATCCGGATTGCTGCACATGCCAGTGGGCGATGTCGAGTTGGTAGACGGCCCGGTCAATATCCTCTGACGTGGCCCAGCCATTGCGCGCCGGTTCGAGCCCCAGCCCGTCGGGGTTGGCGCGCAGGTCGTGATAACGGATCAGGGGGCCGTTATCGAGCAATCCATCCAGCACGACCAGCAGCGCATGCGTGACGCGTCGGTCATGGTCCGGCATCGGCGGTTGCCCCGCTAACAGATTGCTGCCAGCAAAGCTCGCATCTTCGACGATCTGGTCGATCTGGCCAAGCAGGATATCGAAATCCGCGGCCAGGGCGGCGCGCTCCGCCACGGCATCGGGCGGCGCGGCGTGCGCCCGGCGCGCCAGATCACGGGCTTCATCGACGACGCCCCGGATCTGGATAGAGCCCAGCAGCGCAGATTTCAGGACGCGAACCACCCGGCCCTGCTGCCCCTTTCCCGAAACGGCAGCGGCACCGTCGCGGCCATCCAGGCCCGTGGTGGGGGAGGGGCAGCTGTCTTCCGGTGAGGCCGGATTGGGGGGCGACAGGTCGGCTTCGGCGACACCGACATGGCCGGGGCCGGGCAGGGGGGGCGAGGGGGGCTGACCATGGCAGTTTTCCATTTCACCTCGCGTGGGGCGGCTGGACATGGTGTTTATGTTCGCCAGGTGCCGGTGCACAGTCACATCCCGTTTCTTTGCTGGAATTTACCGGCGTTGGCGAGCAAATTGCTATCATCATTGTCTCACAACCCTGTCGCCAGCATCTCAAGGAGGGTTGAAGGTCAGATGACGGGAACCCCAATTCCTTCGATATCAATCATCCCCGGTATGTTACCGGACGCGGAGATGTTTTGGTGCTGGCGGCAGAGCATCCTTCCTTACTTCGAGTCTGTACCGCTGGCCGATCCCGCCCGCCCGCCCGTGGTGCCGGAGTTCCACCTGTTCAATGCTGGTGATTTTCTGTTCTTTGACACGAAATTTTCCCGGCAGCGGTTTGTCCGCGACGGGACGTGGTTGAGACAGAACGACGACGTCGAGCATTTCGCCATCCAATATTATCGATCCGGCGGCAATGAGGTGGAGAACGGGCAAGCGGCTTATTCCGCGCGGTCCGGCGGCACTTACATCGTCAATCTGGCTTATGAAACCGACGCCTACTCGACCGACAATGATGTGTTGAGCCTGATCCTGCCGCGGGAAGTTCTGGATTTCCATCTGCCGCAGCTGTCCCGGCGCAGCGGCACCTTGTTTGCGCCCGACACGCTTACAGGACGCATGTTCGGCGATTTCATGGAGTCACTGGGGCGCAATATCAGGGGTGCCAGGCGTGAAGACGTACCCGTCATGACAGAGGCGCTGTTCGGGCTGCTGTCCGTTCTGCACGCGGGCAGCGACCCGTCCGCCCGGGAGTCGCGTCAGGCGGTGTTCAACTCCGTGCGACGCTTTATCGATGCCAACCTGATGGAGCCTGATCTGGGCGTCGGACTGCTGTGCGCCCACTTCCGTATGTCACGGGCGACGTTATACCGCTTGTTCCAGGACGAGGGCGGTGTCAGAGACTTCATCCAGCGCCGACGCCTCACCGCGGCGTTCAAGGCGTTGACCGCGCCCGGTAACGGCGGGCGGGGCATTTTCGATGTTGCCATGGATTATGGCTTTACCAGCGCCAGCCACTTCACCAGCCGGTTCAGGTCGGAGTTCGGCTGGCCGCCGTCGCAAGTGCGGGAGGCGGCACGCGCCCTTCGGGAAAAGGGGGCGGGGCCGACAGCGGATGGGGCGGGGGATGGGCTGTCGGATGCGGAAGTCATTTCCCGGTGGATTCGGCATCTGGGCGAAGGCGGGACCGCCAGCGGATGATACACGGGCGCACAGGCCTGTGGGAGATGGTATGACGCGATCACCGGATCAATCCCGCCGCGCGGATATTGATGGCATCCGGGCGCTGGCGATTCTGGCCGTCCTGCTGTACCACGCGATGCCGGCCGCCGCGCCCGCCGGTTTCTATGGCGTCGACATGTTCATCGTCGTTTCGGGCTTCGTGATTACGCGGGTGCTGCTGCGGGAATATGCGCGATCAGGAGACGTCTCCATCCGCGATTTCTACCGGCGCAGGGCCCGGCGCCTGCTGCCAGCGCTGATGGTGATGTTGGCGCTGGTGACAATTGCTGCGCATTTTCTGCTGTTGCCAGTATATATGAAGATATTCGCGCGCAATATGTTTCATGCGCTCAGCTTCACCGTTAATATATTCAATGCACAGAATGCCGGTTATTTCGGAAGAGCGGCGGTGGACGATCCGTTTCTCCATCTGTGGTCCCTGGCGCTGGAGGAGCAATTTTATCTGGTGGCGCCATTCTTCTTGTTGGGTGTGCTGCGTCGATTTCCGAGGCAATTGATCCGGATTCTTGCGGCAGTCACCGTGCTGTCATGGTCTCTCCACTTCGTCGACCGTGTGCCGGAGCGCTGGCTGTTCTATCTGCCGCCAGGGCGTCTATGGGAGTTCGGGGTGGGTGGGCTGCTGGCTTGTGCAAGCCAGCGTGTCGCGATCCGCAGACCGGCCGCACAGTGGCTGTCGATCGCGGGCGTGGTTGCCGTCGTCTTTTGCGTGACGGGTTCACCCAGCCAGTGGCAGGTGGCGGAGGCCACGATGGTTGTGCTGGGGACGGCGGCCATGATCGGCGTCGGCCAGGAGGGCGTACGGACCTGGGTCGGGGCCGGGCTCTCATGGCGTCCGTTGCAGCATCTGGGCCGGATGTCCTATTCGCTTTATCTCTGGCATTGGCCCCTGCTTTATTTTGTCGCCCACACTCTGCCGGGAAAGCCCCCGCCCGTGGCTATCGCATCGGTGGTGGCTGCTGCCGCGATTCTGGCGGCGATGTCCTATCGCTTCATCGAACAGCCGTTTCTGACGGGGCAAGTGTCGGTGCGGTGGTCGCTGCTGATCGCCGCTGTGCTGGTGCTGGTCATAGGTGGCTATGCCGGCCTCGCCCTGGCCACGCGCGGCCTGCCTCACCGTATGTTGCCAGCGGTTCGGGCCTATTCGGACGCGATCGACGACTTCCGTTGGTGCAGCAAGGTCCCCGACGGCGCGCCACTGGGGTACAAAGGGTGCCGGTTTGGGGCACCCGCCGGCCGGCTGGACACAATCCTGCTCGGCAATTCCCATGCGCAGATGTACGTCCCCGCCTTCGAACAGATATTGGCCGAGACCGGCCGGTCGGGCCTCGCGCCCTTCATTCCGCTGTGCAAGCCCTTCTACGGATTGAATATCAGCCAGCCGTGCCTGACCAGCATGGATCGTCTGATCGATGAGATGGCCGATCTTCCCGGCATTGACCGCATCGTCATCGCGTTCGACTGGGACGAAGGCCCCGCAGATCGTGTCTGGCGCGGGCGGGATGGCAGGCAGGACCTGGCGAACGGGCAAGCCGTTGCGAAAGGGCTTGATGCGACCATTGATCGGCTGCGCGCCAAGGGAAAGACGGTTTTCCTGATCGGGCCGATCGCGATTCCCAACGGCGATACGGCGATCAACATGGCCAAGCGCATCCGGCTTGGCCTTTCGACGCAGGATGTGGCGTTGGGCGAGGATCGCGATGCCTTTGACGCGCGCTGGCGGATGCTGATCGACCGTTATGCCGATGATCCCCGACTGCGAGCCTTCATCAGGCCCGATCGCTGGCAATGCGGCGACCGCTGCTGGTATGTCCGGGATGGCAGGATGCTGTTTGCGGATTTCAGCCACCTGACCACCAGCGCAGCGGCGGAATTGGCACCGATGATGCGTGATGCGCTGCGGCTGACGCCCGCACATCCGGAGGAGCCATGATATCCCCTCCCGTCACGCTTGGCCGTCATGCCATATCCCCCCTTGGCATGCGGGCCCAAGCGCGGTAAATAGGCCGCCACCCGGGAGACCGAGGCGTCTGGCGCCTTTCGGCTTCCCGGTTTTTTTCGTGCGGGAAGGGTGCTGCGGCAGCGTGGTTCCTCCCGCCCCATCCACGCACTCGACCACACCACGCCGGGTCGGTTGATCTGTTTTGACACGACGCTGGACGACGGAGCCCTTCTTATGCCCCGCACTACCCCGCTTTCTGATATTCGGAATATCGGCATCATCGCCCACGTCGATGCCGGCAAGACGACGACGACTGAGCGCATCCTGTACTATACCGGTCGCAAGCACACGATCATCGACGTTCACGATACCAAGGATCTGAAGACGTCGACCACGACCGACTACATGGAGCAGGAACAGAAGCGCGGCATCACGATCCAGTCGGCCGCCGTGTCCTGCCATTGGAAGGGCAAGAAGATCAACGTCATCGACACCCCGGGCCACGTCGATTTCACCATTGAGGTGAATCGCTCGCTCCGCGTGCTCGACGGCGCGGTCGTGGTGTTCGACGGTGTGGCCGGCGTGGAGCCGCAGACCGAGACGAACTGGCGCCTGGCGGACAACTACAAGGTTCCGCGCATGTGCTACATCAACAAGATGGACCGCTCCGGCGCGAATTTCCGCCGCACGGTGAAGATGGTCATCGACCGTCTGGGCTCGCGCCCGGTCTGCTTGCAGATGCCGATCGGCTCGGAAGATGACTTCCACGGCATGATCGACCTTGTCGAGATGAAGGCTTATGTCTGGTTCTCCGAGGAGAAGGACAGCAAGTGGGAAATCTGGGACGTCACGGATGATCTGGCCGACAAGCTGAAGATCACCAACGCCTATGACCGTGACCTGCTGAGCCAGTACAAGCAGTATCGTCAGGAGCTGGTCGAAGCTGCCGTCGAGCAGGACGACGAGCTGATGGAAGCCTATCTGGAAGGCAATGAGCCGTCGGCCGACAAGCTGCGCGAATGCATCCGCAAGGCGACCCTGAACGGCGCCTTCGTGCCGGTGCTGTGCGGTTCTTCCTACAAGAACAAGGGCGTGCAGCAGCTGCTGGACGCCGTCGTGTGGTACCTGCCGGCCCCGACCGACGTGGAAGCCATCAAGACGGTGGATCCCGATGGCAACCCGAATGGCGAGCGTCTGTGCTCTGACGACGAGCCGTTCTCGGGCTTGGCCTTCAAGGTGCTGAACGACAAGTACGGTTCGCTGACCTTCGTGCGCGTCTATTCGGGCGTTGTCAGCAAGGGCACGACCCTGCTGAACGCGACCCGCGGCAAGCGCGAGCGTATCGGCCGTATCGTGGAAATGTTCGCCAAGGACACCAACGATCTTGAAGAGTGCCGCGCCGGCGACATCGTCGCCTTCGTGTCGCTGGCCGAGACCGACACGGGTGACACCCTGTGCGACGCCTCCGAGCCGGTGGTGCTGGAGCGCATGCGCTTCCCCGAGCCCGTGATCTCCGTCTCCATCGAGCCGAAGAACCGCGGTGACCAGGACAAGTTCGGCGCCGCCATCGGCAAGATGGTCCGCGCGGATCCCTCGCTGCGTCTGGAAACCGATCGTGAGACCGGTCAGACCCTGCTGCGCGGCATGGGCGAACTGCATCTGGAAGTCACCCTGGACCGCGTCCGCACTGAATATGGTGTGGAAGGCGTCATGGGCCGTCCGCAGGTGGCCTATCGTGAGACGATCACCCGTCCGGTCACGCACATCTATACCCACAAGAAGCAGACTGGCGGTTCGGGCCAGTTCGCCGAAGTGAAGATCATTTTCGAACCGCAGGAGCGCGGTCAGGGCTATGCCTTCGTCGACCAGGTCGTCGGTGGTACGGTTCCGCGCGAATATATCCCGTCGGTCGACAAGGGCCTGCAGATGCAGAAGGAAGACGGTGTCATCGCCGGCTATCCGACTGTGGACTTCAAGGCCACCCTGATCGACGGTAAGTACCACGACGTCGACTCGAACGCTCTGACGTTCGAAATCGCCGCCAAGGCCTGCTTCCGTGAAGCCATGAAGCTGGCTGGTCCGGTCCTGCTGGAACCGATCATGAAGGTCGAGGTTGTGGTTCCGGAAGATTACCTGGGTGACGTGATCGGCGACGTGAACCGTCGTCGTGGCACGATCCTGGGTCAGCTGGAGCGCGGCAACAACATCGCCGTCGAAGCCCATGTGCCGCTGTCCGACATGTTCGGCTATATCGGCCAGCTGCGCGGCATGACCTCCGGCCGCGGTTCGTTCACGATGGAATTCTCGCACTATGATCCGGTGCCGAAGAACGTCGCTGACGAAATCGTTGCCAAGCAGGGCAAGAACAGCAACTGATCCTGCTGACGCTTCCCAGCGTTGACTAAGGTGAACGGCCGCTCCCGCAAGGGGCGGCCGTTTGCTGTTTCAGGCTCCCGCGATTCCTGGTGATCCCCATGTCCAACCCGCCCAATCCGTCCCATAACAGCCTTGACTGGGGTAAGGCGGCCCCTGCCCTGTTCGTGGTGCTGTGGAGCACGGGCTTCATCGGTGGCAAGCTGGGCCTGCCGCATGCGGAGCCGCTGACCTTTCTGCTCTGGCGCATGTCGCTGGTGGCCGTGGTGCTGCTGGCCATTGCCGCGTGGCAGAAGGCACCATGGCCGACATCCTGGCGCCTGGTCGGCCATATCGCCGTGGCCGGCCTGCTGGTGCATGGGGTCTATCTGACTGGCGTGTTCGAGGCCCTGAAGCACGGGCTGCCGGCCGGCACTGTGGCCCTGATCGTGGGGTTGCAACCCCTGTTGACCGCGCTGGTGGCCGGTCCGCTTCTGGGCGAGCGGCTGACGCGTGGGCAATGGCTTGGCTTTGTCTTCGGGCTGGCCGGCGTCACGGCCGTGGTGTGGGAGAAGCTGTCGCTGAATATCGGGGATCCGATGGGCATCGGCCTGTCACTCTTCGCGCTGCTGGGCATCAGCATCGGCACCCTTTACCAGAAACGCTATTGCACGGAGATGGACCTGCGCACCGGCACGGCCATCCAATATGGCGCCACGGGCACCGTGCTGGCCGTGGTGGCGCCGTTTCTGGAGACGATGCGCATCGACTGGACGGGCGAATTCATCTTCGCCTTGGGCTGGCTGTGCCTGGTCCTGTCGGTGGGCGCCATCTTCCTGCTGTTCGCTCTGATCCGCCGGGGGGCGGCGTCCCGTGTCGCCAGCCTGTTCTATCTGGTCCCGCCCGTCACAGCCCTGATGGCCTGGGCCCTGTTCGGGGAGAAGCTGGGCCCGACGGCGCTGGCGGGGATGGGGTTGACGGCGGCCGGCGTGGCCCTGGTGCTGCGGCGGGGGTAGGGGGCCCTTCGCTGGCATAGCGGATCGTGCTGTTGCCGTGGCCGTCCATGGCATACCTCCTGCGGTCATGGTCAGGCTATCCCGCGTCTCCCGTCCCACCAACCGGCTTGCTTATCCCCCCGGGGCTGGATAAGGTCCCGGCACTTTCAAACACTTTTGCAAGGTAAGAGGCATCATGTCTGACGCCGCAACCTCCAATGATGTCGGCGGTATCGCGGCCGACCGGCTGCGCTCCTTCATCGAACGTATCGAGCGCCTGGAGGAGGAGAAGAAGGGCATTCAGGACGACATCAAGGATATCTATGCCGAGGCCAAGGGCACCGGTTTCGATACCAAGGTGATGCGTCAGATCATCCGGATCCGGAGGATGGAGAAGGAGGATCGCCAGGAGATGGACGCGCTGCTGGAACTGTACAAGGCGGCCCTTGGGATCGAGTGACCGGGCGATTGCGCACAAGGTCCATCGACGGCCGGGGCTTGCCCCGGCCGTTCGTATTTCGACATGGTGCCTCTTGACGGGGACCATCGCCATCATCAAGGGTGTGGTGGCACGGCCCCCGCCGGTTGCGCCCTGTGCCGCCTGTCCGTTGCCGTCGCCTGCACCCTTGCCGGCCCCCTAGAGTCGGAGTTCCATGCTCTCCCTGGACGTCCGCCCCATTTTCTACGTCATTGGTGCCCTGCTGTCCGTCATCGCCATGGCGATGGTGGCGCCGATGATTGCCGACCTGGCGGCCGGTCAGGATGATTGGCGTGTCTTCGCCGCGTCGGCTGCGCTGACCCTGTTCTTCGGTGTCCTGCTGATGCTGATGAATCGGACGGAGCGCATCGCCCTGTCGCTGCGCCAGACCTTCATCCTGACGACCTTCGCCTGGATTGCGGTTGGGGCCTTCGCGGCGCTGCCCTTCACGCTGGCTGAACAGCGGCTGACCTTTGCCAATGCCTATTTCGAGGCCATGTCCGGACTGACCACGACGGGGGCCAGCGCATTTGCATCGGTGCAGACCCTGCCGCCGGGGCTGTTGCTGTGGCGATCGCTGCTGGTCTGGCTGGGCGGTATCGGCATTGTCGGCATGGGCATCGTCATCCTTCCCTTCCTGCGGGTGGGCGGGATGCAGCTTTTCCGCAGCGAATCGTCGGATAAATCGGACAAGGTGGTGCCGCGGGCCGCTGACATGGCCTTGGGCTTCGGCTGGGTTTATCTGGCCCTGACCATCTCCTGCATCATCATGCTGAAGCTGGCCGGCATGCCCATGTTCGACGCCATCAATCATTCAATGACGGCGCTGGGGACGGGTGGCTTCTCCACCAAGGACAGTTCCATCGGCTATTTCCACAATGCTGGTGTGGAGTGGATCCTGGCCCTGTTCATGTTCCTGGGCAGTCTGCCCTTCGTCCGCTTCATCAGCATGATGAAGGGGGATGTGAAGGCCCTGTGGCGCGACAGCCAGGTGCGCACCTATCTGGCCTTCACCTGTGTTGTGGCCGGGCTTCTGGCCGTCTATCTGGTGGCGACGCGGCAGATGGGAGTGGGCGAGGCCATCCGCCATTCCTTCTTCAACTGCGTGTCTTTGATCACCACGACGGGTTTTGCCTCCACCGATTACCTCATGTGGGGGCCCGGGCCGGTTGCCCTGTTCTTCATCCTGACGCTGGTGGGCGGTTGCACCGGATCGACGTCGGGCGGCATCAAGATGTTCCGGTTCGAGATCCTGTGGCTGGCCCTGCGCATGCAGATCAACCGGTTGTTCAGTCCCAACCGTGT
Organism: Niveispirillum sp. FG148; assembly: GCF_057809655.1. NCBI lineage: Bacteria > Pseudomonadati > Pseudomonadota > Alphaproteobacteria > Rhodospirillales > Azospirillaceae > Niveispirillum > Niveispirillum sp. FG148. The sequence continues at coordinate 67,931 of NZ_JBMDKJ010000019.1, forward strand.
CATCCCGCTGACCTATAATGGCAAACTGGTGGATGCCGATGTCATCGTCTCGGTAATGAGCTTCACCTTCCTCTATATTGCCCTGATCCTGATTTTCGCGGTTCTGCTGGGCCTGACGGGGCTGGACTACGTGACCGCCATTTCCGGGGCTGCCACCGCCCTTGGCAATGTCGGTCCCGGCCTGTCGCAGATGATCGGCCCCTCCGGCAATTACGAACCGCTGCATGATTTCGCCGTCTGGGTCATGTCTCTGGCCATGCTGCTGGGCCGGCTGGAGCTGTTCACCGTCTTTGTGCTGCTGAGCCCGTCCTTCTGGCGGCGGTAAAACCGCTCGACCGCGGCGCCTTCCCGATTTAAACATCTGTTTGAAGGTCGGCGCACGATCCGACCAACACGGATAGTCGGGAAGGGAACGGACATGAGCCTGATGGATCGCCGCGAGATCGATTTCCTGCTGGACGGGATGCTGGAGATCGAAGCACTGCTGGCGCGCCCGCGTTATGCCCATCTGGACCGTGACGCACTCGCGCAGGTCCTGGATACGGCGGACAAGCTGGCGGCGGAGAAGTTCGCCCCCCACTATCATGACGTGGACAAGCACGAGCCGGAGCGCATCGACGGCAAGGTGGTGATGCTGCCCGCCGTGAAGGAGGCGGTGCAGGCGCTGGCCGAGGCCGGGTTCATGGCGGCCCATCATGACGAGGAACTGGGCGGGCTGCAGCTGCCCTGGTCGGTGGTGCAGGCGGCCTTCAGCTTTTTCCAGACGGCCAATATCTCCACGGCCGCCTATCCGTTCCTGACCATCGGGGCGGGCAATCTGATCCGGGCCTTCGGCACCGATGAACAGCGGGCGCGATTCCTGGCGCCCATGCTGACGGGCCGCTTCTTCGGCACCATGGCCCTGTCAGAGCCGCAGGCCGGCAGCAGTCTGGCCGACATCCGCACGACGGCCACGCCCAATGGCGACGGCACCTATGCCATCACCGGCACCAAGCAATGGATCAGTGCGGGCGAACATGAGCTGTCGGACAATATCATCCATATGGTGCTGGCCAAGATCAAGGGCGCGCCGGCGGGGGTGAAGGGCATCAGCCTGTTTATCGTGCCGCGCATCCGCGTCAATGACGATGGCAGCCTGGGCCCCGACAATGACGTGAAGCTGGTCAGCCTGCTGCACAAGATGGGCTATCGCGGGACCACCAGCACCATCCTGTCCTTTGGCGAGGACGGGCGCTGCCAGGGCTTCCTGGTGGGCAAGGAACATCATGGCCTGTCCTATATGTTCCAGATGATGAACGAGGCGCGGATTGGCGTGGGCCTGGGCGCATCGGTTCTGGGTTATGCCGGCTACCGCTACTCGGCCGACTATGCCCGCACGCGGACGCAAGGGCGGCCCATCGACGGCCGCGACCCGACGACGCCCATGATCCCCATCATCGACCATGCCGATGTCCGCCGCATGCTGTTGCAACAGAAGGCCGCCTCGGAAGGGGCCATCGCGCTCTGCCTGCTTTGCGCCCGGCTGGTGGATGAGGAGAAGACAGCGCCGGAGGCGGCAGAGCGCCGCCGGGCCAGCCTGCTGCTGGAACTGCTGACCCCCATCGCCAAGTCCTGGCCGTCGGAGCACTGTCTGGAAGCCAACAAATGGGCCATCCAGATCCTGGGCGGCTATGGCTATACCCGCGATTACCCGGTGGAGCAGTATTACCGCGACAACCGCCTGAACCCCATTCATGAGGGCACCTACGGCATCCAGGCCAACGACCTGCTGGGCCGCAAGGTGTTCATGGAAGGGGGGGCGGCGCTGGAGGTGCTGGGCGCGGCCGTGCAGCAGACGATCCGGCAGGCCGCGGGCATGCCCGCGCTGGCCACCCATGCCACAGCACTGGGCGAGGCACTGGCGCGGGTCGGCACTGTCACCGCCCAACTGGGTAAGGTGCGGGCAGAAGGGCAGGTAGCGCTGTGCCTGGCCAATGCCACCGCCTATCTGGAGATGTTCGGGCACACGGTCATGGCCTGGATCTGGCTGCGTCAGGCCCTGGTCGCGTCGGCATGGCTGAAACAGGGCCGGGGCGATGCGGCACATATGCAGGGCAAGCTGGCAGCCTGCCGCTGGTTTTTCGCCCATGAACTGCCCAAAACCGCGACGCAGGCGGCTTTGCTGACCAGCCTGGACCGCACTGTGCTGGACGTGTCGCCCGACTGGTTGTGACCGGCTCGGCACCTTTGGTCGCGCAGAATGACGGGCAGGTGATGTGCGGGAGGGGCTGTGCTATATGGTGCGGCGCCCCCCGTCACCGGCAGCGCCCAATATGGCTGAACCCGCCCCCTTCCTGACCGATATCTGGTACTTCGCCCTGCCATCCGCAGCGTTGAAACGTGGCGCCATGCAGGCGAAGATGCTGCTAGGCCAGCCCGTTTTGTTTGCGCGCGGGCAGGATGGGGTGGTCTTTGCCCTGCGCGACATCTGTCCACACCGGGGCATTCCGCTGTCCTGTGGCCGATTCGACGGGCGGGAGGTGGAATGCCGCTACCATGGCTGGCGTTTCGACGGGTCTGGCGGCTGCACCGCCATTCCATCCCTGGTGGAAGGGCAGGATTTCGACATTTCCCGGATCAAGGTTCGCCGCTATACGGTCATAGAGGCGCAGGGCAATCTTTGGATCTGGATGGGGGAGGGGGCACCCGACGGACCGCCGCCGCAGATGCCGGACATGGAAGGCCGCGTACCCAACCTGACGGAAGTGATGGCCTTCCCCTGTCCTGTTGACCATGCCGTCATCGGGTTGATGGACCCGGCCCATGGTCCCTTCGTGCATCAAAGCTGGTTCTGGCGGTCGGCCCGGTCCATCCATGAAAAAGCCAAGGCTTTTGGCCCCGCCCCTCTTGGCTTCGCCATGAAGCGGCACCGGCCCTCTTCCAACTCCGCCGCCTATAAGCTGTTGGGCGGGGCGCCGGAGACGGAGATCAGCTTCCGCCTTCCCGGTATCCGGGTTGAACATATCGCGGCCGGCCGCCACCGCGTCGTCAACCTGACAACGGTCACGCCGATTGATGAAAACAATACGGAAGTCACCAACAGCTTCTATTGGACGCTGGGCTGGGCCAACATCGCCCGCCCCGTCCTGCGCCGCTTCGTCCGCCGCTTTCTGGGCCAGGACCGGGATGCCGTGGTGATGCAGCAGAAGGGTCTGGCCCATGATCCGCCCCTGATGCTGATCAAGGACGCCGATACCCAGGCCCGCTGGTACCACCAGCTGAAGAATGAATATGCCCGTGCCCGGGCAGAGGGCCGTGAATTCGTCAATCCGGTGAAGGATACGGTCCTGCGCTGGCGCAGTTAGGCCCGCGTCACATGCCGGCGCACCAGGGCTGGCGCTTGCCGCCCTGATAGGGGCGGGCATGACCGGCGCGGATCAAGGCTTGGGACAGGTCGGTGCCGTCGGCCAAGGTGACACGGGCCCGGACCCGGCCGCCATATTTGTCATAAACCACGTCATACAGGCGGATCGTGCCATCACCCCGCCCTTCCGTGGCGGGACCGACCAGAGAGGTCAGCTTTTCCTTGGCCGCCTGGGCCATGCGCTTTTCATCGGCACAGTCGGACCGGCTTTCGGGCGTGTCGATGCCGTCCAGCCGCACCCGCGTCACCAGCTCCTGGTCCAGCCAGATGGTCACCCGGACTTCCAGCGTGTCGCCATCCACCACTTCCATCACCCGCGCGGGCAGGGGGCCCGGCACGCGGCTGCCGGCCAGCGCTGCCGCGGGCGGCAGCAGCCATGACGCAGCGAGCAGGGCAATGGCAAGGGGGCGGTGGCGAGGCACGGTGCGGCTTTGACGGGTTGGGGTTTGCATGCAAGCACTTTACGCCCAACCCGACAGAGACGGAACAAAAATCTAAGACCATCGTCCTAAGTTGAATACACTTAGGATCAATGGCGTATTATGCGTATACATGTAGGTTCATTTGCAACTGGGAAGATCAGAAGTCGCTGCAACGACCCTTGAATTCCCAATCGCCGAACCGTGTCGGCTCCGGCCCGGCAGGGCCCCCGATCTCGCCCGGCGGCTGGGTAACCACCGGTTTGCGCGCCTGGGTCGGCTGTTCGGCCTTCGCGGCGTCGGGCTGCTTGATCTCACTCTCCATGGGGCACCTCATCATGCGCGTCGGTGCAGATATGGCGCGGGGGCGGCGACCTGCCAAGCCTTGATGCGCGCAGGCCAGGGGCCATATCTGAAAGGGCGGGCGACAGGCATGCCCGGAACGAAAAATGGAGTTGGCAGAGGTCATGAACGGCTATTTCCGAACCGCAATGCTGCTGGCGGGGCTGACCGGCCTGTTCCTGGCGGTCGGTTTCATGCTGGGTGGCCAGTCAGGCATGCTGATCGCCCTGGTCCTTGCCGTGGGGATGAACGCCTTCGCTTATTGGAATTCCGATAAGATGGTGCTGCGCATGTATGGTGCGCGCCAGGTGGACGCCGCCACGGCGCCGCAATTCTACACCATGGTGCAGCATCTGGCGCAGCGCGCCGACCTGCCCATGCCCAAGGTCTTCATCATTGACAGCGATCAGCCCAACGCCTTCGCCACGGGCCGCAATCCGGAGAATGCGGCTGTGGCCGCCACCACCGGCCTGCTGAACCGCCTGTCGGCGGAAGAGGTGGCGGGGGTGATGGCCCACGAACTGGCCCATATCAGGAATCACGACACGCTGATCATGACGGTGACGGCGACGCTGGCCGGTGCGCTGTCCATGCTGGCCAATTTCGCCATGTTTTTCGGCGGCAGCCATTCCAGCAGCGAAGAGAACCGGGGCAATCCCCTGGGGTTCGTCGGGGTGCTGCTGGTGTCCATCCTGGCCCCCATTGCCGCCATGCTGGTGCAGATGGCCATCAGTCGTTCCCGCGAATATGAGGCGGACCGGATCGGCGCCGGCATCTGCGGCAAGCCGGGCTGGCTGGCGGACGCGCTGGAAGGCATGCAGAACGGGGCAGCCCGCGTGCAAAACCACCAGGCGGAGAACAACCCCGCCACGGCGCATATGTTCATCATCAACCCGCTGCACGGGCGGGGCGTGGACAGCCTGTTTTCCACCCATCCCAGCACGGCCGAACGGGTACGCCGCCTGCGTGCCATGACCGGGAGTGTTGGCACGGGCAGGGGGGAGACGCCGCGCCGTCCGGCCAGCACGCCGCCGCGTCGGGGTGGCAGCGTGCCCGACGCCGGCGGTACCTCGCGCCCCCGCGGCATGCCCTGGGGCTGAGGCAGGACCGTCTTAAAGCGTCGCCAGACAGTCCGCGATCAGGTCGGTAAGACCGATGGCATTGGTCGGATGCGGGATGCCGTCGGCCGACACCACACTGTCGATCCCCGCCGCCTTGAAGGCTGCCAGACGTTCCATGGGGAAGACGGCATGGACGGTGGCGGCCAGGACCCGGGCCGCGCCGTGGGCATAGGCGACCTTGGCCGCATCGATCAGGGTGCCGCCGGAACTGACGATATCATCGACGAACAGGACGGTGCGGCCCGACAGATCGGTGCCTTCCGGCAGGCCGACGCTGACATCATGGTCGCCGCGCCGCACCTTCAGCCCGACCACGCCGGGCACGCCAGCGCCCGCTGCGGCACCGCGGACCAGCGGTTCCGACTCCTCGTCCGGACCCAGGATGGTCCAGGTGGCATCGGCCCCTTGTTCGCGGGCCCAGCGGCCCAGCAGCGGCCCCGCCGTCAGCGCCGCCGACCGGCAGTCGGGAAAGACATGGTCCAGGTCGTGGGTGCGGTGCAGGTGCGGTTCCACCGTGACGATCCGGTCGAACAGCCCGCCCAGCCATCGGCCCATGATGCGCTGGCTGACCACCTCGCCGGGGCGGAATTCCATGTCCTGGCGCATATAGGCCAGATAGGGGGCGACCAGCGTCAGTTCCCGCACCCCGCGCTCGCGCAGCGCACCGGCCAGGAACTGCAACTCCACCAGCTTGTCATTGGGCTGATGCAGCGAGCGGACGATGATCGCGCGTTCGGGCGCCGCTTCCAGCCGCACCAGGCTTTCCCCGTCGGGAAAGCGGTGCAGGGTCACCATATGCATCGGCAAACCCAGTCGGGTTGACAGCTTGCCGGCTAAAGCCTCGCCGTCCTGAAAGCCGATCAGAATATCCATCGCGTTCCTCTTTCACGGGCCGTTCCGTCGGCCCCTTGTTCAACTATACTGTCGCCAGCCTACACCTTGCCGGCCCATTTGCGCAGGGGGTGGAAGCGCCAAGGGACGAAATGACTGTGGCGAAATTTGGCGATTGGATTTATTCGACTATGACAGCGACCGGATCAGGTCATTCTTTCCAGGTTCTTCCGGCATCGTCCCGTCGGCCGGCCTCGCGCCCTGTTCAAGGATGGTGCATCATGGGTCTGGCGTCACAGGTCTTGCGTCGTTCGAAAGGGGTGGCCCGATGTGGGGGCTAGGCGGAAGCGGCATGGAACCGTTGGAACTGTCCGAAAAGGAATATGCCGCACTGGAAGAGGCGCTGATGGCGTCGTCGCGTGGCCGGGCCTTCCTCCGGCAACGGGACCGGCAGACCCGGGTCGTCGCCCAGGATGATTGGCGTGCTCTTCTGGGCACCATGACGGAGCAGGTGCAGCGCCTGCAGGGGATCGGTGGTGGCGGGCCCGCCGTCGTTGCGGATCAAAGTCCGCACCTGCATATCATGCGCGAAGAACTTAAACAGCTTTCCAACTATATCGAGCAGACGCGGCAGGAAATCGCCCAGTTGCGGCCCATGGATGCCGGGGCCAACCGAATCATGGCCGCCACCAACGAGCTGGATGCCATTGTCACGGCCACGGAACGCGCCACGTCCGACATCCTGAACGCCACGGAACGCATTCAGGCGCTGGTCAACCGCCTGCCGCCCAGCGACATCACCAACGATATCGATGCCCAGACCATCGAGATCATGACCGCCTGTTCGTTCCAGGACATTACCGGTCAGCGCACCACCAAGGTCGTCAACACGCTGCGCTATATCGAGCAGCGCGTGAATACCATGATCGAGATCTGGGGTGTGGAGGATACGGAGGTCGGGACCAAGAAGCTGGGTTCCGATGGCCTGATCGCCCTGCGCCCCGACGACGATCGCCCGGACAAGCACCTGTTGCACGGTCCGGCGCTGGAGGCCGTCAGCCAGGCCAACATCGACGCCCTGTTCGACAGTCTGGACAGCGGCCCGGCACCCAAGGCCGATGCCAATGATGCCCTGACCAACATGGATGATTGGGGCCTGCCTGCGGAGGATATGGCGCCCCCCCCACCGCCGCCACCTCCCCCCCCGCCACCGCCACCGCCTCCCCCACCGCCCCCACCGCCCCCTCCACCCCCTCCACCCCCACCCCCGCCAGCGGCAGGCGCCACGGTGTCGCAGGCGGATATCGACGCCTTGTTCGGGTAAGCACGCATGTCGACAGAGAACAACAATGTCGCTCCCCGCGTGCGCCTCACCCAGGCGCAACTCGACCGGGCGTGCGAACGGCATCTGGCCTACCTGTCAGGCATGCAAGGGGGGGCTAAGCTCAGTCTGCCCTTCTTCGATCTGTCGGGCCTGTCCTTCAACGCCCGCAACCTGACCAATGCCAACCTGTCCGGCGCCATCCTGCGAGGCACGAAATTCATCGGTGCCAAGCTGGATTATGCCGACCTGTTCGGTTGCGACCTGTCCAACGCTGACCTGTCGAGCGCACAGCTGACCCGCACCGACCTGCGTGCTGCCAGCCTGCGCGGTGCCATTCTGCGCGGCGCCAAGATGGTGGAATGCGACCTGCGCGACGGCAACATGGCCGTCAGCACGCGCGCCGATTTCCGTGTCCTGGGCATGGAGATCGGGCCGGCCGACATCTCCGAAGCCATCATGATCGATGCCGACCTGACGCGGGCCCGGCTCACGGGGTCCTGTGCGCGGGAGGCGGATTTCTCTGGCGCGACCATGGCGGGGGCGCAGCTGGCCCGTGTCGATCTGCGCAACGCCCAGTTCAGGTCGGCCAACATGGATGGCGTCGATCTGGCCGATGCCGATCTGCGTGGTGCGGACCTGTCGGGGGCCAAGGTGTCGCCCCAGGCGCTGCAGAGCGCCATCCGCACCGATGCCGACGCTGCGCGCCGCGGTGTCGCGGCCGACGCTCCCATCAGCGTCCCGGTTTCCGCAGAGCCGGTAGATGATAAGAGCCCACCCCCGCCGGAACGGCTGGAAGCGATGCTGCGCGCCCATGCGCAATGGGTGGCAACGGGCGGGCAGTCGGGCCACCAGTTGGATATCAGCGGTCTGGACCTCAGCAATGCTGATCTGGCTGGCCGCGTCCTGACCCTGATGAAGGCGACGGGGGCCAGCCTGCGCGGCGCCGATCTGCGGGGTGCCCAGATGCAGGCGGCACAGTTGGCCGGCGCCGATCTGCGATCCACCAACCTGGGCTATGCCGACCTGCGTGGCGCCACCATGGACCGGGTCAACCTGATTGACGCCAACCTGGAAAAGGCCAACCTGTCACGGCTGAAGACGGCGCGGGGGCATGAACTGCGCACCTCGCTGGTGCGCGCGCGGCTGGCGGCGGCCGTGCTGCGCGGCGCCGACCTGACGGGTGTGGATTTCACCGGGGCGGACTTGACCGCGACGGTGTTGGACGGGGCCATTCTGACCGATGCGGATATCGATGCCGCGCGGGGGATCACACTGCCGTCGTAAACAGTGGCCTTTCGCGGGGCTCCTTCATCCCGGCAGACGAAAACGGCGGGGTCTCCCCCGCCGTTTCGCATTTCCGATGAAGGCGGTCCTTATTCGGGGCGGTTCATGCGGCTGTTGACCAGATCGGTCACGACATTGGGGTCGGCCAGCGTGCTGGTATCGCCCAGGGCCTCATGCTCGTTGGCGGCGATTTTGCGCAGGATGCGGCGCATGATCTTGCCCGACCGGGTCTTGGGCAGGCCGTGCGCCCACTGGATCAGGTCCGGCGTGGCGATGGGGCCGATCTCCTTGCGGACCCAGGCCACCAGTTCCTTGCGCAGCTCGTCCGTCGGGTCCTCACCGGCATTCAGGGTGACATAGGCATAGATGCCCTGGCCCTTCAGGTCATGCGGGTAACCGACGACGGCGGCCTCTGCCACCTTGGGATGGGCGACCAGGGCCGACTCGATCTCGGCCGTGCCCAGGCGGTGGCCCGACACGTTGATCACGTCGTCAACGCGGCCGGTGATCCAGTAATAGCCGTCCTCGTCCCGGCGGCAGCCGTCGCCGGTGAAATACTTGCCGTGGAAGGTGCTGAAATAGGTCTGGATGAAGCGCTCATGATCGCCGAACACGGTGCGCATCTGGCCCGGCCAGCTGTCGGTGATGCAGAGATTGCCCTCCGTCGCCCCTTCCAGCACGTTGCCTTCATTGTCCACGACCTGCGGCTGCACACCGAAGAAGGGCAGGGTGGCCGAACCCGGCTTCTGCCCGATGGCGCCCGGCAGCGGGGTGATCAGGATGCCGCCCGTTTCCGTCTGCCACCAGGTGTCGACGATCGGGCAGCGGCTGTCACCGACGACATTATGGTACCAGAGCCAGGCTTCCGGATTGATCGGCTCACCCACCGATCCCAGCAGGCGCAGGCTGGCCCGGCTGGTCTTCTTCACCGGGCCCTCACCCTCGCGCATCAGGGCGCGGATGGCGGTGGGGGCGGTATAGAAGATGTTGACCTTGTGCTTGTCGATGACATCCCAGAAGCGGCTGACATTGGGATAGTTGGGGATGCCTTCGAACATCAGCGTCGTGGCGCCATTGGCAAGCGGGCCATAGACGATGTAGCTGTGGCCGGTGACCCAGCCCACGTCGGCCGTACACCAGTAGATGTCGCCTTCGTGATAATCGAACACATACTGGTGCGTCATCGACGCATAGACCAGATAGCCGCCGGTCGTGTGCAGCACGCCCTTGGGCTTGCCCGTGGAACCCGACGTGTAGAGGATGAACAGCGGGTCTTCCGCGCCCATCACTTCCGGCGGGCAGTCGGCCGACACCTTGGCGACCTCGTCATGGTACCAATGGTCGCGGCCTTCATGCCAGGCGACGTTGCCGCCGGTACGCTTGACCACGATGACGGAGCTGACATCGGGCAGATGTTCCAGCGCCTTGTCGACATTGGCCTTCAGCGGCACCTTGCGGCCGCCGCGCAGACCCTCGTCGGCGGTGATGACGACCTTACCCTCGCAGCCCTCAATCCGGTCCTTCAGGCTGTCAGGGGAGAAGCCGCCGAAGACGATGGAATGCACGGCACCGACGCGGGCGCAGGCCAGCATGGCATAGGCCGCTTCGGGGATCATGGGCAGATAGATGGTGACCCGGTCGCCCTTCTTGACGCCATGCGCTTTCAGGACATTGGCCAGCCGGTTCACCTTTTCCGACAGTTCGTTATAGGTGATGTGGGCGCTTTCGGCCGGGTTGTCGCCTTCCCAGATGATGGCTGTCTGGTCGCCGCGCGTGGCCAGGTGGCGGTCGACGCAGTTATAGGCGACGTTGGTGGTGCCGTCCTCGAACCAGCGGATATCGACATTGCCTTCGAAGCTGGTGTTCTTGACCTTGGTATAAGGCGTGAACCAGTCGATACGCCGCCCATGTTCGCCCCAGAACCCATCCGGGTCGGTGACGGAGCGCTCATACATGGCCTTGTACTTGGCCTCGTCGACCCAGGCACGGCTGGCGACTTCTTCCGTCACAGGAAAGAACGTAGGGCTGCTCATGGCGGTGTTTCTCCCAATTCGGTTGGCGTGCCGACAATCCAGCGTCAGGCTGGCCGGCGCCGCTTATCTCGTCCAGGTACTGGCGGCGCCGATGGCCGCCGCCCTTAACCCTTGTTCGCTTATACGCAAGGCTATGTAAGCACCGGGGGGACGATTTGGAACATGTACATTCGTCGTGTGACGGTTTCGACCCAACAAATTGGTTTGGCGGGAAATTTATGATCGTTCCGGCGTCTGCGGCCGGCATTGGCTGCCGCCCGGCCGTGCTTGTTTACAGGGCTGCACAACATGGTATGGTTCGGGCACCAATTAACCATGGGGCGTGGTCATGCGGGGGGCAGCATGAGCGGGGTGATCCCGGGTGGCGGGGAAATCATGGCGGCCGATGGCGACCTGGCCAAGCTGGGGACGCGTACCAGTCTGATGGCGCTGAACCTGCTGATGTCGATGGTGCCGTCCGGCGGGTCGGGCTTTGCCGACGCCGCAGCGGAGGCGCGTGTGCTGGCACGCCGCATGGACATGGCCACGGCCGATTTCGCCGCCGTGATGGCAAAGGGAACCGATCAGGCCTGATCGCCGACGCAGATCTGACCGTCCGTGACGCTGATCGGTACCGGCCGCAGCGGCTGGCCCTTGCAGGGGCCCATCACGCACATGCCGTCTTCCACCCGGAACTGCGCGCCATGGGTGCTGCACATCAGGTGCAGCCCGTCCAGGCTCATGAAATCGTCCGGATCCATTTCCAGCGGCACGCCGATATGCGGGCAGGAATTGCGGTAGGCGAAGACCCGGTCGCCCTTGCGGGCCACCAGGATCTTCACCTTCACCTCACCGCGCGGCCAGTCGAAGCCGCGCGCCTCCCCGTCGGGAATCTCCTCCACCCGGCACAGCGGATGCAGGCTCATGCCGGCACCCCGGCCAGGGCGCAGATATGGGCCCATTGATCATCGGTGACGGGGCAGACCGACAGGCGTGACTGCTTGATCAGCTGCATCTCGGCCAGGGCCGGATCGGCCTTCATCTGCTTCAAGGTGACGGGCGTTTTCACCGGCATCACCGGCTTCAGATCGACCATGACGAAACGGCCGGCCGGGTCGGACGGGTCGGGATAGGCCTCACGCACGATCTCGGCGATGCCGACGATCTCCAGCCCTTCATTGGAATGGTAGAAGAAGGCGCGTTCGCCCACCTTCATGGTCTTCAGGTTCAGGGCCGCCTGGTGGTTGCGCACGCCATCCCAGTGCGTGCGGCCATCGGCCACGAACTTGTCCCAGGCATATTTGAACGGTTCGGACTTCACCAGCCAGTAGGCCATTGCAACCTCTCCCCGGCCGGTCAGGGCAGAACTTTACGGAACGGGCGGATGCTGCTCGACTTGAACAGACCAACCTTGGCATAGGGGTCGTTGGCGGCGAAATCCTCCGCGCCGGCGCGGTCGGGATAGTCCAGCACGATCAGGCTGCCGACAGGATTGCCCGTGACGTCGTCCAGGATGGGGCCGGCAATGACGATATGGTCCAGCTTGCTCTGCATATAGGCCAGATGCTCCGGCCGGGTGGCCAGACGCAGGTCCAGCCCGCCGTCCTTGTCCTCGCATTCCAGGATGAACTGCATCGTGATCGCCCCTTCGGTTGGCGGTGGAAGGCCCCATGCTTAGCCGCGCGCGCCTGCGCCGTCCAGGGGGCAGGAACCACATCACCGCCCGTCAATGACCCAGTCCGGCCGCACCCAGTGGCAGGTATAGCCGTTGGGATTGCGCTCCAGGTAGTCCTGGTGGAAATCCTCGGCTTCCCAGAAGGGGCCAGCCGACACGATCTGGGTGACGATCTTGCCGGGCCAATGGCCGCTTTCCTGCGCCTCCGCCGTCACCAGACGGGCGGTTTCGGCCTGCTGGGCGTCATGGACGAAAATGGCGGACCGGTACTGGCTGCCGATATCGTTGCCCTGGCGGTTCAGTGTCGTCGGGTCATGAATCTGGAAAAAGAACTCCAGCACCCGGCGATAGGTCAGCTTCTCATTGTCGAAGCTGATCTCGATGGCTTCCGCATGGCCGGTCTGGCCCGTCTTCACCTCCTTGTAGGTGGGGTTGGCCAGGTTGCCGCCAGTGTAACCGACGCGCGTGCCTACCACGCCGGGCACTTTGCGGATCAGGTCCTGCATGCCCCAGAAGCAGCCGCCGGCCAGGGTCGCGCGTTCGATCGCCATGTTCCTCTCCATCGCTTGCGATTCATTGCCTGAACAGATGGTGTCCAAGGGCCGGCTTGTCCAGCCTCTGGTCACCCCGGGGCTCCCGCCATCTCTGGTCACAGTTGCGTCATCGGCGTTCGACAAGTGGGGTGGCACAGGGTACATCCCCACCCCATGATCGATCAGACCACCAGCCCGGCCGACAGCGCGCTTGCCACGCGCGGGGCGGCTCTCGACCTTTTGTTCAACGTGCTGGCCAAGCGCGTGCCCTTCGACGATGCCTGGGACGCCAGCCGCGCGCTGCGCGCACTGGAACCGCGCGACCGCGCCTTCGTGCGGCTGCTGGTGGCCACGACCCTGCGCCGCCTGGGCCAGATTGATGCGGCCATCCTGGGGCTGCTGAACAAGCAGGGCCAGCAGTTGAAGGCCGTGGTGCAGGACATCCTGCGCATTGGCGCCGCCCAGTTGCTGTTCCTGGGCACGCCCGCCCATGCCGCCGTGGACACGGCCGTGGAGCTGGCCGTGGCGCGCAAGCAGCACCCCTATAAGGGCCTGATCAACGCCCTGCTGCGCCGCATCGACCGCGAACGCGACGCCATCCTGGCGGCCCAAGACCCCGGCCGGCTGAACACGCCCGACTGGTTGTGGCTGTCCTGGCGCAAGGCCTATGGCACGGCGCTGACCCGCGCCATCGTTGAAACCCATCTGGTCGAGCCGCCCCTGGACATCACGGTCAAGGGTGACGCCGCCGCCTGGGCTGAACGGCTGGGCGCGGAACTGCTGGCCACGGGCAGCTTGCGCCGCCCGGCGGGCGGACAGGTCACCGATCTGGCCGGCTTTGATGAAGGTGGATGGTGGGTGCAGGATGCAGCCGCATCCATCCCCGCCCGACTGTTCGGTGGCCTGTCGGGCCTGGATGCCATCGACCTGTGCGCCGCCCCTGGCGGCAAGACGGCGCAGCTGGCCGCGGCCGGTGCCCGTGTCACGGCCGTGGACCGGTCGGACAAGCGGCTGGTCCGGCTGGCGGAGAATATGGCCCGTCTGGGTTTCGGCGACCGCGTCACCACCGTGGTGGCCGATGCCACCGAATGGCGGCCGGACGCGCCGGTCGATGCCGTGCTGCTGGACGCGCCCTGTTCGGCCACCGGCACCATTCGCCGTCATCCCGACGTGGCGCGGCTGAAGTCGGAAGAGGATGTGGAGAAGCTGGGCCGCATCCAGTCCCGCCTGCTCTATCGCGCCGTCGACATGCTGAAGCCCGGCGGCACGCTGGTCTATTGCACCTGTTCGCTCCAGCCGGAGGAGGGGGAGGGGCAGATCACCAACCTTCTGTACCGCCGCCCGGAAATGGAAGTCGTGCCCGTGACGGCCGATGAAGTCGGCGGGTTGGCGGAACTGCTGACGCCGGAAGGCTATGTCCGCTGCACGCCGGGCCATCTGGCAGCACTGGGTGGCATGGACGGGTTCTTCGCGGCCCGGCTGCGGCGGCGGGGGTAACCCAATCCCCGATAAGCCGGGCTCATCGGGGATTGGTACGCGGCGACTGCCACAGCGCCGCACATGCGGCGTAGCCGAGCCGCCGGATGGCGGCGCTGGCGATTGAAGCCCGGTGATCGGTTACGATCACCGGGACGTGGTCTAAGGGGCGGGCTGAACCGCCCCCCATCATCCTCACGCCACCTTCAGGCCCAGCCAGCGCCGGGCCCGGGCCCATTGCCGCAGCACGGCCAGGTCCAGCAGGGCCACGATCACCAGTGATGCCGCCAGCAGCGGCATGAACAGGGCGAAGCCCAGCAGGATCAGGCCCATCACGGCCGGGCTGCCCCGCATGCGCAGCAGGGGCGGAGCGCCAAGGACTCCGTCGGGCTTGCGCTTCCACCACATCACCACGCCGCTGGCCGAAAGCAGGACCAGCCCCAGGGCGGCGACCACGCCCAGGAACTGGTTCCAGCCGCCAAACAGCTGCCCTTCATGCGCGGCGACGCCGATGCCGATGACGCGGTCGATGATGTGACGATCGGCGAAATCCTCCCGCCGCAGCATCTCCCCCGTGGCCCCGTCCAGGTCGATGGAGACGCGTTCCGGCCGGTTCTGCGCCTGCGACCGCACGGCCCAGGGCGCACCCATCCTGGTCGGGATGGTCACATGCACCGGGGCTGCCAGATGCAGCGGCGCGACGCGGGCCACCACATCCGACAAGGTAACGGCGCCCACCATCATGTCCTGCATGGACAGCCCGCCATGGGCCATGGCGGCATGGTCCTCCGGATGTTCATGGGCGTCATGGCCGGCGCGTTCGGCCCGGCGGCTGGTGGTCCAGTCCTGCTGGCCGGCGGCCGTGCCCGTGGCCTGGCGCACCATCTTGAAGGCATCACCCCAGACCCCGGCCCAGGGCAGACCCGTCAGCAGCAGGAACAGGGCCAGGAAGGAGATCCAGAACCCTGTCACAGCATGCAGGTCGCGCCAGAAGGTGCGCCCGCCCGCCGCCAGACGGGGGTAAAGCACCCCCGCCCAGCCGCGGCCATCGCGCGGCCACCACAGGTAAAGCCCGCTGACGATCATGACGATGCCCCAGCAGGCGGCCAGTTCCACAAAATAGGAGCCATTGTCGCCCATCAGCAGCTCGCCATGGAACTTCTTGATCTCCTGCATCAGCCGGTCTTCTTCGCGTACCTGATGCAGGACGGACAGCGTCTGGGGATGCACATAGACCCGCCATAGCGCGCCCTGACCGTCGCGCACCAGAACGCGCACGGCGTCGGTCGGGTGTTCGGGCAGGATATAGGTCTTCAGGCTGCCCCCCGGCACGGCGGCCACGGCGGCCAGGGCCTGGTCATTGGCTTCCGCTGCCAGCCCCGTCAGGGTCAGGTTGTCATAGGGCTGGTCGATCCAGGCCTCCACCTGTGGCTTGAACAGATAGAGGCTGCCCGACAAAGCCAGCGCGATAATGAAGGGCACGCAGAACAGCCCGGCATAGAAATGCCAGCGCCAGATCGTGCGGTAATCCAGCCAGCCCCGGCGGCTGTCGGCGGCACTTGATGCGTCCGTCATGGCGTCAGCCCTTCCATTTCAGTTCAAGCGAGAAGGTGCGTTGCGGATAGGGGTGGAAGACCCAGGCCTTGTCATTGCCGATATTGTCGACGCCGACACTGATCTGGGTCTGGTCCGTGACATCCCAGGACAGTTTCGCGTCGAAGATCATGAATTCCGACGTATAGCCATAGGTGTCGCCGCGCTGCGTGCCTTCCAGGTTGCTGTTGGGGCGCGAGGCGTAGCGCCAGCCCGTGGAGAACTGCCAGTCGGGCGCGAAGCGATAGCGGGCATTGCCGTTCAGGCGCCATTTCGGAATGCGCGGGAATTGCACTCCCTCCGACGCCTTCACGGACGGGTTGCGCACCGTTTCGGCATCGATCCAGGCCGCGTTAAAATCCAGGTTCAGCCCATCGATGCCGGCCACGTCCGCCGCCTCGATGATGGCTTCCACGCCCCATTGGCGCACCAGCTCGATATTCTTGAAGGAACTGGTGACCACACCGAACTGGTTGAAGCCCTGCTGGCTGAAGATCGCGTCTTCCACCCGCTGGTAGAAGACAGAGCCGGTGAAGCGGATATCGTCGAAGGCCCGACGCAGCATCAGGTTGGCATCGCGCGACTTCTCCGGCTTCAGGTTGGGATCGAAGCTGTTGATGTCGAAATTGCCATTGCCATCAAGTTTGCCCTGGAACAGTTCCCCCACCGTGGGGAAGCGCGTGGCGGTCGCCAGACTGACTTGTCCCACCCAATCGCCCGGCAGGTCGGCCTGAATGCCGGCGGACGGGTTGACGGACGTGTCCTTGCGGTCGGCATAGTTCTGGAACCGCGGCGACCCGCTGACCAGATTGCCGATGGACCCATCGAAGGCTCGCCACTGATCCACGCGCACGCCGCCGGTCAGCTTGACACCCGGTGCCACCTGCCACGCCTCGTCCACGAAGGCGCCCAGCAGGCGGGTGCGGCCGGCGGTTTCGCTGGAGAAGACAGGATTGGCGCCCGTGCGCCAGTTGCTGACGCTGTAGATGGTCTGATCGGTTTCATAGAGGCTGCTATTGATGCCGATGGCCAGTTCATGGTCACCGATGGCCCGTTCCACCTGCGCGTCGCCTGTCCACCATCCGGTGGTGCCGGCGCGCGTGTCGGTGCCGGCACCGCTGTTGATCCCGTTCACATAACCCGTGCTGGCCCGTGCCCGCTGCTTATCGATGCCGAAATGCGACAGGTTGAGTGTCGCTTGCCAGTCGCCCAGCGGCCCCTCCAGCTTCACGCCCTGCAACATTTCCCGCCGCTCGGTCAGCGACAGGTTGATGGTGGGCATGGTGTAGTTCTTGCCGTTGATCGACACGCGGCCCGTATAGATCGCGTTGCCGGCCGCGTCCCGCAGATAGCTGGTGGGGGTGGTGCCGTCATAATCGCTGGTCCACAGCACGGCCAGTAGGGCCGCCGACCAGCCATCGGCGAAATCATAGCCGATGCGGGCGCGGATCTGATCCTGGTTGGTGTCTTCCACCGCATAGGCGCCGACAACGGGTGTCTTGGTGATCAGGTTTGGATCGGTCACGGCACCGGTCACAACCGTGCCGGCGGCCGTCCCTGACGCCGCTGTGGCCTGATAGAACTGCATCGGGTGCCCCTGGTTATCCAGGTGGCGGTAGGACAGCCGGGCACTCCACGGGCCGTCTTCCTGCTTCCAGCCGAACCCGGCTTCCCCTGTCCAGCCATCGAATTTCCGGTCGGTGCCATATTGCTTGTAGGGCTGCACGAAATACTGGGCCGTGGCGAAGCTCTCCAACCCTTCCTTGGGCGGCTTGGTGGTGATGGAGATGATCCCGCCCATGGAATTGCCGGGATAGCGCGACGAATAGGGGCCATAGACGATGTCGAACTGCTGCACCTCGCCCGGCCCGACCACGCCCCATTTCGGCGGGAAGGAGAAGCTGTTGCCCAGCAGGTTCGACACGACGAACCCATCCACCAGCACCAGCGACCGGGCCGATTGCGTGGAATGGGTGCCACGGAATCCCGGCACGGCATTGGCGTCGCCGATGTAACGCTTCCGCACGAAGAAATTCGGCGCGTATTTCATCAGGTCTTCGACATTGACGGCATTGACGGCCGCAAACTGTTCCTGCCCCAGCGATACGGACAGGCCGCGCGGCACGATGGTGATCGGCGCGTCGCGCTGGCCGATGACGATGACCTCTGCCGCTGTGTCGGGCATGGCTTCGGCCACCTGCTGCTGGGCCGCGGCGGGCAGGGAAAGGGTGAAGGCAGCGACGGAGGCCAGGGCTCGGGCGCGGAAAGGTACATGGATCACGGATGTTCCTCCGGCAGCCAGCAATGCACCTGAAGGTCAGGGCGGGCGGCGCCTGTCGGGAGAAAGCGAAAGGGGAAAAGGCTATGGGCCGGGCGGGCCGGCAGGTCAGGCAGCGAACGGCGCTGGCGGTGCGCGGGCGCCAAGGGGCGCGCCGACCAGCAGGCGGCGGCACAGGACCCGCAAGGCTGGGCTGAGGGATATGCCCGCCCTGTTGACCGGCAACAGCAGCGCCAGCAGCAGCAGGACGGGACCCAGCAGCGTCATTGCCATGAAAGAGCACAGGCCCTGATGGCCGGTATCGGCGGGGGCGGCCTTGCCATCCCCCCCGTTGTCGCCATCGCCGCCGGTGGCGATGGTCGACATGCCACTGCCCGTACAGATGACCAGGAAACCCTTGCCGTTTTCCGGGTCCAGATTGGGCATGAAACCGGCGGGGATCATGCCGCGCAGCAGCAGGGCGAGCAGCAACAGCCACGGCGCCAGACGCCGTGCCATGCTGTTGAGACTGGAAATGATTCTCGCCCGTTCCATGCGCTTCTTTTGACCAACCTTAACCATTCGGTCAATGGCCTGTCGCTGCGGCGTTTGTGCGGGCGCAAATATCGGCGGGGTCAAAGAAAAAGGGCGGCCCCGATCAGGACCGCCCTTCATCGATCTTAAGCCAAGGGTCATGGTCAATGGACCCTTGGAGGACGGCGACCGCCGGCCCGCGGGCAGATGCCCGCGTAAGCCAAGCTGCCGGATGGCGGCGCCCGGCGCCTGAGGGAACACTAAATGCCCTTACAGCATGGCCTTCAGCGCGCTGCGCACCTTGTCGGCCATGTCCGGCCGTTCCAGCGCATAGGCGACATTGGCCAGCACGAAGCCCAGCTTGTCACCGCAGTCGAAGCGCTGGCCTTCGAACTTGAAGCCATGGAAAGGCTGATGGCCGATCAGCTTGGCCATGGCGTCGGTCAGTTGGATCTCCCCGCCCGCACCCTTTTCGAACACCGACAAATGCTTGAACACGTCGGGCTGCAGGATGTAGCGACCCTGGATCGACAGGTTCGACGGGGCGACGGCCGGGTCCGGCTTTTCCACCAGCCCCTTCACCGACACCAGCTTTCCATCTTCCGATGCGATGTCCAGGATGCCGTACTTGTTCGTCTGCTCGCGCGGCACCTCGAACACCGACAGCAGATTGCCGCCGACCTGATCGTAGGCTTCCATCATCTGCGCCAGGCAGGGCTTGTCGCCCAGCACCTGTTCGTCGGGCAGTAGCACGGCGAACGGCTCGTTACCCACGAACTCGCGGGCGCACCAGACGGCATGACCCAGTCCCAGGGGCTGGGCCTGTCGCACATAGGACAGGTATCCCGATTCGATCTGGATATCTTCGACGATCTTCAGCAGATCGGCCTTGCCGCGGCGGCGCAGCGTCTCGTTCAGTTCGTAATTCAGGTCGAAATGGTCTTCCAGCGGGCTCTTGCCGCGGCTGGTGACGAAGCAGAACTGGTCGATGCCGGCGGCCTTGGCCTCGTCGACCGCGTGCTGGATCAGCGGGCGGTCGGCCAGCGGCAGCATTTCCTTCGGGATGGCCTTGGTGGCCGGCAGGAAGCGGGTCCCCAGACCCGCCACCGGGAACACGGCCTTGCGCACTTTCTGGGGCATCTTGATCCCTGTATTGACTGCCATGATCGCTCTGTTCCGTGCCGAAGGCATGGTGCCAACGGCCGCTTCCTCTGTTGTGCCACGTCCGCCGCCCGTCCCGCAACAAAGCCGCGATACGGTTCGGCAGCCTGTCCCAACGGTATCGATACCGTGGGTTGCCGTCGATCCGCAGAAACGCGGAAGCGGGCGACGGTTGTCACAGACAATCCGGAAAATTTGATTTATTAAGGGTGGGATACTGTCCACAAGATGGCACGGCAAAAGGCTTTGCCAATCTCCCATGTGGGGCGGCGCGGGAGGTGGGGACTGTGATAATCGGGCTTGGGATCAAGTGATGAAAATCCTGATTGGCGATGACCATCTGCTGTTCCGAGAGGGGCTGTGCCGCCTGCTGACCCAGCTTGACGATAATGCCACCTTTGTGGAGGCGGGTACCTTCGACGAGGTGCGGGATCTGGCCCATGACGGGCAGGATTTCGACCTGGTGCTGCTGGATCTGCAAATGCCCGGCTTTCCCGGTTTCTCCGGCGTTCAGGACGTGTGCGAGGCGCAGGCTGGTACGCCCGTGGTCATCGTCTCGGCCTCCGAATCGCAAGCGGATGTGCGGGCGGCGCTGGATAGCGGTGCGTCGGGCTATATCCCGAAATCATCATCCGTGAAGATCATGCTGTCGGCGCTCAATCTGATCTTCTCCGGTGGCATCTATGTTCCGCCGGCGGCATTGCTGGGCGACGGACCGGGTGTCGCTGCGGCGACGCCGGCTGGTGCCGCTCCGGCCGCCACTGGTGCCGGCGCGCCGGCGCTGACCCAGCGTCAGCGCGACGTGCTGCGCTGCCTGCGCGAGGGCAAGTCGAACAAGCAGATCGCCTATGAACTGGGCCTGTCCGAAGGCACGGTGAAAATCCACGTCACGGCCGTCATGCGCAGCCTGGGCGTGCGTAATCGCACGCAGGCTGTTATCGCGTCCGGTGACATTGCCACCTGAGGGGGCGCCCCCTCAGGTGTGGGTCTCCTCCGATGCCGGGAGTGCCGCCAGTGTGGGTTCTCGCCGTCCGAAGGCAATCGTCCGCAGTTTGTAGAAAATCGCGGGTCGATAGGTGGCGCCCATGGCACGCATGATATCGTGCGCCTCCTTGATGCCAAGGTGCTGGAATTCGAGCGTGATCCTGTCGACGAAGTTTGGCAGATCGGGCTGTTCATTATGTGTGAACGTGTGAGTGCGCTGGAAATAGTTGATCAGCCGCGAAAGCCTGCTGAGGCCTTCGCTGTAATTGGTGCTATCGAAGTTTGCCACGAACATCAGGTGCAGATTGAGGTATAGCGGCACCTTAATACTGGTGGCGTCGTAGCTGCTGACCCCGCCACTGGCGTGGTGATAGGGCTGATTGGCTTGTTCCTTTTCAAGGCCATACAAGCATAACACCACGCTGTCGGCCGTGTTGGGGTTCGGCTGACTGTCGATATTCGTCAGGTTGCCGAGCTTGACCGGAACCTCTAAAGCGCCGGACTGGCCGTCAATGGCCTGATTGGCTTGCTTCAGGACGAATTCCATTATGCTTTTGATCTGGTCCATGGTGGGGCCTTCCAGTGTCACATTGTATTATCCATAATCAAACCATAGCGTGTATATGGCCCTGCGACTATGCCGGCGTTGCGGCTTTCGGCTGTGGTGATGGGTCGATCGTCTTGACGACACTTGCCGAGCCATGCTCTGTGCCAGGGCTTTTTCCAGGGGGATCGGCATGACCGACGATGATGTGACGGGCCCGACGGCAACCCCGCTCGGGGCTACGGCCTATCTGGCAGTGGAAGAATTCCTGGAACCGCTGCTGGCCGAACTGGGCGAGGTGCGGTCGGTGCATGGGCGGCTGGTGCTGGCCGACGGGCCGCCGCGCCCGGCCGCCTGGGCCCAGAATATCTGGTACGACCCCGTCCTGATCCCCATCCAGTCGATCAAGCAGGGCGCCAAGGCGCTGCGCGCCATCCAGCGCAACTGGGCCCATTACGGGTTCCAGCATCACCGCCGGGCGCAGCTGATCCAGGACAATCTGCCCCATGTCTCGGCCAAGCCGCTGACCTTCTTCACGGCCCCGCCGGCGGCCCCGCTGGGGTCATGGACCCTGTTGAACGAGAACACGATCCTGGCGGCCGCCCGCTGTTCCAGCCCGTTCTGGAACGGGGAGATCGAGTTCATCGAGGATAAGGTCACCCCGCCCAACCGGGCCTACCTGAAGCTCTGGGAAGCCTTTACCCGCATCGGCTACACGCCCAAGCCCGGGGAGCAATGCATCGACCTGGGTGCCTGCCCCGGCGGCTGGACCTGGGTGATGCAAAGCTGCGGGGCCAAGGTCATCGCCGTGGACAAGGCGCCGCTGGACCCGAAGATCGCGGCACTGCCCGGCGTGACGGAGCGGCGGGAAAGTGCTTTTGGCATCATGCCCGCCGATATCGGCCCCGTCGACTGGCTGGCCTGCGACGTCATCTGCTATCCGTCGAAGCTGCTGCGCATGATCCAGGGCTGGCTGGAGTCGGGTCTGGCCCGTAACTATATCTGCACCCTGAAATTCCAGGGGGAGACGGATCACGAAACCGCCCGCGCCTTCGCGGCCATTCCGGGCAGCCAGCTGGTCCATCTCTGCCAGAACAAGCATGAGCTGACCTGGATCAGGCTGGGGGCGTGAGGAAGGCCGAAAGGTCCGTCACGCCAACGCACCGACCTGGACGGGCTGACAAACCCTGGCGGCTGCCGTGTATCAGGTGGGCCAGCAGCCGCCCCGCCGGTCGGCCGGGTCACAGGCCGCCATCGCCTGGGCCGGTGGGGTGACGACCATGCGGTCACCGGGCGTGGCGGCGGCCAGGATGGGCAGCATATCGGCCAGCGGCACGGCAACGCATCCCGCCGTCGGGCCGTAATCGGCACCGGTCAGGTGAAAGAAAACGGCACTGCCCAGCCCCGGCACAGGCGGGTCGTCATTATGGCCCAGCACCACGATGATGTCGTAAACGGCGCTGTCCAGCCACAGATCCTCGTGACTGGCGGCAAAGGGCAGCTTCACCGGCCGGTTATAGTCGGGATGGGCCGGGTCGTCACACCAGCCATCGTCCCTGCCGATCACCGACAGGGGCAGCGCGGTCGCGGGCGGCGACAGCCGGTCGGCGCGGTAGAGCACCCGGCGCAGGGTGAAGGCGCCGACGGGCGTGCCGCCATCGCCTTCCCGCTTGTCCAGCCGGATGCCCGTGCGCCCCACGGCGCAGCGCACGCGGATGCCATTCCAGGTCAGGTAATGCTGCCCGTCGGTGGATTTGGCGACCGTGATATCCATGGGAAATGTCCCTTGCGGTTATGACGAGGGCGGCGGCACGAAGCTCTGCGGCGCCGGATCGACCTCCACCGTGCCCGTGCGCGTCACTTCCATCACGGCCAGGCCGCGTTCGGCCGTGCCCGTGGGCAGCAGGCGGAAGATGCCCTCCACGCCAGCAAAGCCATTGGGATTGGTCAGCGTGCCCACGCTGAACCCGGCGCCACCCTTGGCCAGTACGGCCGACAGCGCCGTAGTGTCATAGGCGAGCGTGGCCAGCCGGTGCGGGCGATAGCCGTAAAGCTGCTGGAACCGCGCCTCAAAGGCTTCGCGTCCGCCGGGGGCCGGTGCGGCGAACCAGCCGCCGACCAGGGCGCCTTCCCGGCCCAGCCCCGCCTCGTCCCACAGACCCGTGCCCAGCATGCGCACCGGCCCGGGATCGATATCGAAGAAGGGGAACAGCGCTGCCAGTTCGCGCAAGGTCTGCCCGCCCTCTGCGATCAGCACGGCGTCGAACGGCAGGGGGCCGAACGTGTCGGCATTGGACAGGCGGCGCAGGGCCGACAGCGACTCGGGATCGCCGGCCGCCTGCAGACGCGACCGCTCGGCGGCCAAGGCCGCCTGACGTTGATCGAAATCCGACAGCCGCTTGACCAGATCGGTCAGGTTCGTGGCCCCAGCCGTATAGCGCTCGATCTTGGTCACCTGCCCGCCGGCCTGTTCGGCCGCTTCCTTCAGCGACGCCACGGCGGCATCGCCATAGGGCGTGGCCGGGGCAACGACGGCGAACCGGGTCATGCCGCGGGTCTGCGACAGGGAAACGACGCGGCGTACCTGTTCCTGGGGCTGGAAGCCCAGGATCCAGACGCCGCCGCCGGCCATGTTCCAATCGCTGGAAAAGGACAGGACCGGGCGGTTGGCGCGGGCGGCGACCGGCTTCACCGCCGCCGCCTCGCCCGCGAACAGGGGGCCCAGGATGATGCCCGCCCCGTCTTCCACCAACGACTGCGCCGCCAGCGCAGCCGTATTCGGATTGCCCTGCGTATCCCGGGGCAACAGCGTGAACTTGTCATCCCCCAGGTCGAACAGCGCCATTTGGGCCGCGTCCAGCATGGCCTGTCCCAGGGCGGCACTGTTGCCGGTCAGAGGCAGCAGCAGGCCCACGCGGACCTTGTCATCCTTCGGCATCACGGGTTGGGCGACCGGGGGCGGAGCCTCCACCGCGGGTTTGGGGGGGGCGGCCACCGGCGGGGGTTGCGGGGTGGGGGGCGGGGCCGGTACGCTGCTGGGGCTGGCGCAGGCGCCGAGCAGGGCCATGGCCGCTGTCAACGTCACCAGCAACGATGCCCCGCGCCGACGCGAATTCC
Organism: Niveispirillum sp. FG148; assembly: GCF_057809655.1. Classification (NCBI taxonomy): domain Bacteria; kingdom Pseudomonadati; phylum Pseudomonadota; class Alphaproteobacteria; order Rhodospirillales; family Azospirillaceae; genus Niveispirillum; species Niveispirillum sp. FG148. The sequence continues at coordinate 92,541 of NZ_JBMDKJ010000019.1, forward strand.
CAAACATCCGGAACCCCTTCCCCTTGACGTCACATCCCATGGACGACCAACCCGACCTTGACGCCGACCCGTTCGACGGGGAATTCCCCGAGGAAGCGGACGGCGACGATGAAACGGTCGCGCAGCCTACCGGCAGCGGCCCGATCCGTAAACCGCAGGCGGGGCTTTACATCGTCGCCACACCCATCGGCAATGCCGGTGACGTCACCCTGCGTGCGCTGGAGATCCTGCGCGGCGTCGATGCCATCGCCTGCGAAGATACCCGCGTAACCGGCAAACTGCTGCGCCGTTATGGCATCCGTGCCCGTATGATCCCGTATCACGACCATAATGCGGCGAAGATGCGGCCCGTGCTGCTGGACCGCATCGCCGGCGGGGCGTCGGTCGCCCTGGTGTCCGACGCGGGTACGCCGCTGGTCAGTGATCCGGGCTTCAAGCTGGTGCGCGAGGCCAAGGATCGCGGCCTGTCCCTGACCCATTTGCCCGGCGCCAATGCCGCCATCACGGCCCTGGTCCTGTCGGGCCTACCCAGCGACCGCTTCCTGTTCGGCGGCTTCCTGCCGCCCAAATCGGCGGCGCGGCGGACGGAGCTGGAGATGTTCCGCACCCTGCCGGCCACGCTGATCTTCTACGAATCGGCGCAGCGTCTGGCCGACATGCTGGCCGACATCGCTGCCAGCCTGGGCAACCGGGAAGTGGCCGTGGCGCGCGAACTGACCAAGCTGTTCGAGGAGGTGCGGCGCGGTCCGGCCGCAGACCTGTCCCGCCATTATGCGGATAACGGCCCGCCCAAGGGGGAGATCGTCGTCGTTGTCGGTCCGCCCGCCGCCGATGCTGCGGCCACGGACGCCGCCGACATGGACAGCCTGCTGCGCCAGGCACTGACGGGTGGCATGAGCGTGCGCGACGCGGCCGCCCATGTCGCCACCATCACGGGCCAGCCCAAGAAACAGGTCTATGCGCGGGCCCTGCAAATGGGGACAGGAGGCGATGACGCGGCGTAACCGCATCGACCGCCGCCGGGCCGAACGGCTGGGCCGGCTGGCGGAATGGCTGTGCTGTCTGGTGCTGTGGCTGAAGGGTTACCGCATCCTGGCCACCCGCCTGCGCCTGCCGGTGGGGGAGATCGACATCATCGCCGCCAAGCGTGGTGTGGTGGCGGTGGTGGAGGTGAAGGCCCGGCAAAGCCTGACCCTGGCCCTGTCGTCGCTTCCCCGCACCAGTTGGCGGCGGCGCCATGCCGCCATCAGCCATTTCGTGGCCCGCCGCCCGCATCTGGCCCATCATGCCATCCGCTTCGACCTGATGGCCGTCCTGCCCCGCCGCCTGCCCCGGCACATCAAGGATGTGTGGCGGGTGGATGGGGTGTAGAGCGGCGCGGTTGAGGTCTGGGGCTTATAGCATGTCAGGTTTGGATAGAATCGGAATGGTTCTCCCCACCGTCACCCCGGCGCAGGCCGGGGTCCAGAATGCAGGGCACCATGCTCTACGACCGTGGACCCCGGCCTGCGCCGGGGTGACGGTAGAGAATGCTTCAGCATAAACCAGACAAATGCTGAGGCGGGGCCGGCCCAGCGCACCCCCCCCTCACGCCGCGTTTGGCACGGCCTGCGCCAGCCCGGCCAGGATCAGGGCGCCCATGGCCAAGTGTTCGGCGGCCGCTACGGGTGACAGGTTGTAGAAGGCTTTCCAGGCTGCGGCGCCGTTCGGGTCGCCCTGGCCGGGATGGGTCAGGGTCCAATGCCGGGCCACGGCGGCGGATACCACACGGTCGGTGGAAATCAGCCCCGGCAGGTGTACGTCGCGATGCACCCCCAGCATCTCCGACAGGGCCCACAATGCCTCCACCGTCAATTGCCGGTATTCCGGGTTCATGATCCGGTCCAGGCGGCCTTCCACCTCCCGCGCGAAATCACGTTCGCCGGGCGTGCGGTCGGCGCGCAGCATGGCGCTGTCCAGGCGCATGTCCGTGTGGGTCGGGTCGGCGATGATCAGCCCGTCGCAATGGCGCAGCAGGCCCCAGACGCGGCGGAAGAAATCCTCCGGCATGGGCAGCAGCACGCCGGCTGTGTCACGCCAGCCCCACCAGTCCCCACCGGTCAGCACATGGGCCGCCCAATGGTCTCCGTCCATGGCGAATTCCGGCTTGTCGACCGCACTGGCCCGCGCCAGCACGGGCAGGCAGAAATCCCCCGTCATGCCAGGGCAGCGGGAGATCAGGCGGCGCAGGCGCGTCAGGATGGCATGCGGCCCTTCGGCTTTCAGCACCTCCAGCGCCGCCGCATCCGACAGGCCACGCTGCCGGCCCACGCTGCGGATCAGCAGGCCCAGCAGATCGGCCGGTCGCAGGGACAGTGTATAGCGGAACAGTTCCGGGCTGGCCTTGATCAGCGTGCCGGAGAACAGCAGCATCTCCTCCCGCAGCATCAGCGTCGCCGGGTCGCCACCGATGGCGGCCAGCCGGCTGCTGATATCGGCATTGGCCAGCGGCCGGTCGACGACGGCGCCGGGGCGGGCGCTGTCGCCCAGGATCACATGCTTCTGCCGGACGACGATTTCCTTCACCGCATCCTGCAGCCGCTCGTCATGGCGGTTCATCAGCCAGGCCAGCGGGCGCACGATGTCCCAGCGACCGGCATGGCCGGCGGCGCGGTACATTTTCTCCGCCCGCTGCCACAATGCCTGTCCGCCATCAGGCACGAAATCGCGTCCCTGCCGCTGCCACAGCAGCGACAGCATCAGCAGGTGCCAGCCAGCCCGGCGTTCCCCGTCCAGCGACTTGGCCAGCCAGGGCGTGTCCCCCTCCTCGATCCAGCGGCGATCCTCCGCGCCGGGCGGCGGGGCCGCAAAGTCGAAGCCGGCATCCCCCACCTGCGCCCGCACGGGGCGCGCCGACACGGGGCAACTGGGCGCCACCTGATCAAACGGCACGATGCGCGCACTGCCATAGGCGTCGGTCAGGTCGCCGCCGCGCACGACCAGATCGGGCACACGGCCGGCCACCAGATCGGACAGGGTGCGGGCCAGTTCCGCGAAGCCTTCGCCCGCCGCCATGCCGCGCGACACGGGGAAGACCAGCAGCGGCGGCTTGGTGAAGGTCCAGGTGCGGTTGATATAGGCGATTTCCGACAGCAGCCGGTCGACCAGGAACCGGTGGTCATAGGTGAAATAGAACCCGTCCTGTTCATCCACGAAGGTGGGCACGATGACGGCCGGCTGTCCGGCAAAGCGGAAGCCATTGGCCGTGATCAGCGTGCCCAGCCGGCGCGGCGGCCGACCGGTCAGACCCAATGCCTCGCACCGTCCCAGTTCGGCGAGCGCGCCGACCAGCACATCGACATGGCAGATATGGATCTGACCGCCGGCCTGGGCCAGCGTCTGGCAGGACAGACCATGATCCTTCAATTGCCCGCGCACCTTCTCGTCCTCCGCCAGGACGATCAGGCGCAGGGGCACGGGCGGCTTGGGCTTCAGCTTGGCCCGGCGGTTCAGCGGGTCGATATCGCCCGCCGACAGGTACCCTTCCTCCAGCAGCAGGCCCATGATGAACAGGCTCTGTGCCCAGAGCAGGGGGATATTGTCGTTGGGCACGCGCTTCTGGCTGCCGGGATGGGCGCGCTCGGCCTCCACCGCCGCTTCCGGGACGATGAACAGTTCCGGCAGCAGGGCGTCCGCCCCCTTTTCCACCAGCAGCGCGTCCAGCTTCTCACGCCATTGCGCGGCCTCCCGCGCGTTGCCGGTCAACAGGGCGGTCACGTAGAAATAGGTGAAGAACAGCGGCCATTCGCTTTCGATGCCGCGGAAACGCTCCAGCTCGCCAGCCTCGTAATGCAGGCGGGAATGATCCTCCAGCACCGTCTGGTGCCCGTCGGTCAGGAAGCGTTTGCAGCCATAGGGGCCGCCCAGCTTGCCCAGGATCTCGCTGCGGGTGCGCTCCACCAGATCAGGCGCATCCACGGCGAAGGCCGGCCAGCCGATGATGCCCAGCAAGGCCGCATCCACCTCCTTCGACCCGGACTCACGCGGCAGCAGCGCCTCCACCGTGGCGCGCGCCCGCGCGATCTCGTCCGGGACGGCATGGATGACGGCGACTCGGCCCCCATCCTCCCCGAACAGATCCAGGCCCTGCATGGCCTCCATGGCGGCCTTGGCCATGCCGATGGAACTGGCATTCAGTTCCACGGCTCCGTCATTGATCTTGCGCCCGCGCTCCCAGATGCCGAAATCGGCGATGCGATAGGCGGGGCCGATGTAATGGACCAGGTTCTGGACGAACGCCACCTCGTCCATCGTGTAGATCAACGACATGCCGGACCGCGTCATCTGCGCCAGCATCAGCAGGAACAGGGACGTGGCGTCGATCTGCAAATGGCCCCAGCCATCATCGGCCGCCACCGCTTCTCCGGTGCTGGCGGAATAGATCGCGTGCAGGCTGTCCAGCGGGGCCTGGGTATGCTTGAACCGCTCCACCTTGGCCGACTGCTTCATCATGGCCTGCAACAGGCCGCGCATGGTCTTCACCACGCTTTGTTCCAGCAGGCGGGCGCGGGCCGTGCTGTCGCCCCGGCGGCGATAGGCCAGCGACAGGGCCCAGGGGCCGATGATGGAATAGACATTATCGCGCACCCAGGCATGGGTGTAATTGCCATGCACGGTCACGGCCGTGCTGGCCGGCAGCAGGCCGGTGATCGGGTGCTGACGCGACAGGATCACCCGGTTCACATGGTCGAACAGCCGGTCCAGCGCGCTTTTCGCCGCCTGCGGTCCCTGCTTGGCACTACCCCGTGGCAGTGGCGATTCCGGCATCCCGCACCCCGTCATGAATTCACGCCATCCAGCGCGTGATAACTGTAACAGCGTTACCAAAGCGTGCAACTATTGCAATGCAACATGGCATGCGAAATCATGGTGTAGGATGATGCCACGGCTTGCCCCTTTCGACCCCGCAGGAAAGACCCCGCCCATCATGACGACCCCGCGCGCCAGTGGCCTTCTTCTGCACCCGACCTCGCTGCCCGGCGGCCATGGCATCGGCGATATGGGCCCGGCGGCCCGCGCCTTCCTGGCCCAGTTGCAGGCGGCCGGACAAAGCGTGTGGCAGATCCTGCCGCTGGCCCCCACCAGCCTGGGCAACAGCCCCTATTCCGCCCTGTCCAGCTTTGCCGGCAACCCGCTGCTGATCAGTTTCGATGATCTGGTGGCCGATGGCTTCTGCGATGCTGGCCTGCTGGAACGGCTGCCCGGCAATGACGCGGCGCGGGTCGATTATGACGGGGTGGCCGCGGCCAAGCTGGCGGCACTCGACATCGTGGCCGGCGACTTCCTGAAACGGTCGTCAGATGATGATGAATGGGGCGATTTTGAGCTTTTCCGCGCCCGCAACGATGCCGAATGGCTGGATGATTACGCCCTCTATACCGTTCTGAAGGCCCGACATCAGGGTCGGGCCTGGCTGGACTGGAACGCGCTGTATGCCACGCGCGACCCGATCGGCATCGGGGAGGCACGGCACACCCTGTCGTTTGACATCAAGAAGGTGAAGGTCCAGCAATTCCTGTTCTTCCGGCAATGGATGGCCCTGAAGAAGGATGCCAATGCCCGCGGCATCCGCATCATGGGCGATATCCCCATCTTCGTGGCGGGCGACAGCGCCGATGTCTGGTCCCGCCGCGACCTGTTCGAACTGGATGAACGCGGTCAGCCACATGTCGTGGCCGGCGTGCCCCCCGATTATTTCAGTGCCACGGGCCAGCGCTGGGGCAACCCGCTCTACCGCTGGGACGCGCACCGCGCCGAAGGGTTCGCCTGGTGGCACCGGCGCATCGCCAAGACCCTGGAAACCGTGGACATGGTCCGCATCGACCATTTCCGCGGCTTCGAAAGCTATTGGGAAATCCCCGCGAACGAAGAAACGGCAATGCATGGCCATTGGGTGCCGGCGCCCGGCTATGAACTGTTCCAGTCGCTGAAGGACCGGTGCGGGGAATTGCCCATCATCGCGGAGGATCTGGGCGTGATCACGCCGGAGGTGGAGCGGCTGCGCGACCATTTCGGCTTCCCCGGCATGCGCGTCCTGCCCTTTGAATGGGGTGACCATTTCGAACCCTGGCATTACGACCCCAACCGCTATGCCGCCCATTCCGTGTTCTATACGGGCACGCATGACAATGACACGATCCTGGGCTGGGTCGCCTCACGCGGTGGCCTGGACGGGGAACTGGGGCAGCGCATCCGCTCCTACCTGAATACGGACGGGCGCGAACTGCACTGGGACTTCATCCGCTTCGCCCTGGGCGTCAATTCCGAACTGGTCATCACGCCGGTACAGGATGTGCTGGGCCTGGGCACCGAAGGCCGCATGAATGTTCCAGGCTTGCCCGACGGCAATTGGGGCTGGCGCCTGCAGCCGGGACAATGGCGGGACGAGGATGTGGAACGGCTGCGCGACCTGACGGCGACGGCGGGGCGGCTGGCGGGGTAGCGTCTAGCACGGCGCGAAGTTCAAGGCCGTAGGTCGCGGGTGAGGCTTCAGACTTACGCTGCACACCGCAGCAAAAAGGCCGGCGGGGTCACCCCCGCCGGCCTTTCTCGCACGCGCTCTGGCGCCGATCAGAAATCGGCCGGGGCGGCGATGCCGCTCTTGGCCAGATTGTCCTTGATGGCGCCCTTCAGGCGTTCCAGCCCTTCGGCGCTGAACGCCTCCGCACGGGCGACCAGCACGTCCTGGGTGTTGGACGCGCGCAGCAGCCACCAGCCATCGGCGTTCTTCACGCGCACGCCGTCAATGTCGTTGACCTCCGGACCGCCGGCGGCTTCCTCCGCCTTCACGCGGGCCTTGATCTCCTCCACCGCGGCGAACTTGCGTTCCTCGCTGACCTGGAAGCGGACTTCCGGGGTGTTCAGCACGTCGGGCAGCTCATCGCGCAGGGCCGACAGTTCGCCATGGCGCGACACCAGACCCAGCAGGCGGACAGCGCAATAGAGCGCGTCGTCGAAGCCGTAATATTTGTCGGCAAAGAAGATGTGGCCCGACATTTCGCCGGCCAGCGGGCTGTTGGTTTCGGCCATCTTGGCCTTCAGCAGCGAATGGCCCGTCTTCCACATCAGCGGCTTGCCGCCCAGCTTGGCGATCTGGTCGAACAGGGTCTGGCTGGCCTTCACATCGGCGATGATGGTGGCGCCGGGATGGTTGGCCAGCACATCCTTGGAATAGATGGCGACCAGCTGGTCACCCCAGACGATGCGGCCCTTTTCATCCACGGCACCGATGCGGTCGGCGTCGCCGTCAAAGGCGATGCCCAGGTCGGCCTTCTCTTCAGCCACCTTGTGGATGATGTCTTCCAGGTTTTCCGGAATGGTCGGGTCGGGATGGTGGTTGGGGAAGGTGCCGTCGATATCATCGAACAGCAGCGTATGCTTGCCCGGCAGCTTGGCGACCAGACGGCGCAGGATCTCGCCCGCAGCACCATTGCCATTGTCCCAGACCACGTTCAGGTCGCGGGTGCCGTCATAATCGGCCACCAGACGCTCGACATAGGCGTCCTGGATGTCGATCGTCTCTTCGCTGCCCTCACCGGTTTCGAAATCGCCGGCAGCAGCGATCTTGCCGATCTCCAGGATCTGGGCGCCATAGAACGGCGCCTTGCCGATCATCATCTTGAAGCCGTTATAATCCGGCGGATTGTGGGAGCCGGTGATCATCATGCCGGCATCCAGCTTCAGATGACGGGCCGTGAAATACAGCATGGGCGTGGGGCCCAGGCCGATGCGCACGACATGCAGGCCCGTGGATTTCAGCCCCTCGACCGCGGCTTCTTCCAGCGACGGGGAGGACAGACGGCCGTCAAAGCCGATCGCCACCTTCTTGCCGCCCCCGCGCACAACCATGGTGCCGAAGCCGCGCCCGATGGCACGCGCGTCGTCGGTCGTCAGCGTCTTGCCGATGATACCGCGGATATCGTATTCGCGCAGGACCGTGGGGTGGAAATTGTGCGCCAGGGTCATGTTGGGGTCACCTGAACAGGGTTGGTTAAAAGGTCTGGGACGGCAGGAAAGCACAAGCCGCGCGCTGCCGCCAGCCTGTTGAACGCGGTAATGCACCTGTTTGTGCCGACACGCGAAAGTAGTGGAGAAGCGGGCGTTACCAAAAGTCTTTGGCCTGCCCGCCGGCCCCGAAATCCCCTTACCGATGCCCCTTCTTCACCCGCCCCGGACGGCCGATGGAATGGTAGGCGAAGCCGGCCATTTCCGCGTCTTCGGGATTGAAGATGTTGCGCAGGTCGACCAGGACCGGCGCCTTCATCGCCTTCAGCAAGCGGGACAGGTTCAGCATGCGGAATTCGTTCCATTCCGTCAGGACCAGGGCGCAGTCGGCCCCGTTCAAGGCGGCATAGGTGTCGGCCACCCATTCCACGCCGGGCAGCAGCTTGCCCGCCTCATGCATGCCGGCCGGGTCATAGGCGGCGACATGGGCGCCGGCCGCCTGCAGGGCCGGGATGACGTCCAGCGCCGGGGCGTCGCGCATGTCATCCGTGTTGGGCTTGAAGGTCACGCCCAGCACGCCGATGCGCTTGCCTTCCACCGACCCGCCGCAGGCGGCGATCACGCGGTCCGCCATGGCCTTCTTGCGCTTGTCGTTCACATCGACGACGGTTTCGATGATGCGCAGCGGGCTGCCGTAATCCTGTGCCGTCTTCACCAGGGCCAGCGTGTCCTTGGGGAAGCAGGACCCGCCATAGCCGGGGCCGGGATGCAGGAACTTCTTGCCGATGCGGTTGTCCAGGCCGATGCCCTTGGCCACGTCATGCACGTCGGCGCCCACCTTCTCGCACAGGTCGGCGATTTCGTTGATGAAGGTGATCTTGGCGGCCAGGAAGGTATTGGCGGCATATTTGATCAGTTCCGACGTCTCCAGGCTGGTGAAGACCATCGGCGTTTCGATCAGGAACAGCGGCCGGTACAGCGCCCGCATCACCTGGCGCGCGCGGTCGCTGTCGGTGCCGATGACCACGCGGTCGGGCCGCATGAAATCCTCGATCGCCGAGCCTTCACGCAGGAATTCCGGGTTCGACGCCACGTCGAAATCGGCTTCGGGCCGGGTGGTGCGGATGATGCGTGCTACTTCACGCCCCGTGCCCACGGGCACCGTGCTTTTGGTCACGATGACGGCGTAATCATCGGGATCCAGCGCCGCCGCAATCTCCGCCGCAGCACCATAGACATAGGACAGGTCGGCATGGCCGTCGCCGCGCCGCGACGGGGTGCCCACCGCGATGAACACGGCATCGGCGCCGCGCACGGCACTGGGCAGATCGGTGGTGAAGGACAGGCGGCCAGCCTTGGCGTTCTTTTCCACCAGGGCTTCAAGGCCAGGCTCATAGATGGGGATTTCCCCCTTCAGCAGCCGCGCGATCTTGCCTTCATCCTTGTCGACACAGACCGTGTCCACACCGAATTCGGAAAAGCAGGCCCCGGAAACCAGACCGACATAGCCGGTGCCGATGACGGCAATGCGCATCGGAAATCTCCCATCCTTGAAAGGGGGGACGCCTGACGGTCACCCCGACATACAATCTGCCCTTAGCACAAACCGCCCGGTGCGGTCTTCTGCCGTGATGATGACGGCGTCACGCCGCCTTCTTCTTGTTCCAGAAATCGCGCCGGGCCCAGGCCTGGAACGGATAGGCCAGTTGCCCCAGGAAACTGTCGGGCACCACGTCCTTGCAGCCGATATTGACCGGCGGCTTGCGATCGGACGGCAGCAGGCGGGTGCCGAAGACGATGTCCCACAGGATGAAATTCTCCCCGTAATTGACATTGCCCTCAATCGGGTCGCGGTTGTGGTGCCAGCGATGCAGCTCCGGGGTGGAGAAAATCCAGTTCAGCGGGCCGCAACGCATGTCGATATTGCAATGGGTCAGGAAGCCGACATAGGTGGTGATGGCCAGCACCCACAGGATCACATCCTTGGGCGCGCCCAGAAGCCCGGCAATGGCCATGGCAAACGCCGTCTTCCATAGGCTGTCCAGGAAATGGAAGCGGCCGGTATTGACGATCCACAGCTTGGTGACGCTGTGATGGATGGCATGCCAGTGCCAGATGGCGCGGAATTCATGGGCCGTGCGGTGCGCCCAATAAAGCCCGAATTCTCCGGCGATCAGCGCCAGCAGCACCTGTGCGGCCATCGGCCAGTCGCCGGGCCAGAAGCCCGACGCCGCCGTCGGTCCCGCCTGGTCCAGCCCGGCGATGGCGATCGACGCCGCGATGGCCTGACCCAGGCCCTTGTTCAGCACCGTATGCGCGATGTCGTTGAACAGCTGCCCGTCGCTTTTCATCCAGGCCTGTTCATAGGGCATGACCCGTTCCAGGATCAGCAGCACGGCCGCCAGCCCGAAATAGGTCGCGTTGAAAGCCAGCACCGCATGGCCCGATTGCCAGCCATACCAGTAGCCGGCGATACAGACCGCAACCAGCAGGGGCCACAAGAGATGGGCGATGACGGCACGCATCGGTCTTCCTTTTGGCAAAATCACATGGATGTATTGCCGTTTAGCACCCGGTCGCGCAAGGTTCCGCGCGGTCGCAGGGCGGGAAAAAGGGCTGTCGCATCATGAAGATCGGTCTGGCATTGGGCAGTGGCGCCGCACGCGGCTGGGCACATGTGGGCGTGCTGCGGGCGTTGGCCGAAATCGGGCTGAAGCCGGACGTCATCGCCGGCACGTCGGTGGGCGCGCTGGTCGGGGCTGCCTATCTGACTGACCTGCTGCCGGAATTGCAGGAATATGCCCAGGGTTTCGGCATGCTGGACGCGCTGAAACTGCTGGACCTCACCTTCTCCCGCGGCGGTCTGGTCAGCGTTGAAAAGGCCTATGAGCGGTTCCGCAATGAACGCACGGACGTGCCCATCGAATCGCTGTCCATCCCCTTTGCCGCCGTCGCCACCGATCTTGCCACCGGCAAGGAGGTGTGGCTGCGCGAAGGGCACCTGCTGGATGTCGTCCGCGCCTCGGCCGCCATTCCCGGCATGTTCCCGGCCGTGCCGCATCAGAACATGTGGTTGGCCGACGGCGCCCTGGTGAACCCCGTGCCGGTATCGCTGTGCCGGGCCCTGGGTGCCGAAGTGGTGATCGCCATCAACCTGAACGGCGACCTGTCGCAGATGCCGCGGCTGGGCAAGCAGCAGCTGGGGCCCGTCAATGTCAGCCTGCCCGAACATCCGGTGGAACTGGTGACGGAGGGGAACCCGCCGCGGCAGATCGCCAAGCCGCTGGCCAAGCTGGCGGCCAAGCTGAACGAGGTGGGAGAGAACGCCCGGCAGCAGTTCCAGGCCCGCTTCGCCAAGCCGCGCAGCCCCGCCCCCGGCATTCTGGAGGTCATGGCCAGTTCCATCGACATCATGCAGGACCGCATTACCCGGTCTCGCCTGGCCGGTGAACCGCCCGACGTGCTGATCACACCGCGCATCGGCCATATCGGCATCCTGGAATTCGAACGGGCGGAGGAGTTGATCCAGCTGGGCTACTCCGCCGCCGTCGCCATGCGCCCGGCCGTGGAACTGGCCATGGTGCGGTGAGGGGGGCGTACGTCGCGCTGGTGCGCGGCCGGAACATAGTTGACGCATCGCCCCCGCATCCCTTCAATGACCCGATCCAAATTCGACCGGGTACCCCATGTTCACGCGCCCCACCACCGACCCCACCCCGCATTCCCGCGCCGGGGCCGAAGCCCTGAAACGGGGGGATTTCGCCGGGGCCAAGGCGGGGTTCGGGCGGGCAGTGGCCGCCGGGGCACGGGACCTGGGCAATCTGCTGGGGCTGGCCTATGGCTGCCGTGGGGTGGGGGATGTCGGCGGCATGCTGTCGGCGCTGGATCAGGTTCTGCTGATCGATCCGCGCAATGTCCGTGCCCTGATCCTGAAGGGCGACCATTTCGCTGCCACGGGTGCCGATAAGGCCGCCACCTCCTTCTATGGCAACGCCCTGCGCGTCGCCCCGCCAGCCGCGCAGTTGCCGGCCGATCTGGTGGCCGAACTGAAGCGCGTGCAGCAGGTGGTGCAGGATTATGGCGCCAAGTTCGAGGCGCATCTTCTGTCCAGCCTGAAGGGCCACGGGTTCGACCCGGCCACGTCCGGCGGACGCTTCGCCCGGTCCCTGGACATCCTGTTCGGTCGCCGTCAGGTCTTCTACCAGCAGCCGCAGGCCTTCCTGTTCCCCGAACTGCCGCAGGTGCAGTTCTATGAGCGGGACGTCTTCCCCTGGCTGGAGCCGCTGGAAGCACAGACGGACGCCATCCGGACAGAGCTTCAGGCCGTGCTGGATGGGCCCGATGCCTTCCAGCCCTATCTGGAAGCCAGCGCCGACCGCGCCCAGATCGACCGGTCGGGCCTGCGCGGCAACAAGGATTGGGGCGCCTTCTTCCTGTGGAAGAACGGGGAACCGCAGCCGGACAATATCGCCCGCTGCCCCGCCACGGTGAAGGCGCTGGAAGGGTTGCCGCTGGCCGGCATCCGGGGGCGGGCGCCGTCGGTGCTGTTCTCCATGCTGCGGCCGGGCACGCATATCCCGCCGCACACAGGTTTCGTGAATACCCGCCTGATCTGCCATCTGCCGCTGATCGTGCCAGAAAAATGTGGCTTCCGCGTCGGCAATGACACCAGGCAATGGCAGGAGGGCAGGGCCTGGGTCTTTGACGACACGATCGAGCACGAAGCCTGGAACAACAGCAATCAGACCCGCGTCATCCTGCTGTTCGACATCTGGCGCCCGGAGCTGACGACGCGGGAACGCGATCTGGTCTCCGCCATGCTGACCGCCATTGACGATTACGGGGCCGGGTCGGGCGATTGGGGGAATTAGGGGCCCCGTCCACCAGGGGACGGCTGGCCCAAGTCACCCCGCCGCATGCACCCCGCGGGCGATGGCGCGGGCCAGGCAGTCGGCGGCGGCCGTGCCGATGCGGGCGGCCTGCCAGGAACGGGCCCGCTCATCGCCCAGCGCCACGGCCCCGCTGCCCACGCAGAAGACCAGATCGCCGTCAAACGGCGTATGGACGGGGCGGATGGCGCGGGCCAAGCCGTCCTGGGCCATGATGGCGATGCGCTTGGCCTCCACCTTGTCGATGGCGGCATTGGTGGCGACGACGGCCAGGGTGGTGTTGGCGCCCGGCTGCAACCGGCCCAGCTCGCGCAGGCGGGTTTCGTCCGGGATCGGGTCCGTGGCGGGCGGTTGGGCCGGGTCGGGGCGGATGCCGCCGAATTCGCCGTCAATCTCATAGGGCCAGGCCCAGAAGCTGCGGCCGTCCGGCATGAAGACGGAGCCGACGGGGTTGACGGCAACCAGTGCTGCCACCATCAAGCCGCCGCCAAGATCGATGGACGCCGTACCGATCCCGCCCTTGATATAGCCGGCCATGGCCCCGCGCCCGGCCCCGACGCTGCCCAGGGCGACATCCACCCCGGCATGGGCCACGGCCTGTGCGCCCAGGGCGCGATAGGGGGAAATCTCCCCCCAATTCTTGTCGCCTTGATTGTTCAGGTCGTGCAGCACGGCGCCGGGTACGATGGGGATGGCGCGGCCGCCGGGGCGCAGGCGCAGGCCGATCTCCCGTTCCGACAGATAGCCCACAACCCCGTCCGCCGCCGCCAGCCCGAAGACGGACCCGCCCGACAGGCAGATGGCATGGATGCCACCCACGACATTTTCGGGCGATAGCGTCTCCGTCTCCCGCACGCCGGGGCCGCCGCCACGCACATCCACGGCCGCTACCCACTGCCCGCCGCAGCGGATGACGGTGACGCCTGACCCGATCACCTCGTCCGTGGCATGGCCGACCAGAAGCCCGTCAATGTCGGTGATGCTGTTGCGGGGGCCGGGACGGAAGCTCATAGGGTCACCTGTTGCTGCCACGGCGTGGGCCAGGGGCGCTGGGCCGGGCGGATCTGTTCAAAGGCACGGGACAGGCGCAGCACGCCCATATCGTCAAACCGCCGCCCCACGATCTGCAACCCGATGGGCAGCCCGTCGGATGTGTAGCCGCAATTGATCGACGATGCCGGATGGTCCGACATGTTCCAGGCGACCGTGAAGGCGATATGTTCAAAGGGCCGGGCCGGATCATTGACGGGGCTGGCCCATTCTGCCGGAAAGGCAGGGCCGGGCGATGTCGGCGACAGGATGAAATCCAGCCCCTGGAATATGGCGCGGGCCGCGTCCTTCATCCGCATCATCTGATCCTGGCCCGTATAGACATCCATGGCGCTGTAACCCCGGGCGGCCCCCACCCAGTCGCGGATATAGGGCAGGATCAAGGCCTGGCGGGCCAGCGGCAGCTTTTCCATTTCATGCAGGAAGCGCGTGCGCCAGAACCGGTCCAGCCCGTCAAGCATCTCCCGGCTGATGATGGGGCCGACGGGGGTTACAATGGCCCCTTCGGCTTCCAGCGCGCGGGCGGCGTCGATGACCGCAGCGGCCACTTCCGGCTCCACCGCTTGGCCGCAGCCGGCATCCAGCATCAGGCCGATGCGCAACCCCTTCACAGGGGCGTCCAGGTCCGGCCAGGGCAGGGTGGCCGGGGGCAGGGACATGTGGTCGCGGTCGTCGGCCTGCGACAGGACGGCCATCATCAGGGCGCTGTCGGTGACGGTGCGGGTCATGGGGCCGGCGACGCGACCGTAATAGGGCGGGTCGATGGGGATACGGCCATTGCTGGGCTTGAAGCCGAAAATACCGCACCAGCCGGCGGGCAGGCGCACCGAACCGCCGATATCGGTCCCGACATGCAGGGGGCCATAGCCGGCCGCCGCTGCGGCGGCCGCTCCGGCACTGGACCCGCCGGGGTTCAGCGCGGGATTCCAGGGATTGCGGGTCAGACGGTGGAAACTGGACAGGCCCGATGACAGCATGCCGAAATCCGGCACGGTCGTTTTGGCAAAGCAGATGGCGCCCGCTTCGGCCAGTCGGGCGGCCGGGGGCGCGTCCGCTGCCTGCGGGGTCATGTCGGCGGCGGCCGTACCCATGGGCTTGGGCACGCCCCTGGTCGCGATCAGTTCCTTCAGCGTGACGGGCAGTCCGTCCAGCGGCCCTTTCGGGGTGCCGGCGAGCCACCTTGCCTCCGACGCCCTGGCCTCGGCCAGCGCTGCGTCCGGCCGGGCGGCCCAGGTTGCGGCGATCAGCGGTTCGGCCGCATCCATGCGGTCCAGGACGCTACGCATCACCTCCACAGGTGACAGCGCGCCGGTCCGATAGGCCGCCAGCAGATCGACGGCACCAAGATCACAGGGCTCAGTCATCCCCCATCGATAGCGCCTTGTTTCCAGGCGCGCAACGGACGGCGTGCCGCAGGGCTACACCGCCACCGCCCGCACACATTCCTCCGCCACGAACCGCGCGGCCCAGCCCGGCGCCTCCGCCACGGCATCGCCGACCAGGATCAGTGACGGCGCGGCGGGATCGGACAGGGCGGGGGCGGCGGCCAGATCGGCGATGCTGGCAAAGCGTGCCTCCATCTCGGGCCTTGTGGCGTTGGACACCAGGGCGGCGGGGGTTACGGGCGGCAGGCCGGCGGCGATCAGGCTGGCGGCGATTTCCCCCAGCCGGTCACGCCCCATATAAAGCGCCAGGGTCGTGCCCGCATCGGCCAGGGGGCGCCAGTCGATGGCGTCCGTTTCGGCGCCCGTGCGGCAATGGGCCGTGACGATGCGCAGCGACCGGGCCACGCCGCGATGGGTCAGCGGCAGGCCCAGTTGGGCGGCGGCACCCATGGCGGCGGTGATGCCGGGCACCACCTGCACGGCAATACCCTGGGCACGCAGGAAATCCGCTTCCTCCCCCGCTCGGCCGAAGACGAACGGGTCGCCGCCCTTCAGCCGCACCACCTTCAGCCCCCGCCGGGCGCAGGCGGCCATCAGTCGGTTGGTGAAGGCTTGCGGGACGGAGCGGCAGCCCGCACGCTTTCCCACCGACACCAGCCGCGTTTCCCGCCGCGCCAGATCCAGGATGGCGTCAGGCACCAGCGCGTCATGCAGGATGATGTCGGCCGTGCCGATGGCGCGCGCGGCCGTCAGGGTCAGCAGGCCCGGATCGCCGGGGCCGGCCCCGACCAGCATTACAGAGCCTTCGCGGTCACGGCCGCCGGCGATGAACCGGGCCAGCTCCGCCTCGATGGCCGCTACCGCCTGATCCTCCGGCAGGGCCATCAGCCGGTCGGCCGTGGGGCCGGACAGGACGCGGTCCCAGAAGCGCTGACGGTCGCGCATGGTCTCCAGCCGGTCGCGCACGCGGGTGCGGGCCTGCCGTGCGGCGCGGGCCAGATTGGCATAGCCGGCGGGGATGGCCGCTTCCAGCCGCTGGCGGATATTGCGGGCCAGTGCCGGGGCGCCGCCGCCCGTGGACACGGCCACCACCACCGGCGACCGGTCCAGAATGGCCGGCACCGTGAAATCGCAGAGTGCGGGCACATCCACGACATTGACGGGCACATTGCGGGAAAAGGCGGCGCTGCGGATGCGGTCGGTCAGGTCGGGATCGCCCGCCCCGTCGATGGCCAGCACGGCGCTGTTCAGCAGGTCGGGGCGGAATTCAAGCTCCCGCCGCGTGATGGCGCCCGTTTCCAGCAGTTCCAGCATCTCCGCCGACAGCTCATCAGCCACCAGCAGGATGGCGGCCCCGGCACGGGCCAGCAGGCGGGCCTTCGACGCCGACACCTCCCCACCGCCGGCCAGCAGCACGGTGCGGCCGCGCAGGTCCAGAAAGACGGGGAAGTAAGGCATGGGCTGGGCCGGATCAGGCCGCGACGTCTGGTGCAGCATGGCGCAGGATCTCCTTGATCTCGGGAATGCAGGAACCACAGCCGGTACCGGCGGCCAGCACCGCGCCCACCTGTTCCACCGTGCGGGCCTTGCCGCAGGTGATGGCGTCGGCGATGCGGTTGCGGCCCACGGCAAAGCAGGAACAGACGATGGGGCCGGCATCGCCCTGCCCGTCGGCCAGGCGTGCGCGGCCGGCCAGCAGGCGGGTGCGGTCGGCGGGCGACAGGGGGCCTTGTGCGAACAGGTCCGTCAGCCAGTCGCGCGCCACGTCCGGCCGGTCCCCGTCCTGGAACAGGCAGGCGACCAGATGGCCGTCCTTCAGCCAGGCCTGACGGCGGGTGGAACGGGCCGGGTCGGCATAATCCAGATGCTCGCAATCGGTCAGTGCGGGGAAGGCGGGTTCCGCATCGCCGGCCAGTTCGATGATGCGGCAGGCGCCCGCCTCCTGCCGCACCCAATAGGGGATGGCGGACAGGTCCAGGTCGCGCGTGGTGAACAGTAGCCCCGCCCATTGCGTGATGAACCGTTCAACCCGCACGGGCACATGCTTGCTTTCCGGCTGGCCGGAGATGGCATCGGTGTGGCCGGCGATCAGCCGGCCGATGCCGCCCCTGGCCGACAGCGTATCGGACCAGTGCATGGGCACGAAGACCTGTCCGGGCTGCTGCGCCTGGGTGATGGTCACCCGCATCAGCGCCTCGCCCTGCATGCTGGTGATGCGGGCCAATTCCCCCTCCATCACGTCACAGGCGGCGGCATCGGCCGGGTTCATCTCCAGCAGTGGTTCCGGGCGGTGGGCGGACAGGCGGGCGGACAGGCCCGTGCGCGTCATCGTGTGCCACTGGTCGCGATACCGTCCGGTATTGGCGATCAGGGGGAAACGCAGGGATGGCCGCTCTACCGGCGGCTGGAAGGACACAGGCCACATGCGGGCCCGGCCATTGGCATGGGTGTAGCGGCCATCGGCATAAAGCCGGTCCGTGCCGCGCTTGGCCCCCGCCGGCTGCGGCCATTGGAAGGGCGGCATGGACTGGTAGGCATTGTCCTTGGCGTCGGCCCAGGCACCGATATCGAAGGCGCGCAGCCCATCATTCTCAAACGCCGACAGGGCGGCATGTTCGCGGAAGATGGCGGACGGGCTGGTCCAGGCAAAGGCCGGGCCGAAGCCCAGGGCCGCCGCCACCTTCGCCATGATCCACCAGTCGGGCCGGGCCTCGCCTGGCAGGGGGCGGAAGGGGCGCTGCCGGGAAATGCGGCGTTCGGAATTGGTGACGGTGCCGTCCTTTTCCCCCCAGCCGGCGGCGGGCAAGCTTATATGGGCGTAATCCAGGCTGTCGGTGCTGCCCACAATGTCCGACACGATGACCGTGGGGCAGAGGGCCAGGGCTTCGCGGACCAGATCGGCTTCCGGCAGGCTGACGGCGGGGTTGGTGGCCATGATCCACAGCGCCTTGATCCGCCCGTCACGGATGGCGCGGAACATGTCCACGGCCTTCAGACCCTGCCCGCCCTTCAGGGCCGGCGCCTTCCAGAACCGGCGCAGCCGTTCTACATCGCCCGCATCGTCCGGGTTCATGTGGGCCGCCAGCTGGTTGGCCAGACCGCCCACCTCCCGCCCGCCCATGGCGTTGGGCTGGCCGGTGACAGAGAAGGGGCTGGACCCCGGCTTGCCCACCCGGCCCGTGGCCAGATGCACATTCAGGATGGCATTGACCTTGTCCGTCCCGCGCGACGACTGGTTCACCCCCTGGCTGAACACGGTGACCGTGCGCGGGGTGGCCGTGAACCAGTCATAGAAACGGGCAAGGTCGGCCGGGTCCAGGCCGCAGGTCGCGGCCACATCAGGCGCATCGGCCCGCGCCGCCTCCAGCGCCGCCTCCAACCCCGTGACATGGCGCAGCACATAGGCGCGGTCGATGGCGCCGGCATTATCCAGATGCGCCAGCAACCCGTTGAACAGGGCCACATCCGTGCCGGGCTTCACGGGCAGATGCAGGTCGGCCAGATCGTTGCAGGCTGTGGCGCGCGGGTCGATCAGGACGACGCGGGTGCCCCGGTCACGCCTTGCCTTGCGCAGGCGCTGGGCCAGGACCGGATGGCACCAGGCCAGATTGGACCCGACCAGCACCACCAGATCGGCCAGTTCCAGATCCTCGTAACAGCCCGGCACCACATCCGCCCCGAAGGCGCGTTTGTGCCCGGCGACGGTGGAGGCCATGCACAGGCGGGAATTGGTGTCGATATGCGGGCTGCCGATGAAGCCCTTCAGCAGCTTGTTGGCGACATAATAATCCTCCGTCAGCAACTGGCCGGAGACATAGAAGGCGACGGCATCGGGCCCATGTTCGGCGATGGTGGCGGAAAGCCTGGTCGCCACCTCCGCAATTGCTTCTTCCCAGCCGACACGGGTATTGCCGATCTGGGGATGCAGCAGGCGGACATCGCCGCGTGCCTCCGCATTCACCGTGTCGATCAGGGCGGAGCCTTTGGAACAGAGGCGGCCGAAATTGGCTGGGTGCTCCGGGTCGCCCCCCACCACCCAGCCATCCCGCGCCTGACTGACGATCAAGCCGCAGCCGACGCCGCAATAGGGGCAGGTGGTCTTGATGTCGGTTGTGGGCATGGGGGCTCCTTGGACTGCTTTTCTGCTTCTTCCGTCACCCCGGCGAAAGCCGGGGCCCAGCGCAGAGCGGCGTCTGCCGCGATATAGACTC